>NZ_CP049258.1:600000-962500 GCF_011046735.1 Nordella sp. HKS 07 | reverse complement strand
TGGTGATCACATCGGCACGTGGCAAGGGATCGGCGAAAAAATCGCCGCCGACGGCTTCGACGCGGTCGCTCAAGCCCGCTTCGGCGATCTTGCGCGTCGCGATCGGCACGACATTGGGCAGATCGAAGCTTGTGCAGCGCATATGGGGATGCGCGGCGGCGACCATGCAGGAGAGCTGCCCGGTGGCGCCGCCGACGTCACAGAGCGTGCGGTATCTTGAGAAGTCGAACGTTTGGGCGAAGATCAGGAAGTTGCCGGCCGAAATACCGGACATGGCGCTCATGAATTGCTCGAGCCGCTCAGGCACTTCATAGAGCTTGGCGAACATCGGCTCGCCGGAATGCTTCGTCTCGTTCTGCGGCTTGCCGGTCTTCAAAGCCTCGGTCAGATCGCCCCAGAAGCGATAGAGGCGGGCATTGGCCATCTCCAATATGCCGCCGACATAGGAGGGGCTGGTGGCGTCGAGAAAATGCGCCGTTTCAGGTGAATTGGAGTAGCGGGCCTGAGGTCCGTCGCCATCCCGCCGCAAAAAGCCCAAAGCGACCAGCGCATCGGGAAAATCGGGCACTGCCCGCTCGTTCAGGGCGAGGCTATGGGCGATCTCGGCGCCCGTCATCGGCTGGCGGGCGAGGGCTGTGAAGAGCTTCAGCTCGATCGCCGACAGGAGCGCCTTCGACGCGAAGAAACCCATGCCGATCTGCAGTATGTGCGACGGATTGAGGTCCGACATCGCGGTCTCCCCTTTTTTCGCATTTCAAATGCGCAGGTCTCCCCCGGCCATAACATTAAGCAAGCGCGGGTTTGCCCGGCAAGGGCCTCGCGCCGCCGCTCGACCGGAGGCCGCGGAGGCGGTAGTCTAGGCCTGCTTTTCGCCTAAACGCGACAACCTCGGGGAGTCCCATGCCGACTGTTCAAGACGTGACCCGCGACGTCAGCGAGCTCGCCAAGACCTTTGCCGGCCAGCTGCTGCAGCCCAATTCGCCGGGCTATGACGAGGCAAGACGGGTCCATAACGGTCTTATCGACAAGCGCCCGGCTCTGATCGCCCGTTGCCGCGGTGTCGCCGATATCGTCGATGCTCTGGAGCTCGGCCAAAGGCTCGGCCTCGAGATCGCCGTCAGGGGAGGCGGCCACAATGTCGCCGGACGCGCGACGATCGACAAGGGTCTTATGATCGATCTCGCCCCGATGAAGGGCATCGATGTCGATCACAAGCATGGCGTGGCGCGGGCGCAAGGGGGAGTCACTTGGCGCGAATTCAATCGCGAGACGCAGCTTCACGGTCTTGCGACGACCGGCGGCGTCGTCTCGACCACCGGAATAGCCGGTCTCACCTTGGGCGGCGGAATCGGGTGGCTGATGGGCAGGCATGGCCTGGCGCTCGACAATCTGTTGTCGGTCGAGATCGTCACGGTCGAGGGCAAGGTTCTGACCGCGAGCACCGAGGAAAACAGCGATCTCTTCTGGGCGGCGCGCGGCGGTGGCGGCAATTTCGGCATCGTGTCCTCCTTCGAATATCTGCTGCACCCGGTGGGGCCGATGATCACCGGTGGCCTGATCGCCTATCCCTTCGAGAGCGCCCGCGACATGCTGCATTTCTATCGCGACATCACCCGATCGCTGCCCGACGACATGATCGTCTTTGCCGGGCTCGTGCATGCGCCCGATGGATCGGGAACCAAGCTTGCCGCGATGGTGGGCTGCCATTGCGGCTCCGTCTCCGACGGCGAGGCGGCCATGAAGCCATTGAAGGCCTTCGGCACGCCGGTCATGGACGCCATCGGACCGATCTCCTATAGCGCGATGAATTCGCTATTGGATGCGGCTTATCCGAGAGGCGCTCTCAACTATTGGAAGTCGAGCTTCATGTCGCAACTGAGCGACGAAGCGATCGATGCGCTCATCGAGTGTTTCGCTCGCTGCCCCACACCCATGGGACAATTGCTCCTGGAGAATTTCCACGGCGCGGCATGCCGCGTGAAGCCGGCCGATACGGCCTTCCCGCATCGCGCCCCGGGCTACAATCTGGTCGTCCTGTCGGAATGGCTGAAGTCCGCCGACACAGCGAGGTGCACGGACTGGGCGCGGCGCAGCTACGACGCGATGAAGCCCTGGCTCGCCTCCAGCCGATATGTGAACTACATGGAAGAAGAGGCGAACGACCAGTCGGCGGCCGCCTATGGCGCGAACTATCCGAGGCTGCAGGAGATCAAGGCCAAATACGATCCCGGCAACATCCTGCACATGAATCAGAACATCGTGCCGGCGCCCTGAGCGGAGGCCGCCCTATCGTCGCTGATGCGCTACAGTCATGATGCCGGGCACGATTCAATGCGACGTCTGGCAGAGGCGGTGATCGCTTAGGACCTCGATGACGCGGCAGTCGCAGACGCGGCCATGGCCGCATTCCACCACCATGCGCTTCAATTCCTTCTGCAATGCCTTCAAGCGCTTCAGGCGCTGTTCGACTTCCTCGAGCTGGCGGCTGGCTATGTCGTCGGCGCGCTCGCAGCTCGTATCCGGATTGTCGGAGAGGCTGAGGAGCTCGCGGATGGAGTCGATCGAGAAACCCAGCTCGCGCGCATGGCGGATGAAGGTCAGTCTTTTCCTGTCCTCGACGTCATAGAGCCGGTGGCCGCCCTCGGTGCGGGTGAAAGGGGCCAGAAGCCCGATGCTCTCATAATAGCGGATCGTCTGGACCTTGGTGGCGGTCGCTTCCGCAAGCTTCCCTATGGTGAATCCGGCCATGTATTTTTCCTCTTGTATCTCTAGTGGCTAGAGATTGTAGGGGTTGAGCATGATGTCAAGAGAACCCCTTATCCAGAAATTCAAGATCACCGGCATGGACTGTGCCAGCTGTGCCCGCAAAATCGAAGTTGCCGTCGGTCGCGTCGAAGGCGCGAGCGACGTCAAGGTCGGCGTGACGAGCGAAACCCTTACCGTGACGCTGGTCGAGGCCTCGCGCGCGGCCGAGATCTCGGCCACGGTCAAGAGCCTCGGCTACGGGATCTCAGCAGTCGGCGCATCGGCCGCGAAGCCTGTGCCGAACGCGCCTCTGATCCAGAAATTCAAGATCACCGGCATGGACTGCGCCAGCTGCGCCCGCAAGATCGAAGTGGCGGTCGGCCACGTCGACGGCGCCAGCGACGTCAAGGTCGGGGTGACGAGCGAGACGCTCACGGTGACTCTCACAGCACCCGAACGCGCCGCCGAGGTCACCAACACGGTCAAAAGCCTCGGCTACGGAATCGCCCCCTTCGGCAGTTCCGTCGCGGCCCCGGCAACGAAGACCGCCCATTCACATGATCACGATCACGGCAGCTGCAGCGGCCACGATCACGCGCATGACCATGGCCAGCAGGCGCCCGCCGTCGCGAGCGCATCCGCTGAGGCGCATGACGACCATGCCAAGCCCATCGAAGGTCATTGGTGGCAATCGGCCAAGGGCTGGCTCGTCATCATTTCCGGCGCGCTGATCGCCGCCGCCTATGCCGCGACCCAGCTCGTTCCCGAGGCCTCCTATTATGTGTTCCTCGCCGCCTGCGCGGCGGGTGCCGTTCCGGTGGTCAAGCGCGCGCTGACGGCGGCGCGCTTCGGCTCTATCTTCACCATCGAGATGCTGATGACCATCGCGGTCATTGGCGCCATCATCATCGGCGCCACCGAGGAGGCGGCTCTCGTCGTCTTCCTCTTCGCGGTCGGCGAATTGCTGGAAGGCGTGGCCGCCGGACGCGCCCGCTCCGGCATCAAGGCGCTCGCCAATATCGCGCCCAAGACGGCGATGGTCGAGACCCGCAACGGTATCGTCGAGACGCCCATCGAACAGATTGCCATCGGCGCCATCGTGGTGGTGCGCCCGGGCGACCGGGTTCCCGCCGATGCGACGGTCATCTCCGGCACGTCGTCTCTCGATGAATCGGCGCTGACCGGTGAATCGGTGCCGCGCGTCAAGGAACCGGGCGATACGGTGCTCGCCGGCTCGATCAACAGCGAGGCGCTCTTGCGCTGCCGGGTCGAGAAGCCGGCGGAGGACAATCTGATCGCCCGCGTGGTGCGCCTCGTCGAGGAAGCGGCCGACGCGAAGGCGCCGACCGAGCGCTTCATCGATACGTTCTCGCGCTATTACATGCCGGCCATCTGCGCGGTGGCGATCCTGGTGGCGATCGTCCCGCCGCTCGCCTGGGGCGAGGACTGGTCTACCTGGATCTATCGCGCTCTGGCGCTGCTGCTCATCGGCTGCCCGTGCGCGCTCGTCATCTCGACGCCGGCGGCCATTGCCTCGGCCTTGGCGGCCGGCGCCCGGCGCGGCCTGCTCGTCAAGGGTGGCGGCGTGCTGGAGGCGATCGGCAAGGTGAAGGCGATCGCCTTCGACAAAACCGGCACGCTCACCGAAGGCAAGCCGAAAGTCACCGACATCGTTGCGCTCGGCGATCTCGACGAGGCCTCCGTGCTCAAGGTCGCGGCGGCGGCGGAATCGGCTTCCTCGCATCCCCTCGCGGCGGCGATCGTAGCGGAAGCCAAGGCGCGCACCATCGCCTTCACCCCGGCGAGCCATTCGGAAGTACTGCCCGGCAAAGGCCTCAATGCCATCGTCGAGGGCCTGATCATCACGATCGGCGCGCCGGCGCGGCTCGGCGTCACCAGCGCCGAGGTGCTGGATCGGGCCCGCGCGCTCGAAGCACAAGGCAAGAGCGTCTCCGTCGTGCTGGCGGGCGGCAGGCCGCTGGGGCTCATTGCGCTCCGCGATGAGCCGCGCGCCGATGCGGTGCAGGGGCTGAAGGAAGTGTCGTCCCTCGGCATCAGGACCGTCATGCTGACCGGCGACAACCGCGCCAATGCCGAGGCGATCGGCAAGAGCCTGGGCATGGAAGTCAATGCCGAGCTCCTGCCCGAGGACAAGCTCAGCTTTGTCAAGAAGCTCGCCGCCGAGGGCGGCGTGGCGAAGGTCGGCGACGGCATCAACGACGCGCCGGCGCTCGCCGCCGCCACCGTCGGCATCGCCATGGGCTCGGGCACCGACGTGGCGCTGGAGGCGGCGGATGCGGCGGTGCTCAACAACCGTGTCAGCGATGTCGCCGCACTTGTCCGCCTGTCACGGCGCACGCTCAGGATCATCCGCGAGAATGTGACGATCGCGCTCGGCCTCAAGGCGGTGTTCCTCGTCACCACCGTCATGGGCATGACCGGATTGTGGATCGCCATCCTCGCCGATACCGGCGCCACCGTGCTGGTGACCGCCAACGCGCTGAGACTTCTCAGGGGAAATCGCTAGATCTGGCGAGTTCCCTGGATACTTAGGAAGTTGTTAACCTACGCGGTCCACGGATTCTTAGAGGTTTGTCTCCATTTTTCAGCATAGTTGACGGGACGACACCATGCTGAAAGTACTGACCTGCCTGACCGTGGACCACGATCTGCGGCTTGTCGCGGTGGCGGCCGCGATCTGCGCCATCGGAAGTCTTGTTGCAATGCGGCTGTTCATGCGGGCGCGCGCATCGGACGGCATTCTGCGCCGGCAGTGGCTGGTGATGGCGGGAACCGCCGCCGGCACCGCCACCTGGACCACCCATTTCCTGGCCATGCTGGCTTTCGCGCCCGACCTTTCCACCGGCTACGATCCCTTTCTCACCACGATCTCGCTTCTGATCGCCGTCGTCGGCATGACCCTCGCCTTCATCGTCGCCGGCTGGTCGTCGACGGGCTTCCATCCCTGGCTCGGCGGCGCGCTCGCCGGTCTCAGCATCAGCGCCATGCATTATATCGGCATGGCGGGCTTCCGTGTTGCCGGTACGGTCCAATGGGAAACGGGCTATGTCGCCGCATCGGTCACCGCCAGCATCGCTCTCGGCATGGTGGCGATCCATCTGACACGCTGGCCCGACACCATCCGGGGGCGCTACGGCGCGGCGGTGGCCTTCGTGCTCGCCATCTGCAGCCTGCATTTCACCGGCATGGCGGCCGTCACCATCCTGCCGGATCCGCTGGTCGAGGTGCCGTTGGGCGCGGTGCCGAAACAGGTCATGGTGCTCTTCATTGCCGCCGCCTCGGCTTTGGTGCTCGCCATCGGGATCGCCGCCTATTTCGCCGACAAGTCGGCGCGCGGCGAAGGCCAGGCGCGGCTCAGGCGCCTCGCCAATGCGGCGATCGAAGGCCTGATCATCGTCAAGGAAAACCGCATCGTCGACGTCAATACGAGCTTCGAGGAGCTCACCGGCTGCAAGCGCGACCAGATCGTGGGCAAGAGCCTGTTCGACAACTTCCTCACCGTCGAGGGCGGCGTCGCACCGCCGGCCGGCGCGCTCAAGAGCGAGGGAGTGCTGCGTGGCGAGGGCGGCCGTCTGATCCCGGTCGAGGTCCTGTCGAAGCCGGCCGATATACTGGCCGGTGGCCGTGTCTATTCGGTGCGCGATCTGACCGAGCAGAAGACGGCGGAGGGCCGCATCCACTATCTCGCGCATTTTGACGCGCTGACCGGACTTCCCAATCGCAGCTCTTTCCTCGAGCGCCTCGCCGCCGAGATCAGCGAAGCGCAGGAGAAGAACGAAAGTTTCGCGCTGCTGAGCTTCGATCTCGACCGCTTCAAGGAAGCCAACGACATGTTGGGACACGCGGCGGGCGATCTCGTGCTCAACGACATTGCCCGGCGCTTCAAGGCCGCCCTCAACACGTCCGAATATGCGGCCCGTTTCGGCGGCGACGAGTTCTTCGCCATCCTGCCCGATGCCGGCAGCCCCCAGCAGGTCGTGGCTTTCGCCGAGCGCATCCTCGCCCACTTGCGCGCGCCGATGACGATCGAGGGCAACGAGCTGTTCATCGGGGCGAGCGTCGGCATCGCGCTGTTCCCGGCCGATGCCAGGACCGCGCCCGAGCTCATGGCCAACGCCGATCTCGCTCTCTATCGCGCCAAGGATCGCGCCGATGGCCGCGCCTGTTTCTTCGAGTCCGATATGGACTTCGAGGTGCGCGAACGGCGCAATCTGACGCGTGACCTGAGGCTTGCTCTGGCGCAGGGACAATTCGAGCTCTATTACCAGCCGCAGTCGCGCCTCACCGACAACCGGACCGTCGGCTATGAAGCGCTGATCCGCTGGCACCATCCGCAGCGCGGGCTCGTCTCGCCGGCCGGGTTCATCCCCATCGCGGAAGAGACCGGGCTCATTGTCCAGATCGGTGAATGGGTGCTGCGTGAGGCCTGTGCCACGGCGGCATCCTGGGCCGAGCCCTACCGGATCGCCGTCAATCTCTCGCCGGTGCAGTTCAGCCAGGGCGGATTGACCGAGACCGTGCATGCCGTCCTCGTCGCGACCGGACTTTCGCCGAAGCGTCTCGAGCTCGAAGTCACGGAGTCGCTCCTGATGTCCGATCCCGACATGGCGCTGCACACGCTGAGACGGCTCAAGGCGCTTGGCGTCTCGGTCGCCATGGACGATTTCGGCACCGGCTATTCCTCGCTGTCGACGTTGCAGTCGTTTCCCTTCGACAAGATCAAGATCGATCGCTCCTTCCTCGACAAGCTCGGCAAGCACCACAAGTCGGCCTCGATTATCCGCGCCGTGCTGGCGCTCGGGCGCAGTCTCGAGATCCCGGTTCTGGCGGAAGGCATCGAGACCAAGGCGCATCTCGATTTCCTGAAGGACGAGGGATGCGACGAGGCGCAGGGCTATTTCCTCGGTCGGCCCATGCCGCAGGCGATGATGTTTCCGGAGACTAGCGCGCATCCCGGAGAAGTGGAATCACTTCGCCGAAAAGGATTCGCGCCAAGTTAATATGGTGGAGCAAATCCTTATCGCCAAAGTCTTCAACTTTGGCGGGATTTGCTCTACGCCTTTGCGGGAGCCGCTGTGCGTTTCTGCATCAGCTGCAGCAGCAGGATGAATCCCAGCGCCACCGCCATCGCCACGGCGCACAGGCCGAAGGCGAAGCTCGTCGATTGCGCGGTCGCCACCCAGCCGAAGAACCAGGGCGCCAGCACGCGCGGCAGGCCCGCCACCAGGGAAACGATGCCGAGGCCACGCGCGGGATTTTCCTGCATGTGCCTGGCGGTGATGGCGAAGATCGCCGGGATGACGCAGGCGGTCCCGAAGCCCGTCACTGCGAAGGCGACGGTGCTGAGCAGGAAGTTGTTGGAAATACCGATCAGCACGAAGCCGGCGGTGGCGAGGATCAGCGATCCGAGGATCAGCGGGATATCGCCGAAGCGGGCGCGAATACTGTCGCCGCCTGCGCGGACGCCGGAATTGCACAGGCCGAAGAAGGCGGTGCCGAGGCCGGCAATGGCGGCGAGACTGGGGGCCTGCTCGTCGAGGAGCTTGGCCGACCACATGATCGCGGCGGTCTCACCGGCGATGACGAGGCCGGCGGCGAGGCCGAGGATGATCAAGGGGGTGAGCGGCGGCGATGGCGTGCCGGGCGAGACCCGCGCCATGGCGGAGAATCTGGGCTTGAGGCGGCGCGCCGCGAAGACCAGCGTCGTGCCGATGCCGAGGCACAGAATGACGGCGGCCCAATGGGGACCGGCATCGGCGCTGACCAGGCTGCCGACCAGCGCGAAGACCGCCATGGAGGCCGAAGCCGAGGCATGGAAGCTGGTGAAAATCGGGCGCTTGAGGTCGCTTTCCACATAGCTCGCCTCGGCATTCATGAAGAGGTCGAGCAGGCCCTGGGCGGCGCCGAACAGCACGAAAGCGATGAGGAACCAGAGCGGGCTCGCGGAGAGGAGCAGCAGGGCGCCGGTCAAGGCGACGAGCGGCATGCTGGCCAGGATGATGGCGCGGTTGCTGGCGAAGCGGGCGAGGGCGCCGCCCGAGGACATGACGATCACATAGGCGATGCCGTAGAAGGTGATGCCGAGGCCGAGCATCAGGCTGTCGATCCCGGCGTTGCGCATGACGACCGGGATGGCGCCCGCCCACATGCCGGAGGACACGCCATAGCCGATGAAGACGGCCGTCGTGGCGGCGCGCTGCGACGTGAAAAAGCGGGCTGCGGGGAACATTTGCGGCGGGACGTTAACTACCGCGAAGTGATCCGGCAAGCGGGGCCGGCGCAGGGCTGGCCCGCTCAGCGATGTCAAATTTGCATGGGGATGCGGCTAAGCCGCCAAATGTCGCCATAAAGCGTCGATACGGGCGGCGAAGTTCTTGGGTTCCTCGGCAAAAAGATGCCCCGTCTCGTTGGCGATGCGGGCGAGGATGGACTTGCGCCGCCGGTCGATCAGGGCCAGGGCCCGGTCCTTCTGGGCGATGGCGGCGAAGGGGCTGTCGGGACGGGCAAATTCGTCGGACAGATCGTCGAGGTCGTTGAGGTCGCCCAGATCCTCGCGCAGTTCCTGCAGTTCCCCCGCCCAGACCTTGAACAGCTTCGGCCACAAAGGACTTAAGAGCTCGATATGGTGGAGGTGATGGATGACGGATTTGCGCGCTTCGTGCAGCAGCGGCGTCTCTTCCCGCTCGAGACCCTCGCGCAGCAGCCGGCGGGCCTTGGCAAAGCAGGCGCGCATGCCCTGGACGAACAGGCGCATGTCGCGCTTGGGCAGGGGCCAGTCGGCGATGCGCGGGCGCAATTCCTCGATCGAGGCGAGGGCCGTCTCTATGCGCCGGCCGGTTTCCTCCGGGCTTACCACATCGGCGCGCAGCTCCCGTGCCGCCGCCTCGAGTGCGGCGAACACCACCTGGTCCGCCTCGGCGTCGCCGGTTGCGGCCTTGAGCTTGGCGATAGCTTCGCTCATGGCTTCGGTCAGCCGGAGTGCCGCAAGGGCATGGGCGGCGGTGCGCAAGGCTTGGTTTTCCTGCTGGAAGACCTCACTTCCCAGAGACGGCTTCATCAGGCGCAGCAGGCTGCGGGCGAGCTTCAGGCGCCGCCTTGCCGGATGCACGGTCTTGCCGGTTCGGGCCTGTTCTAGGTCCTGGGCCAATGCCCGCATGGTCTTGCGCATCGTCCGGCGCAAAGCCTCACCTGCCGGATGATCCACCGAGATCTTCGGCACTTTTCTGTCCCTCGACTGCCCGGCCCGTACCCTGTCCGGGTTCCTTGTCACAATCAACGATTTCCACTGAAATTTCTTCAGGATGGGGGTTCACAAACAGCATTTCGATTGCTACATACATCCCGCGTTCGCACATCCCTTGGTTCGTCCAAGCCGTTTTGACGCGGGATGGAGCAGCCCGGTAGCTCGTCAGGCTCATAACCTGAAGGTCATAGGTTCAAATCCTATTCCCGCAACCAACAGTGCCGTACGTGTTCGGGGTCTCCTGCAGCCTGCAGGAGACCCCGAACTTTTCCATCGACCTCCAGCGTCATGCGGCCGTCGACCGGGCCTGAGCGGATCTCGGCGATCGTCGAGCGAAAATCTTCCCTTAATTTCAACGCCTCTGTGTCCTTGCCGGCGAGGACTACGGCAAGGTTCTGGTTGGCGGACATGGCGGCGGCCAGGCTGTGGGTCTCCGGGATCATCCGCCGCACCTTCTCCTGCGCCTTTGGCTCGGCGTTGGGGAGCTCGGCCGCCAGTTGGTGGCGGTCATATTCGAGGTCGTGCAGGCGCTCCCTGACGGCCTGCGAATCCAGGCCCGTCTCAAGACTCCGGGTCAGGTTGGCGATCTTGCGGTCGAGCTCGGCGAGCTTCTTCCTAATCTCCCCGGCGCCGGCGCGGCGCACCGCCAGCTGGCGCTCCACCTCCTCGCGAAACACCTTCTGAAAGCGCGCGATCAGGATAGGGTCTTGGAGGGCGGCCCTCACCGCCTCGATCGTGATCTTCTCGACGCGCTCGACGGCGAGACCATTGCCATTGCTGCAGGCACCGGAATTGAGCCGCTCGGCGCAGCGATAATAGGCGCCGGCCTTGGTCATCGGTCCGCCGCAGACGCGGCAGCGGATCAGGCCGCTCAGGAGCGACTGCGGCCGGCGGAACTCGCCCAGCTTGCGCAGGCCCCTCAGATTGTTGGCGCGCCGGCGCTGGACCTCGTCCCAGAGGTCCACATCGACGATCGCGAGATCGGGATGCTCCTCATAGATCCAGAGATCGGCCGGGTTCTCGCGCGCGATGCGCCGGCCGGTCTCCGGGTCTTTCCGGAAGCTTTGCCGGTTGAACGTCAGCCGGCCACGATAGATCGGATTGTTGAGCGTGCCATTGAGGCGCTTCGGATTGCCGATGAGCGTCGACACACGCCACAGGCCGCCGCGCGGGCCCGGCACGCCTTCGCGGTTGAGATCTGCCACGATCTTGCGGGGACTCTTGCCGGCCGAATATTCGTGGAAGATCCGTCGTACGATCGTCGCCTCACCCTCATTGACGGTCCGTTTTGCGGTGCCGGCGACGTCATACCCATAGCAACGCCCGCCCGGGATGCCGCCGCGCTTGACGACACCGATGAGCCCGCGCCTGGTCTTGACCGCGAGATTGCGAAGGAAGTCCTGACCCGAAATGCCTTTCCAGGCGGCGTGCATCATGGTGAGGCGGCCGTCGACGATCGTCCACAGCTCGACGCCCGCATATTCGGCGATGTCGTGGAGCGAGGCCATTTCCTTCAGCGAGCGCGCCAGACGGTCGGTGTCTTCCGCCATCAGCGCATCGAAGCCGCGCTCTTTCAGGGCACGGACCATGGCGAGATACTGCGGTCGCTGTGCCGTGTGGAAACCGGACTTGCCGGCATCGGCGAAGGTCAAGACGACGTCACCGCCGCCCTTGCGCGCGATCTCGGCGCGGCATTCGTGCACCTGATCGTCGATCGATTTCGCATTCTGCTTTTCTTCGTCGCTATAGCGCGCGTAAATCGCCCAACGCTTCATGGTCGAGTTTCTCCACATACTCGCGAGCCGCTCGGATGGCCATCTGGTCGGTCATAGAGATCAGGACGGCCTGCAACTCGGAAGGTAGACTGCTGAAGGGCGCCGGAGCAAGGGGCGGCCCAGTTACGGTGGTTGCGGGTTGTGGACGGCGTTTCATGGCCGGCGCTTGACGTAGTCGAATGAGGGCGTCGGTTTCACGGGCCTAGGCGGCTTGGCGCGCAACTGCTCATATTCAACCCAGGAGCGATGCCAATAGCTGCCGGCCTCGAATATCGGGGGATCTGCTTCGCCCATGAGCGATTCAAAGCGGTCCGCGTCAGGCGATTTTGCACCGATCCGGATCATACTGCTGGCGCTCAATGGAGCACCCTGCATGCCGGCTTCCTCCCGCGCTTCGCCGGCGCACCCTTGCTCATCGGCTCGTCTGTTCCAAGCGGGCGAGGGCGATTGGTGCCCTGGTGCTCGCAGATGCTCCACCCTGAAGACCTGCGAGGGCAAGCGGAGGGACTGGCAGCGGTTTTACAAGTTCTTGAAGGAGAAACGATGAGCGAGATTGGTTCCGTCTAGGAGGAGCGCAACCGCGTCGTTGCCGCCCTCTCGAAATGCTTTCCAGCTGGCATCGCCAAGACCGCAATCGAAGGCTGGGACCCTGAGTGGCATTGGTGGGTCTATATCGACCTGCCGAGCGGACAGGTGAGTTGGCACGTCCACGAAAGCCAGCTTGATCTTTTCAGGCATTTGCCGCCCTACACGAAGCCCTGGGACGGCCACGACACACCTGAGAAGTATCGGCGCGTCGCCGCGCTGCAGTAATTCCGGCCATCGCCGGTTTCCGAGCCTGACGGAGGAAGATGATATGATCCCCGACCCAAGAGCCCTGCTTTTCGCCGCCTGTATCCTCATGGTTCTCAGCGCCATCATCGGAGGCGGCCTTGTCTGGCTGATCTTCTAATCCACCCGCAAAACTCGACGCCAGCCCGCTCCTTTGGAAACCAGGGGACGAGCTTTTGCTTTGAGGTCCGCCCTGGCCCTACGTGGCCCATGCCGTGGCTGACACGGCTCTAGGTATAGCGAGCAGAACTCACTAGCGACAGCTCGTCATCATCGCGCTTCAGTTCGTCGTCATCCCGCTGCCGTCCGCCCATGGCCCCAGCAACAGAAGCTATGAATGCCCCGATTACCATTGACAGCGCACCAAGAATGGCTGCCGTGGCACTGGCTTTGCGGGCGTCATCTGCAGCCTGCTGTGCCTTCGCTTTAAACCCGTTGGCCTTGGTGAGGATGGCCTCGACACGCGCTTGCGCATCCTGCTGCGCGAGGCCGGTCCTTGCGGCGACAAGACTGGCCAGATAAGTCCGGTCTTCTTGAGTAACCTCACCCTGCAGTGCCCCCATTACGAGGATGCGGGACGCTTGCGCCGATGCAGCCTGATCTGCTTCCGCGCCTGTAGTTGTCAAGCGCGCTGGATCGGCGGGCCTCAGCAAGCTGTCCACCAGATAGCCGGTCGCCTCATTCTGATTGTTCGCCTGGGCAGTCTGGCTAGCGGCATTGGCGGCGCCGCCAGCGACAGAAGCCGCGACATGAGTTCCAGCCCCGAGAAGCATAGTCGTATGGATGCCCACTAAGCCTATGATGAGTAGCGTCGCCATTGCCCATGCCATGAAGCCGTGTGCCGTATCGCGGAAAAACACTTCGTCAGAATGAACGCCAACCCATTTGGTCCGAAGTCGCCCGGAGAGGTAGCCACCTAGAGCTGAGGAAAGCCATTGAACAACGACGAGCCAGATCGCCGTTGATGCGGCTACGGTCGCCAGGCCTGCGCTTTCTCCCGACCAGGGAGAGATTAGGGTAAGACCCAGCCCCGAGCCAAGAAGCACGAGCACCGCCGTTGCGGCCACGGCGGCGAATGCGCCGGCAAATATGGGTCCCCATACGACCGCTGGCTTTGAAGCCTCGTCCATCAGCGGAACCTCACGTGTAACGGTTGCCATATCGTCCTCCTAACGAAAGAAGAGGAGGAGCAGCAGGATAATGGGAATGGGAACACCCAACATCCAAAGTAGAATACCGCGTCCCATATGGTCCTCCTTCGATCATTCTCGGAACAACTTCCTGAGCACTGTGTAACCCGCAAAGTGAGCACCAGTTCCATTTTGTCGTCTCAGGAGGTTCGCAGAACGAGGCCCGCCACGAAACGGTGCTCGGCATCGTGGCGGGTTTTACTGTGGGATCTTCAGAAAAGTGCCGATGCAGTTACTCTATTTCTTCGTAGTCTGCTCCGTTTGGCTCTTAGCGGGCCGACTGCTGCGCCACTTGTCGAAGTCTTCCGAGAATTTCTTGCGCCGCTCCTGGCGCCATTCGTCGTAGTCTTCGTCTAGCTTCTTCATCTGCTCGCCCCGCCAATGCCGATAGTCAGGATCATAGTCATCCTCATCCCGGGAACGCGGACTTTCCGATCCGCCTTCGCCCTGACCGTAGCCACCCCAATTTTCACCTCTCATGCCTCGTCCCCGCGTCCCGCTTCTTTGGCTTTCCTCTGGATAGCCCCATCCTCCTTCGGGGCCGCCATAGTCACGCTCATAGCCGCCGCGGGTGAGGCCACCGCCCCGGAACTCACCGTACCTGCCTTGCTCGCCATCACCACCAAAGCGAGATGATCCGAATTCGCCGAAGCCTTGGCCAGATCCGCGTCCGCCGTATTCACCGCGACCATATCGACCCTGATAGCGGTCGCCATTGTCCTCATCATCGTCAACAAATCGCCCACGGGCGTCGCGGGGGTGTTCGCCTTCGTCGAAATCGCGATGATTGTCACGTCTGTTCCTCATGAGTTTTGTCCTTCAGAAAAAAGCCGTCCTTGCGGGCCAAACTCGGCGCTTCAAACAATGTTCCGGCCCCGATGGGATGAATCGATAAGAGGCGGTGGTCATTCAATCCTCTCCAATCGCCCTTAGGTATTTCTGTAGTGCCTGCGGGTCGCCATTGGCGCTGATCTATGAGGGCGGAAATCAAATAGCCATCTTGGCCTGCGTGGGCACCGCAAGCGTGCAGTCGCTAGTGTTTCTTTCGGAAGAGCTTTTGTGCGTCCTCGATAAGGCGCGCGGCCCGCTTTGGACCGACGTCCTTAATGCACTCGAATTGTTTGTCGAAGAGCCGATTGTAGTTGATGAAAAATCCCTTGATGTCTTTGAGCACGTGGGGGCCAAGGTCATCGAGGCTGCGCGCGCTATCGTGCACGCGGGCACGCTCGGCCAGCGCGATTAATCTGTCATTACGAATCCAATCGCTGCCCTTTTCCTTCTGGCGAGCCTCAATGGCCCCCAGTGGGCGGGCTTTCAGTGTGCATCCGGGCACGGCAGGCGCATCCGTCAGCACCAGAACGTCGAGCGGATCGCCGTCTGGGGCCAGCGTCGAAGGCACGAAGCCGAAATCAAATGGAAAATTCATGCCTTCGGGAAGAACTTTTGCCAGCTCAAATGTATCGCTGTCCGGATCATAATCGTACTTGTTGCGGCTGCCCTTTGGGGTCTCGATGATGACGCGCAATGCTCCTGATTTCTTATCGTAAGGTTCGAGTTCCAGAAGCAGTTTGCTGCGGGCCATTGTTGTTTCTCACGGAGAACCTACAGCGACAAACCCACAGCGCTGCGCCCGGTTCCCCTTGTGCTCATCTGGAGCTTCTATTCTGCGGTCTGGGGGGCCTCGCGCTCGGCGGCGACCAATCAGGATCTAGCTTACGACGGGCGCGGAGCGCCAATGGCAATGCAAACCACAAGGACGCGAATATGCAAAAAAGTCCGACAGCAATACAGATGCTGAGAAAACTGCGACCCATCAGGACGACCCCTACGATATAGAGTTCCAACGAAATGGCGGTTGCCAGGGGGCCCATGGCAATAGCGATGAGCCATGAAGCAAATGATACGAAAAACACAGAAATCGTAGTTTGCTCGGCAAGGCGGTGATAGGCGGCTGGCGTCATAATTATCGCAATAGACACGGCGATGAGCACTATAGCGCCGTAATGTAGGTATTGCTCCAAGATCGGTAGTGATGAAAAGTGTTGGTTGAAGACCGCGATAAGCTGGAATCCGAATAAAGCTTGAATGCCGGGGAGCACCATTCGCGCTTCCTCAATTACACTCTGCCCAATCGCCTCGATGCTCGATTTCTTCTCCATGAGGCCGCCTTTTGACCCTCGCCGGCTTCGGAAAAAGCAAAGCCCGGACGTGCATTTGCGTTTTTGGGCACCCGCCGGACCGGGAGGCATCCGTGGCCCGCCGGCTAGATGGCTATGAACGCACCTCGATCATGGCCCTCTTCGTAATTCGGACGCTGGTTAAATGGTTCCAGGCGTCGAGTTGAGTACGACATCCGTCGGTGCTTTTGGGTTTCGGGAAAGCTTACCCGCGCGCCAATGTCATATTTCACGGCGGAAGGCACCTGGGACGCGCCAAGGCTGCCGCCGACGCCCTGGCGGCGATGACAGACGGCAAGACGGTGACCTGCGAAGGACGCGAGCTTGACGACTATGGCCCGTTGATCGCCCGCTGCTCGACTGATGACGTGTCCGACATCGGCGCAAAGCTCGTCAGCCGTGGTCTGGCCTGGGCCTTCGTCAAGTATTCGGCCGACTACATAGATCTCGAGATGAAACCGCAGCGTGACAAACTCGGGGTTTGGCAGTCCAGAACCCAGCCGCCATGGGCAGGCGCTGGGAGACGTCTCAAAAGGTCTCCTCTTCCGAAGGTGGCTGTCCGATCAAAGGCAACATCAGCGCCAAGGGCGAGAAAATCTACCACGCCCCATGGTCGGAGAGTTATGCCAAGACGCGGATAGACACCTCGAAGGGGCGAGAGGTGGTTTTGCTCCGAAGCGGAAGCTAAGGCCGCTGGCTGGGGCGCGCCTTATCGGTAAGCGAGCACTATTTCAGTGGCCCGCCAGGGTTGGGCATTAGCTAGGTGGAGACCTGGCGGGCCTTGGGCTGCCTGCCGGCGGCGGCAGGCAACAGGCAACGAAATGCAACGGTAAATTGTTCCGTAGGCAGGGTGCCCGCCGGACTGGGAGGCAATCCATAGCCCGACGGGCGAGATGGCCATGAATTGAGCGCAATCATGACCATTTTCGTAATGCGGGGTGCTCGTAAATGGTTCCGGACGCCGAGTTGAGCGCGAAGCTCGTCGGCGCGTAGGGTGTTCGTCGCTCACCGGAAGGAACTCACAATAAAATTTTTTGCGAGGGGGGTCTTGAACGTCTGTGTGGCCGAACTAGATCAAATTTCGCCGGATCACTCGGGTATTCAGGTTCCGGGAAATTTTCCGCCCTATGACATTATTAGGAAAGACGAGGCGAATTATACTATCCGTCTCGCTGTGGCGGGCTTCTCAACGCGCGACATCAACATCACAACTCAGCAAAACCTCTTGACCGTTGCGGGCCGAAAAGAACGGGAGCAGGGGCGCCATTATCTGCATGAAGGTATCCCGAACAAGGATTTCGAGCGTCAATTCAGCCTGGCCGACCATGTCGAAGTGACGAATGCCCATTATGAGGACGGTATTCTCGAAATAGAGCTGCATAAGGAGATTCCTGAAGCAGCGAAGCCGCGCAAAATCTCCATTAATGGGAGTGGCGCGCACAAGCTCCTTTCGTGAGGTGGTGCCATGCGAGGAATGAAGATGGCAAGGAAAATCCCTTGCGAGCTCAACCTTGATGGTGTCCTGCGACCTTCGGACGCCTTCATGCACCCGAATGAAGTTGTGTGCGACTCTGATCTTTCGATCAACGAGAAGCGGGCAATTCTTGCTTCCTGGGCCTCTGACGCCTGCGCCGTCGAATCTGTTCCTGAACTGCGCAGGGCGCCGACCGGCACAACCGTGACATTCGATGAAATCATGGACGCGCTCAGAGAGCTGGATGAACAGGCCCGGCAGGGTCTCAAGCGAACGCCGGCCTATCGAAGGTGGGTGAGGCAGAGCGACCTACGGAGCTAACCCCACCGAGGGTCCGCTCACCGCCCTCGCGCGGCTCTCGGAGAGCCTGCCGCAGAGCACCACAGCGGCGGCAGGCTCGCTTAAATTCGAAGATGCACTCCACCATGAAACTTCACAGCGTATTATGGGCGAGCGCCGCCAAACTCGCGAGTCGCCAGACCGTTCGCCGCGTCGAGCTCTATGCCGAAATCGCCCGGCGCCAAGGCTATCCGGTTACGGACGAGGCAGCTCGGGAACTCGCCGCCCTGGAGGCGGAGGCCGATAATTGCCGCCAAGCACTGCGCCGATTAGGGGCCTTCCGACCGGATAAGGATCCGACATGCCCTTATTGCTGGATCGTGAATGAGGACCGTGCCTCCGTTTCACACAGTGTCCAGCCGGGGTTGTATCGCTGCTCAAAGTGCGATGGCGAATACAGTTTATCGGCCGGTTCGTAATTATAGCGGGGGAACCCGCGTTTTTTTGGAATGCGGGTTGGCATTTTTGTTTTGCAACGATCCGCCGGCGCCAGCAGGTGCATTGCGGCTGATGCCGGCGGTTGTGGTGCCGAAGGGGAGTGCGTGGCTCCGGAACGCGGAACTTTCCACCGAATAAAAAGTTCCTCAGCAAAATTGGAGGAATCTCTCATGGCAGTAAATAAACCGCCCGGCGATAACGCGCGTAAAGGCGCCGTACGCAAGCGCTCTCAGCTTAAGACTCAGATGGAAGGCGAGGAGCATTGGACGAAGCGGGACAAGACGTCTGGCGAGTTCATGGCTCAGAAGAAAGACCCTGAAGCCCCGCCATATAAGGGGGTGCGGAAGGAATGAGGCCTGGCAAATCCCGCTCGCTCGGTCACAAGATCCAGCGCCTGGATGAGCAGATCAAACGCGCCGCAGCTCTCGCGCAGGTATCCGAGCAACAAATCGCCGAGTTATATCTCATGCATAAACAGTTTTGCGAAGAGAGCCGTGCGAGACAACTTCGACCGCGCCGCCGAGGACGCTAGCATTTCAAAAAAAGAACCCGCCAGGGAAGCGGGTTCAGGCTGCTGATTAGAGGATCATCAGATCAATGCAGAAATTCTCGCGGGGTTCCTGCAGGCGCGACATTTCTTGAAGGGGACGGCGGTGCGTTGCCGGCCACCCCATGGCGAGCTTCAATAGGGGCTCGTTTGCGTTTGAAAATGGTCCGCCGGCGCTGCGCTGGGCAGTGCGTTGAGTGGTGAGCGCCGGCTAGCTTGGTGCCGGCCCTGAGGCTTCCCAGGCAGCAGCCTGAGCTCAGCGACGATGAGTGATGGGGCGATGCCTTGCGTGGCGAAAAGGAGGATGTGCTGTACGAGAGCGCTATGGTGTAAAAATCACGGCCCGCCAAGCCTTGGAGAAGCCTTGGAGATGAAAAGGACACAAGAGGCGAGAAGCCAAGCGGGCACGCGTTCCTGCGATGGGCAGGTGAGGATCAATTCCGTGCAACCAAGAATGTTCCGGGCTCACCGCCCATCTCATAGCAGGGAAAAACCGGAAATGTCCTTAGGACGGACGTCTCGTTGCGTTCGGGGAACACATTCTTGCAAACGTAGGCACAAAAAAGGCCCGCCGAAGCGGGCTTAATAAGTCCTGGTGATCAAATCAATGGCCCCTGTCACCGGGCTTGTGTCCAACATCGCGAACGTCGGCGGTTGCGGGGACTGTGGTGAACGCCATCGTTACTGCCACGGTGGTTAAGAGCAGCGTGGATACCACGCCAATTGTCTTCAGGAGATTTGTCATGCCGTCCTCCTAAACCTTGGTTAAGCCGCCCGGCTAACAAAGAA
Source organism: Nordella sp. HKS 07 (assembly GCF_011046735.1). Classification (NCBI taxonomy): domain Bacteria; kingdom Pseudomonadati; phylum Pseudomonadota; class Alphaproteobacteria; order Hyphomicrobiales; genus Nordella; species Nordella sp. HKS 07. Next base: position 942,931 of record NZ_CP049258.1, on the reverse strand, counting down.
TTTAAGACCTTCCGGACGCTACGCCAGAATATTTGACGCAAGGGAATCAAACTACTTTTTAATCAAAATGTACATAGAACTTGCGATATACGGATCGGGCGCTTCGCTTACTTCGCGCCATGCTCAACCCAGCCTACGGCAGGCCTGGCTTCTGATCCAGCCGGCGCCTTCTGCCACCATTTCGACCTGGCGGACAACGGGCGTCTCGCCATTCTCGCCGGCATAGACGGTCATCTGGGTTTTCATCGGCCGGCCGTGAAAAAGGGTTCGCCGCGAACAGGCCAGCGAACCCTAGGTAGATGTCAATGGGCACATAACGCGAGTGCGCTGACCAAAGTTCCACTGAGCTGCCTAGCCTGTGAGAAGTTCTCTGAGATTACCGGATAACTCACGCTGCCCACCGAACCAAAGGAAAAACAAAGGCTTGCGCGCTTGCGGTCTCGTCCAGAGCGGGTTCCCGCAACCAACTTTGCGAACGTCGGGGCTTCCTGCCACCAGCAGGAAGCCCTAACTGTTTCCGGCGACCCCTTCGTTCAATCGGTCGAACCTGACCTGATCTGGTCAATGGTGCTGCGGAAGCCATCCCCGAGTTCGAGCGGGCCAAATCAAGGGTCCTGGACCAGGTTCTCGTTTTCCACTTACCGAGCCGCGAGGGGTGGCGATCTTGCGGTCGATCTCCGCCACGTGCCGGTCGGCATCGGCGCTCGTCGCATTCTGCTCGGCGAGCCGGCGGTCGACATGGGCGCAAGAGACTTCGGCAAAGCGCGCGACCTGCGCGCAACGCGTCGATCGTGATCTCCTCGACCTTGGCGACAGCGATGCCGCGGTTGTTGGTGCAGGCGCCCGAATTCGCCTGCTCGGCGCCGCGGAAATAGGCTCCCATCTTTGTCATGGGACCGCCGCGCAGGCGGCACTTGCGCTACGCGACGTGGGGCGCCGGATTGCGCGGCGTTGGTGTAGACGCCGACCTCGGTGCCGCCCCTCCTGGCGATGAGGGCGCACGCCTCGCTGATCCGATCGTCGATCGACTTAGGGTTCTGGAGGTCGTCGCTACAACGCGTGTAAATCGCCCAACGCATCTTTGATCTGCCTCTCGACAAAAGCTTCGAGGGTCTGCTTGGGGCGCCAGAGGACTTTGCGAATGTCTTCGATCGCCTGAGCAAGCCGGCGCTGCTCGGATTGTTGCATTCCTCTCTCTTAATACTTGGGGCGTTAAACATCGCGCTCGGGCTTGTGATCGCGAGCGGCTCGCTTGGGTCGAAGGAAGAGGCACTGCCTCGATACTTACCTACATTCGCAACGACAGGCGAAGCTATCGACAAAGGGGGTGTATTACGTCGGTCTCGCTATAGTGTTGGGAAGCCTGGCTGAAATCAGCGTCCACCTGCGCAGGATCTAGGCCATCCTGCCACCACGGAGCAAAGGGAGTGGGGGCGACGCAAAGCCTCATTAGACTGATTCACCACAACACCTTTGCCGTTCTTCGATCCACTTCAGACGAGACCACTTTTCGGCGGACAGCGTCGTGAATTGAGCGAGGGGTCTTGTTATAAGCAACATCTGCATTCGGCCGATGAATCCACCGAGATAAGACGGATTTGAGTTGGTCGTCGGCCTGCTGGAAGGGCTATAGCAAAATAACTTGCGGCAGCAGGCATCTCGAACGGAGCGTCGTCAGTCAACTGAGCGCGAGCTGTCACCGCCATCTCCCACTGAGCGCGTGGCAACATTGAACCAGCATGCCGCCTATGCGGCAATATATCTTCCGATCTAGGATTGAGGTGCTCTCACACAAAAGTGACGTGAGGTCTCTCATACGTGATTCCGGAATCCATGCTCCCTGTTGTCAAATGCGATGGGGCTAATGGACGTTTGCACGTCCTCAACAAGCAGAAAAGGATATGGGCATGATTAGACTAGCGAAAGCATCAGCTGTGTTCCTGCTTGGTTTGGGCTGTCTCGCGGCAGCACCGCTTGTTTCAAGCACTTTCTTTGGCGGCGACATGGCATTTGCAGATCAGCGCGACGTGGGCCACGCCAAGCGTGACAAGGGCAAGCAGGATGCAAACAAGCAGGTCGCGGGCAATCAGGTGGGCGGCACAGCAACAGCGGACAAACGCGACCCTGGACATGCCAAGCGCGATAAGGGCCAGCAGGACGCAGGCAGAGTGAGTCAAGGCAACTAATGCGGACTGCCCGATTTAGCTAACCATTGCCGCGTTCGCATTGACGGGTGGATGCGCGCCGTTATCAAACGGTGATTGTTTCTAACTCGGCGTGTATCCACCCCTGCGCCAAGTCCCGCTGCGGATGACGGCTCAACTTCAGAGCCAAATGCGTGAGGGTGCCAACCTTCACAAGACAGTTTTCGTCGTCAATCATGACCGTGAACAGTTGATTGCTCGGTGCAGGATCGACGCTGTGGACAACCTCGAATAAGCAGAAGCAGACGCTGGCGCTCATCGCGGTGCTGACGATCTACGGGCTGGAGATATCACAGTGCGGCAAGCGCGTGATCCGGCGGGTGAGGCAGTTTCAATTGGTTCCGGCCCCGCACAGTCGACGAATCGCTGCCTCAGGCTGGACGCAGCGGGCCGTTCACCTCCGCCTCCTGAGGGGAGGAAGCCAGGGTAGTTTTTCATGGCTCCAAAGTGCGAGGTCAGGCCGGTGCGCACGGCCATTGGCGGCAGATTGTCGTCCCTCGCGAACCAGACCACGTCTTTTTCCTGGTGACCGGATCAAAGGACCCGCCATGAGGCGGGTCCAGAGGTGCCGATGTCGCCTGACTGCGAAGGACGAGACATCGACCCGATGTCCAAGATGCCTGACGGTGGCAGCGATCAGATGCCGCCAAAGTGCCAGCTCAGGCCCACGCGCACAGCATTGAAGTTGTTGTCGAACTTGGTCTTACCGCTAAACCCGAAGTCGGCCTGATCGACGGACACTTCAGTACTTTCAAGATCCGTATAGCGGTATTCGATATTGCCGCTCAACTCGTCCGTGAAGGCATATTCGAAACCGCCGCCAAGCGTCCAGCCCCAGGCGGTGTCGCTCTCGCTCTCGTGAACGGACGGCGCCAATAACCTCACTTCAGAGTCGACCCCGCCGGCGGCGAGACCTCCCGTCAAGTAGATGAGCGAGCGGTCCATGGCATAGCCCAGGCGCAGCCTCAGTGAGCCCAGCCAGTCGATCTCCTGCTTGACTTCGCCGATCGGGCCTGGATCGGTCTCGCTGAAGAAGAGATCGGTATCGCCGTCCATACCGGCAAACTCGATATCGCCTTCGAGACCGAAGACAAAGCTATCCATCTGGACATTGTAGCCGGCATGCGCGCCGCCTATCCAGCCCTCCAGGTCGATTTTGCCGTCGTCTCCCTCCAGCATGACGACGTCATCGCCGTCAATTCCCTCGAACACTGGAGGGTTGGGTACCGCACCCGCAAGGTCACTGAACCCAACATCGTTCTCGCCCCAGGCGTAGCCTCCCTGAAGGCCGAGATAGCCTCCCGTCCAGTCGTAATAAGTTGGTTCGACGATGTCGGCGGCCTGCGCGCTGCAGATCATCAGGGCGGATGCGGCACCCGCCAACAGGAAAGTTCTAGGCATAATCCCCTCCTAGGTACGTCGCTTGCGAGCCGTCCTGCTCCGGTTGTGGACGGATTATGCTGCGAGTCAATAAATTGGAGGGAAGCTTCGAAACAATTCCAGAATTGTAGCTGAAAGGTTACAGCTGGACCACAGGCGATTGGTCACCGGCTGATTTGCCCGTATGGCGGCGTTGAAATCCTGACGAGGAGTTTCACCAATGGGCAGCACGAGTTCCTTGTCCCGACGAGATAAAAGAAAGGAGCCTGTCGAAGGCTCCTTGAAGTTGAGTTGCAGGCCGTTGCAATGAACGGCTGATTATTCCCTTACCAGGGGTCTGTTTGCTCTTGACGTATTTGCCCGCCTTGTCACGCGTGCCGTGTCCAACATCGCGTACGTCCGCAAATGCCTTCGCACCGCCAAATAAATTGCTCGAGACCAGCGGTGTTGCAACGAGGTACGCAAATGCAAGCAAGAATATGACTGATGCTTTGAAGAATACAGTCATGCCCATATCCTTTCTTTTGCCGTCTGGGACGATTCATATCGTCCGTGCACGTATAATATCATTAGAATTTCACTCAAACAATCGAGGCCTAGATCAAATTTCTGTAAATGTTGGAGGGTGAGTTTTCAGATTAAGGGCGACATGCTCGCATCGTAATTTTCACATCGCGCTTAGAACACAATTCTCACCCACGCATCACAGAAAGACGAGACTTACGTCGCCGAGCGCCCATGACGTCGCCCTAGCGCGACTGACTCTGACCTAACGGAAGCGTATAAGCAATATACCAAAGGATGTAGGTGCTCCGACCTGCGGAGAGATGGACATACTGTTGAAAGTCCTGACGAGAATCAAAGAAAGGAGCCTGTCGAAGGCTCCTTGAAGTTGAGTTGCGGGCCGTTGCAATCAGCAGCGGATTAGCCCCCAGGAGCTGTTTGCTCTTGACCTATTTGCCCGCCTTGTCGCGCTTGCCGTGTCCAACATCGCGCTTGTCCGCAAATGCCTTGTCGCCGTTAAAAAAAGTGCTTGAGAAAAGCGGTGTTGCCACGAGATATGTTAGCCCAAGCAACAGTACGACTGATGCTTTCAAAAGCTTCTTCATGCCCATATCCTTTCTTTGCCGTCTGGGACGATCAAATTCGTCCGTATGCATGCGAATTGTTGTCGTGCTTAAGACTCAATTCTCGCCAACATAAATCGCGCAAGAATCAATGCGACTTGCGTCGCCGCGCGCCAGCAATATCGCCTTCACTCGACCGACATTGACGCGAAGGAAGGGCGTAAGCAATATACCAAAGGATGTAGGTGCTCCGAGCTGCGATGGACATAGGGCTGAGGCTGAAGTGCAACTAGTTGCGTCGCTGGACCTACTTGGAATCCTTCATCGGGTGTCTTCGTCTGGGGTAGCTGTCCGTTTCGGCCGCAAGGGCCGCGTCGCGATCCGTTTAATATCGTTTGTTTTCAATCCGCTGGCAAGAGCTTCGCGCCCGCGTATCACTCCAAAAATTCCAATGCGCGCCGCGTCTCAATGACGCCGCCCGCGCCTTGAGAAACCCCGGCGCGGCTCGGCGGTTCAACCTTCTCAAGTTTACCCGTTGCTAAAAACTCCAACAGTGACGTCTGCTTCTGTAACCTTGATGCAACATTGAAGGCGACTATCAGTTTTCTGATTTCGAGGTTCGGCTGCCGATTCCCACTTTAAAACATCGGAGGAGCTCAAGTTTTTCGGCACGCTTCGCCTGCGCGCCGGTCTCTATATGGAGCTGGGCGCCGAGGATTTCGATCTCAACTTCTCAGGCACTGCCGGCGATACACCCCGACCTATTGCGCGCCGCTCTTCGGTTCCTCCGGCGAAAGCCTGATCTGCACTTTGCTGATGCCCGCTTCCGAGGGGGACATGGGCTGAACCACTTCCGCGAGGATGAGTGATGGAGCCAGGCCTTCAGACGCGAGATGGAGGATAGGTGAGCCACCCAATGGAGGTTTGCCGGGGTATCTTATTCTCTACGCTCCAGGATCGCCTTGGCTTGTCTGAGGACTTCGCCCAGTGCTGCGATAGTTGCCGGCTCAAAATACGCCTTTGGTATGCTCTAACTCCCAGCGCAAAATGGATCTCGCCAGATTCTTGTGCGAACGGCGTCGGGAAACAACTGAAAATGAATCAGCTCCTTCAGGTGGAGGGATTGCAATGGGGGCAATCTCTCGCTGGAGGTAGGAAAATAAGGTTAGCTCTGACGTGGTCCCAGGCAGCCTCATAGTTTTCGCAAGGCCGCGACCAGGAGAGGTGAAGGCCTATTTGGGGCTGGAAGATTCCATACTGGCAAAATGAGCAATTCGCGCGATGTACAGTCACCTCGTAGCCTGGCGTTTCAAAACAAACATAGAAGGACATAAAAGAGTGGAACACACCTTCGCGTTGTCAATCCTTTCCTCCAACATATGTTCCATTCGACGGCATGGCCGCGCGGTCAGCACAACCTTTACGCCCCTTATAGGGGCCGGTCCTTGACCGTGAGGGGGGACTTGAAGGTGGGCGTGCTTCGATCCCGTCGCCGGTATCAGCCCTGGTCCATCACATCCAGCAGCCGTTCCATTTCTGCCAGGTCAACATCCCGGGCCTCTATCAATCTGGCGAGGATGGCGCGCGCTTTCTCGGAGGGGGAGGCCTTGCTTTTCGAGTTCCCCGACGATTTCATTCTGGGCCGCAATATCAAAGCCGCCAGCTTCGGCGCGTTGCCGCGCCTCCTTGAGAAGGGTGAGAAGAGTGGTCTTGTTCATCCAGCCATGATGGCATCGAGGAAGGGCGACGTAAATCGGCTATGATCCATCGATCAGCGACGCGCCGGAATTCTCATCGGGTGCCGAATACCAAAGGCACCGTGAACGCCCATCGCGCGCGCCCGGCCTCCCTGGGGATGGGCGGGAAAGGAGATGCGCGTCGGACCGCAGCCAGAGCGATCCGGTCGAGGACCGGATTGCCCGATGTTCGAACCAGACGGATGTCCGATGCGCTGCCATTCGAGGCGATTGTCAGGCTGACAACCACCTTGCCCGGCGCCCCCACTCCCGACCGCGCGGCAGCGCTTTGCACGCGGGCTTGTATCTTGCCGCGATAGGCGGCAACCGCGCTGCTGCTCGGCCCCCCGATCCGGTCAGGTCGCTCGCCGCTCGAGCCCGTGCCTTGCGCGCCCTTCGGCGTGGCCGGTTCCTTGCCTCTCTTGGCCTTGGCGTCCGGCCGTGCCTCGGTCTTCGTCTTGCGCGATGTCTTTGCAATCTCGGGGAGCTGAGCTTTTGTCCGCGAAGCTGGCTCTGTCGACCTGGCCAGTGTTTTCTCGGGATTCGCTGTTTTTTCTCTGTTTATCGGCAAAGGCGAGGGCGCGCGCTCGTCCGGCTCGGGCGGGGGTCCCGGCGGTTTATCCGTCGCGTGGGAACGAGGCGCTGGATCCGTCTGTTCCGGCATGATCGGATCGATCTGTTCGGCGCGGGCCGAAGGCGGAACTCCTGGCGTCGTTTTTTCCTGTTCGGCGCCGACATCGTCCGCGGCGAAGAGGTCGACAGCGATCGCGTCCGGTTCCTGTGTCGCCGACGCCAATTGCGGCGGTCCGATCGCGATCAGCACGACCAGCAAAGTAGCCGCGTGCAGAGCCGTGGAAAGTCCGACGACGGAGGCAAACCGGCCCGGCCTTTCTCCTTCTATCGGCCGGATCGGGCCATCGGGATGCGGCCGAAGCGCGATCTCGGCACCGAGCGTCGCAGTGGCCGGGGGCTTCGTCATCAATCGCGTCGGGCCGGGCCGATGGGCTGGACGATCAAACGGCCCTGGGCCTCGCCGAAATGAGCCTCGATGCCATAGACGGCGCGTAATATGTCTGGCGTCAGCACGGCCTCGGGCGCTCCATCGGCCACGAGCTTTCCGTGCGCGAGCAAGATCAGGCGCGAGCAAAATCGTGCCGCGAGCCCGAGATCGTGCGTCGAGACGATGACGCTTCTGCCTTGCAGCGTCGCGAGGTCCTTGAACAGCCGCATCACGGCGATCTGGTGGGCGGGATCGAGGCCGGCAGCCGGCTCGTCGGCCAGAAGCACCGGTGTTTCCTGGGCCAAGGCCCGCGCGATCAACACGCGCGCCCGCTCGCCGCCGGAGAGCTCGCTCGCCGGCCGGTCGAGAAAGGCTTCGATGCCCATATGGCGTATGGCCTTGTCCACCGCGGCCTGATCGGCGGCGCTCAGCGGCGCGAAACGGCCCAGATATGGCGTGCGCCCGAGCGCCACCAGCGCCTCGACGTGCATGGGCCAAGAGATCTCGTGGTCCTGCGCGACATAAGCGGTCTTGCGCGCCCTTTCTGCGGGCTTCATGGCGCGGCCGTCCATGCCGTCGATACGGATCTCGCCCGTATGGGGCAGAAGCCCCATGACCGCGCGCAGGAAGGTGGATTTGCCGGCGCCATTCGGACCAATGAGACCGACAAACTCACCGGGTTTCACGTCGAGCGAGACGCTGTCCAGAATAAGGCGTCCGCTTAAAGAAGCGCCGAGCCGGTTGAGCGAGAGCAGCGTCATGCGAGCTTGCGCCTTTCGCGGTAGATCAGCCACAGGAAGAAGGGCGTGCCGACGATGGCGGTGAGAACGCCGAGCTTGAGATCGCGCTCAGGCGCGACCAGGCGCACCGCTATGTCCGCGGCGAGCACCATTGAGGCGCCGCCCAGCGCGCTGGCGGGCAGCAGCCGTGACGGTCTGCCGCCCACCAGCGGGCGCAGGAGATGGGGGATGACGAGGCCGACGAAGCCAATGGCGCCCGCCACCGCCGTTGCAGCACCTACCGAGGCGGCGGTTCCGAACACCGCCAGGAACTGAACCCGGCGCATATTGATGCCCATGCTGGCGGCCGTATCGGCGCCGAGCGTCAGCGCGTCGAGCGCGCGGCCGAGCATCGCCAGACATATCCAGCCCAGCAGCATGAAGGGAAGGGCGATCCAGACTTGGAGCATCGAGCGGTCGGTGAGCGAGCCCAGCATCCAGAACACGATCTCCAGCGCCGCGAAGGGATTCGGCGACAGATTCAGGACCAGCGAGGTCATGGCGCCGGCGAAGCTCGACACGGCGACACCGGCCAGGATGATGGTGAGCACGCTGCCGCGCAGGCCAGCCAGCAATTGGACGACGAACATCGCCAGCACGGCTGCCGCCAGAGCCGTCAAGGGAAGCGCCAGGGGAAATATGGCGCTCAAGCCCGTATAGATGGCAATAACCGCGCCAAGCGAGGCGGAAGCGCTGACACCGATCAGGCCCGGCTCCGCCAGGGGATTGCGGAGATAACCTTGCAGGGCGGCGCCCGACAGGCCGAGTGTCGCGCCGATCAAAAGGCCGAGCAATGCCCGTGGCAGCCTTACCTCCTGCATGATCAGGGCGATCGCATCGCCCTTCTCGGAGAACAGTGCTGCGATGCTGTCGATGAAGGCGATGGCCGCGGGTCCGACCGTCAGCGACAGGATAAACAGGATCATCGTGAGGAAGCCAAGGACGGTCAGCGCCAGCCGGTATCTTTGGACATCATTCATGGCCGGTGCCGCCCATCTTGCCGTCCGCCGTCTGGCGCAGAATCCGCACGGCCTCGGCGGTAAACGGTCCTCCGCAAATGGTGTATTTGGGGGGCACGGCGGTGTGGATGCCGCGCCGCGCCAGATCGCGATAGGCCGGGTGGATGAAGTTCGCCTCCGCGAGCGCCGGCGCCGAATAATCCTCCACGCCGTCGACCAGAATATCGGGCTTCGCAAATATCAGCAGTTCCAGAGGCAGTCTGGCGGTGCCGGTGAAACCGAGCTTGGCGGCGATATTCGTCAGGCCGGATGCCGTGATCAGCGCATCGACGAGAGTTCCCGCCCCTGAGGTGTAGCTGTCCGCGTAATAGGTGGCGACGCTGGCATCGGGGGTGGTACCGCTCGCCAGCGCCGCCAGTTCCCGGTCGAGCTCGGCGATGATCTCGGCGGCGCGCTCCCGCCGTGCGAGCACCTCGCCCAGCCGCCGCAGATTGGCGCGGATATCGTCCAGCGAATTCTCCGGCGCGAACTCCTCGACCCGGATGCCGAGCCGGCGCAGCAGCTGAACGGTGGCCCGCGTCGTGTAGGTACCGGCAAGCACGAGGTCGGGCTGCATGAGGAAGATTTCCTCCGCCAGCCCGTGATTGATCGCGTAACCCTTCGCCTCGGACGCCAGCGTCGAAGAGGCCGGATCGACGGCCAGATGGGATACGGAATGCAGTTGTCCGGGGGAAGCGACGAGCATCGCCATCTGGTCGGTGCATAGATTCATCGACACCACGCGCTTCGGTGGCGTGCCCTCGGCAGCGGTGGGCGCGCCGGCGAGCAAGACCAGCATCACTATTGCCCGCCACATGCCAAGGGCCACCCTTTGCATGCTCAGAAGCTTCCTCGCAAGCCGATGAAGGCCGTGCGCCCAGGCGTGTTGTAGTCGAACACCTCTTCGTAATCCTCATCGAGGAGGTTCTCGATCCGGCCATAGATCTCGAGCTGATCGTTGAGCCTGAAGCTGCCGCCGGCATTGACGAGCGTATAGGCGTCGAGGGTCACCCGGTCATATGGGTACGTGATGTATTCCGTATCCTTCTGCCTGCCGTTGAAGTCGGCATCCGCGAAGACGCGCGCCCGGCCGTCGTAGAAAATATAGGCCAGGGCGAGCGAGCCCGTGTGCCGCGGCCGCCTTATCTCTTCGAGCCGCGGGCCATGATCCTCGGTCTGCTCGGTCGCGTCGGTATAGGTGTAGGTGGCCGTGGCGGTGAAACCGTTCTGGAGATCGAGTGTCGCCGACACCTCGACACCCTGCCGTTTGCTCCTGCCGTCGCGATTGATCGCGGTGCCGATGAAGTTGGAGTCATAGACGACGACGATCTCGTCGGTCAGATCCTGACTGAAGTACGTGATGCCCGCCACCAGGTAGCGGTCGAAGAAGCCCTGTTCGATGCCGATATCCCAGCCGAAGCTCTGTTCCGGCTTCAGGTCGGGATTGCCGATATAGGTCGATGGTATGTATCCGTACTGCTCGGTGAAGGTGGGATTGGTGACACCGGTGCCAATCGAGGCGTGCAGTCGAGTCGCGGTGTCCGGCACCAGCCATGCGCCGCTCACGCTGTAGGTCGTCGCATTGGCGAAGCTGTCATTGAAATCGCGTCTCAGCGCGGCGTTCAGATAGAGCTGGTCGAGGAAGGCGCCGCGATATTCACCCACCACCGAATTGGCCTCGCGCGCGAGCGTCTCGTCGAGATGCGAAGGGGCGAATGTCTCGCGTTCCCACTCATAGCCGCCGGTCAGCTGATGCTGCGCGGCGAGAAGGCTCGGCGTGTCGAACCGGTAGCTCGCCTGATAGGTCGCGTTGTAGCGGTTGCCGTCGTCCCAGAACCGGGCGCCGCCGAATGTGCTGGCGTAATTGTCCCGGTATGTGTCGGAGCCGGTGAAACGCGCTTTCTGCGTCAGCGCGCCGTCGAGCGCCAAATTGGTCGCGCCGATCGAGCCGTAGAATTCCTCGGTGGCCGTCCAGTCGTTTCCATCGATCACCCTGCCGTCCTGAGGGTCGGCGTCGCTCTTGCGATCGACATAACGCAACGTGCTGTCGAGCGAGAGGTTCGGCGCGAGATCGGCATTGAAGCGGCCGTTCAGCGTGGTATTGCGGTCGCCATCCTCTTCATGCCCGAAGTCCGAGATATTGAAGCCGTCATTGCGGCGAAATGCGCCGGAGAGCGCCAGATCGTACTTCTCGCCGCCGCCGGAAAGGCCCAGGCTTCCGAAATAGGTGCCGTCGGTTCCGGTTTCCGTTCGGGCAGCGCCCTGATAATCGTTCCTTTCGCCGCGCCTGGTGATGATGTTGATGACACCTGCCGTCGCATTCGAGCCCCAGAAGGCGCTTTGCGGTCCGCGCAGGATTTCGATGCGGTCGATATCGTCGACCAGCAGGCTGCCGAAGTCGAATTCGCCGTTGGAGGTTTCGTTGACCTCGACCCCGTCGATCATAACGAGCAGGTGGTTGGCTTCGGCGCCGCGCACCCTGATCTGCGTCGGCCCGCCATGGGAGCCGGTGCGGGACACGGCGAAGCCCGGAACCTGGCGCAAGGCATCGGCGACGTAACGTATCTGGTTCTTCTCGAGCTGCTCGCCGTAGATGACCGTATAGGCGCGCCCCGATTTTTCCTGTTCGATCGGCGTCAGGCCGTCGGTCACCAGGATCGGATCAAGCATCGTCGGTTCTTCCGCCCCGGCCTCGCGAAACAGGCCGATATCGCTCAAGGCCAGCGCTGCGATGCCGGCACCAAAAATTCTTCTCTTCATCCCATCCCCAACTGCGATGTGCGGGAGCAAACAAGGTTTGTCCCGAGGTTTTCGACAAACCGCAGGCGGATGGGCGCTTTAAGGGTTTCGTCCGAAATGGACGTCAATCGACCCCGGCGGTCTCCGGCATGCGGCAACACTTCTCACGTGTCACCGCCACGGACGACCGCGCTCGACCACACCCCGTGGTCAAGCATGGGTGACCGGATCCGGCAGGTCTCCTGACTTCCGTGTCGTCGTCCTCTCCCGCCTTCCCGGCCGTCTACGGCCAGTGGCGCATTTGGGGGAGGACTCAACGGTTACAGTTGCGGGGGCAGTCTCAGCTTCGGCCGAAGACTCGGCCTCACTGTGTTCCCTTTCAATCTGCCTTGCGGCAGAACCAGCTCCGTCGGCGAAGCTAGCTGTTGCGCCGGAGAAGTCAACGGCTTGCTCACAGATTTGGCGGCGTGCCTGACCGCCATTCGGCGAACGGGAAGCGTTCCAGATCATGTGTTGATCGAGCTCAAGGCGGCTCAATCACTTTGGGTAAAGCGCTATTTGACGCAGTGACCCTGCAGGAGGTGCTCCACCGGCGCCCAGTCGATATAGCGGGGATGGGGCCAACTTGGCGTGGGTTTCGGAGCCTCGATTGCTTCCAGGGAATCGATAATCCCCACAAGCATTGCAGCTCCGCGATTGGATCGGCGCGGTGACGTCCGCGCTGGACGCGCATGTGGAAGAGCAGGTTGAGCGGACGCGTGGCAAATAGACAGGCCCACAATTCTTTGATTTCCTGTTAAATTTTGTGCGAGACTTCCGCGAAACAGAACAAGCGTGAGCATGTCCTCCAGGCCGTTGTTGAAGAAAGGAATAGCAGAGCTTGAAAAGCTCTTCGATCAGAACCGTGATGATCCGCAGTTTCTGAAGACCCTGCTTGCCGAATTGTCCGAGCGGAAGGTGCCGCGGGCGAGGGAGTTGCATCGAAGGGCGCTTCAGGCGGTTTCTGTCAGTCGCGAGACGCCCAAAGCTAAAGCAGAGATTGAGGCTGCACGGGAATCCCGCGCACGGGTGGCGGCATCTTCACGTGCAGCTGCTGCGATCCCGCCAGAGCAGTCCGCTCACGCGGCCGAGCCAATCAAGGAACCGCAAATCCGGGGGCCGGTTCGTATAGCTCCGGAGCCGCCGCCTGTTACCAACAAGGCAACGGATATTCTTGGTGCATGGACGGCGATGGAGGTGTTATCGCCCCCTTCGTTCCGTAAGCCGGAAGACCTGGCAAGCGGAGACCGCTTCCGTATCGCGCCACTGGACAAGGGCAAGCTGCCTTGGGAGGGGGATGGCGAGAAAAGCCGTCCCAACCAGAAGCTCTATTATCAGATCGTCCTGGGCAGCATCGATATGGAGGCGGCAGTCTCCTCGCTGCTCCAGATCTATTCGGATAGCCGGATTGAAAGACCCTCGGCGCGGGGGGAAGCCGTGCTCGCGACGATCATGGTCGATCGTACCGGCAGGCCAGTCGAGAGTGAGGCCGTTTCGATCTCTAGTTTCGGCTGGGGCGTTCCCGTGGCCTTGGCCGGGAGGCTGCGCGACCTTGGTAACTGGTCGCAGGTCGAACGCCAGTTGGTCGAACAGCTCGAGGAAAAAATCGTCTCCGAAGACAAGGACGGCAATCCGCTGCCGCTGACGGCAAAGGCGATTGATGCCGCCTATCGGTGGCTGGTGGAAACGCTCGGGCTGGACGCTCGTTTCGCAGAACAGCCTGTCTTCGCCGTCCGCTCCTATCAGTATTTCAAGCTCCAGGACCCGCCTGAATCGATCCTGCTGAACTCGTTCTTTCTTGAGGACCTCGCCAGGGCCGCCGAGCTAACCGGCACCGAAAGGGTACGGCGAACCTCAACCGCTATCTTGGCACGACAAAACCGAAGGCGCGGCGGAACCTGATGAAGGACAACCAGGCGCTTTCGGAGGCGCTGGAGCCGGTAAGATTTCCGTCTGGCGCGTGGCCCGCCAGCGGCCGTCATCCGCTGGTCATGCTTCAGCAGTGCGCTGTTAATCTTGCCATCAAGGACCTGACATCGGACGGCATCCTTGCCGTTAACGGACCTCCTGGAACCGGGAAGACGACGTTGCTCCGGGACATCGTGGCGGCGATCGTCACAAAGCGGGCTGAGCTTCTTTGCAAATTCGGCGATCCGGAAGACGCCTTTACGCCATCAGGCCAGAAGATCAAAAGAGGCAGCGCTTTCATCCATCTCTACAAGCTGGATGAGAAGCTGCGTGGTCATGAAATCATCGTCGCCTCATCGAACAACAAGGCTGTGGAAAATGTCAGCGCGGAATTGCCCGGAATGGGTGCTATCGCGGCCGATGCGACGGGCTTGCGATATTTCAAGACGGTTTCGGATGCTCTTTTGGAGCGCGATAGCTGGGGCGTGATCGCCGCCGTGCTCGGCAATGCCAGAAACCGCAGCGATTTTCGCCAGACCTTCTGGTGGGACGACGATGTCGGCTTCCAGCGGTATTTGCAGGAGGCGAGCGGTAATCCGCAGCTGATCACCGAAAAGACGGAAACCGGAAACCGGCAACGCCGCCCCGTCATCGTCGAGCGGGAAAACGCGCCTGAAGGTCACGACGATGCGCTGAAGCGCTGGCGCAATGTGCGGCATAAATTTACGAAGACGCTGAGCGAGGCGAAAACCGCGCTCGCGAACTTGCAGGTCATCCACGATCTGTTGATCGCGATGGCGAAGGCCCGGGCAAAGTTCGCAAAGATCGAAGCGGAGATCGTCTCGCGCGGGCCTGCGCTGATGGAGGCGGAACAGACGGCCGATGATGCCGTCTTGCTCCAGCAAAGCCAGGAAAAACTGGTTTTGGCGCTGAAGCGGAATGTGGACGACGCGATGCAATTAAGGCCCGGCTTCTGGAGTCGCCTTTTCAGAACGTCGACCTTTCGCGCCTGGCAGTCAAATCATGGCGCATTGGCCGAAAAACTGAAGGGCGCGAATGCCCGCTTCGTCTCTTTGAAGTCCGATGCCGATACCAAGGTGGCGGCGCATTCGCGGCTGAAGGCCGACGCTGAAGAACTTCAGAAAACAAGATCGGAGTTGATCGCATCGCATGAGGGGGATCGAGAACGCTACGCGGCGCTCGCGGAGCAATATTCAGGCACTTTCCTCTCGGAAGAGTTCTTCGAAAGACGGCATGCCGATAGGCAAAAGACCGCGCCGTGGCTTGACGATCAGACGGCGAGGCTGCGTAACGACGTGTTCGAGGCCGCGATGGATCTGCACCGCGCTTTCATCGACGCGGCGGCGAGGCCGGTGCGGCACAATCTCAATGCCTTGATGGACAGTTTCGGCGTTCGTTCGCTGGGCAACGCCGAAAGGGATGCGCTGATCCCGCATCTGTGGTCGACCTTGCTCCTTCTGGTGCCGGTGGTGTCGACGACATTCGCTTCCGTCTCCCGGATGTTCGGCAGGATCGATCCCGAGGAGTTCGGATGGCTTCTTGTGGATGAGGCCGGACAGGCTTTGCCGCAGGCTGCCGTGGGAGCGCTGATGAGAACGAAGCGCGCCGTTGTGGTGGGCGATCCGATCCAGATCGAGCCCGTGGTCGTCCTGCCGGACCAGTTGACCGACGCGATGTGCCGTCAATTCGGGGTCGATCCGCTGCTCTACAATCCGCCCGGAGCGTCGGCGCAGACTTTGGCGGATGCCGCGACCGAATATTACGGCACCTTCGAGACCAAGTTCGGCACCCGTGAAGTAGGTGTGCCGCTGCTGGTTCACAGGCGCTGCGACGAGCCGATGTTCTCTGTCTCGAACATGATCGCCTATGAAAACCTCATGGTGCAGGCAAAGACGGCCAAAGCCTAGGCCATTCGCGATGTTCTCGGCCCGTCGCGCTGGATCGATGTCGAGGGGCGCGGCCAAGAAAAATGGTGCCAGCGGGAAGGCGAAGTGCTGTTGGAACTGCTGCGGCAGCTTCGGGACAGAGGAATCGAACCCGACTTTTACATCGTGACGCCGTTCGTCGTCGTTCAGGACCGGATGCGGGAAATGCTCCGCTCCAGCGGCCTGCTTGGGGGATGGGTCGAAAACCCCTTTGCCTGGGTCTATGAGCGCGTGGGCACGGTCCATACGGTGCAGGGCCGCGAGGCGGAGGCGGTCTTCTTCCTGCTTGGCGCGCCCAATGCCGAGCAGCGCGGCGCGCGCGGCTGGGCGGGTGGGCGGCCGAATCTCCTGAACGTTGCCGTGACGCGGGCGAAAGAAGCCGTCTATGTCATCGGCAATCGGTCGCTTTGGAAGAGCGCCGGGGTGTTCCAGTCACTGGATGATTTTCTAAGATAACCCACGAAAAAGGCGAAGAAGAAAAATAGAGAAACGATCCCACCGGATTCAGCAAAGTCCGAAACGCGAGACGGCGGAGCAGCAACGGCCTCAGGCATGATTGTGTGTCCTCGGAGTGATGGACGCTTGACATCGTGGGCCAAACGGCAGGATTGGGAAATATCAAGCTTGGAGTTGCGTTCGGACTTCGACAGCTGTGTTGGACGGCTGGGCTTAACCGAACCATAGCCGGCCTATGCCCGGCCACCCAATTGGCGGCTCCAAGACGTTTCATCTCCGAGTAAAAACTCCGCAATCCTTCAGATCATCAAACCCCTGCTAGAGGATCAACCGAATGGCTCTCGATCTCCGAAAGGCCTGTAAGATCCTGCAAGCTTTGTTGCGTGCGTGGATCAAGAAGGATGGGGGTGATGTCCTCGAGAATGTCGCACAAACCAGCACGGCATCTTACTGCGGAAGCAATGGCAAGCCCGCTCTTGTGAGAACGCGATTATCCTCCCCGTCACAGCCGGGCGTGACGACAGGCGATGAAGCTGCAAGTCAATCTCACAAGCCTATACCGACGCCTCGTCCTCGCCTGCTCCGTGATTCAGCAAGATTCTCCCATGCTTGCGAGGTTGCCGACATGGCGAAAGCTCGCGGCAATCCTGCGTACGATCAGCTTGCCCTCAAGGCGGCACCCAGCACTTTGTCACGGTTGGCAAATCTGCAGGCGAGCTATTGCTCAAGCAGTCTCAGATATTGCGCCCAGTGGCGCCAACGCCCGGCTTGGCACATTCGGCGGTGTTCATATTGATACCGAAAATCCCGACTTGTTTGGGCCACCAACAAATGCGCCAAGAAATGTCGCCACGTAAACTGAGCGCGGAGTAATGGCTGAACGATTGGGTTTCCGCTTGCCGATGAAATGGAGCTTAGAGAAGTTCCTCCTCTAGTCTAGCTAGCGGTAGCGGCCCCACAAATACTGCTTTGCACGCACAAGGCAAGCAATCCGGCGGCTTGACGCGGCAACGATCGCCTCTATGCGCGGGCCAGCAAAACAGGATGATCATGACCGAACAATCTCCACCCGACGCCGAAATCACGCTGCGTCGGATTTCCGCGCTGACCGTCTGGGACGTATGCGAGCTCAGCAAAACGCTGTCGCCCGAGCATCGCGGGCTCGTAGCCGACAATGGCGCCTCGATCGCGCAGGCGCATTTTTCCGAGAATGCCTGGATGCGCGCCATCTATGCGGATGAGACGATGGTCGGTTTCGTCATGCTGCATATCGGGGCCGACTATGATGACGGCATAGACTGTCCGGGCGCCTTCCTGTGGCGCCTGATGATCGGCGGACCTTTCCAGCGCAAAGGCTATGGCGAGAAGGCGATGGCGATCATCGTCCGCGACCTCAAGGCTCAAGGGTTCACGGAACTTTTCACCAGCTATGGTCAGGAGGCCGGCAATGCCGAAGGCTTCTATAAACGCCTCGGCTTCGTGACGACGGGTGAAATGTATGACGACGAGGTCGAGGCGGTGCTGAAATTCTGATCAGCCTCGTCTGGCGAGGGCCTGTGTGTAGAGAGCCGGGTCGAGCCTGAGTGCCAGCACGGCGACGATGAGGATCAGCGCCGATTGCAGCGCCCAGATAAGCGTGAAATCCGGCACGAGGCTATAGAGAGCGGAAATCAGAAGCGGGATCAGCGCCGCGATGATGAAGCCGCCGCCCTGCATGGCGGCGCTGAGCGCGCCGGCGCGCCACGGATCGGCGAGGTGATCGAGGCTGATCACCAGGGCCAGGGCGAAGCAACCGCCAAGCCCTGAGCCCAGCAAAGCCGCGATGAAATAGGGGCTGAGGTCGGGCGCAAGGATGAGTCCGCCGAAGCCCGCAAGCTGCAAAGCAAGGGCGAGCCAGAACCACGGCCGCTTGTCGCGCGACTTGCGGCTGAGAAACGGCAGGCCGAGGGCCGTCACTGTCTGGGCCAGCGCCATGACCGCGACGATGGCGCCGCCCGTGGCGGCGGTATGGCCGGTGCTCTGAAAGAAGGGAGCCAGCCAGGCGATGGTGAGGGAATAGCCGCTATTGACGAGACCGAAGCAGGCCATCAGCAGGAAGGCGCGCGGTGCGCGCCAATAGGATGGCATCGGACCGTTCTCGGCGCGCTTTTGCGGAGTGGATTTCCTGATCATCACGGCGGCGAGCAAGGCGCCGAGGAGCGCCAAAGGCGCGAAGAGGGCAAGGGAAAACTGCCAGCTGCCGGCCCATGTGGCGACACGCGGCGCCAGATAGGCGCCGAGTGCGCCGCCGCCCATCAAGGACGCGGAATAGAGGCCGGTCATGGTGGACACCCGATGCGGGAAACGGGCCTTGAGGATTCCCGGGAACACCGCCTGGACGGCGGCGACGCCGAGGCCGCAGATCAGGGCCGATGCCAGAAGCAGGATCTGCTCATGGGCGATGCCGCGCAAAGCCAGACCCAAAGCGAGAAGCAGCATGCCGCCCAGGACGACGCCGCGCCCGCCAAGCATCCGCTGGAGGCGGGGTGCGGCGAAGCCCAGCACGCCCATCAGCAGCATCGGCAGGAAGGTCATGACGGAGAGCACCGTCATGCCCATGCCCGTCGCGCCTGAGATCTCCTGCGCCAAAGGGCCGACAGCCGTCAGGAAGGGGCGCAGATTGAGGCCGATGACGATGATGAACGCCACGAAGGCAGCGCCTCCCGCGGCCGGCGCGTAGCGCGCGCCGGTCTCCGGCGACCGATCGGTGCTCACGTCGGCAGCGTAGCAGTGTCGCGTTTGAGGATGACGCTGGTGTTTTGCGGCAATGGTACAATCATATCGTGCACATTATTGTGCGCAGGTGTCGTGAGCAAGTCTCAGGTCACGCCCGAGGCTGGCGAGGATCGGGACGGTGCCAGGTGCCCCGCTAGGTCCGTGTTGCTTTGGAACATCAGAACCAGATGAACGGAAAATAATAGTTACCTTGCCTGCCGTTTCGGACAGACTCTTGCGCGGTCAAAAAAATGGATCGCGGCGACCGCCGTGATCGAGAGCAAGAAGTCATATAAACGGAGGAAACGACTGCATGAAAAGAGTTCGGATCGCGCTCGGCGCGATGGTCCTTATGCTCGCCGGCACGGCGCATCGGCGCAAGAGAAGCTTGTCGTCAGCATCTGGGGCGGCAACTGGAAGGAAGGCGCCGGCATCATCGCCAAGGAATTCACCAAGCGCACCGGCATGGAGGTCGAATTCATTACCGGGGGAACGCTCGACCGTCTCACCAAGGCGAAGGTCGCCAAGGACAATCCGGAATCGGACGTGGTCTTCACCACGAGCCAGGTCGGTTTCCTCTATCAGGCCGACGACCTGTTTGAGATGCTCGACAAGGGCAAGATCTCCAACTTCGCCGGTCTGCACCAGGTTGCCGATCGCGGCGATTATGAAGTCGGCATCTATTCTTACGTTTACAGTCCGGTCTACCGCGCCGATCTCATGCCCAAGGACTTCAGCATCAGCTCGTGGAACGATCTGTGGTCGTCGGAAGTGGCGGGCAAGCTGTCGCTGCCCGACTTCGATCCGAGCCATATCATCATCGCTTCCGCGGTGCTCGCCGGGGGTGCCGCGGCGAACTGGGAAGTCGGCATTCCGCTGCTCGAGAAGCTCAAGCCCGGCGTAAAAGCCTTCTACCAGTCGGACGCGACGAGCCAGGATCTGCTCAAGTCGGGTGAAACCCCGGTCCAGGTCATGCTGTCGATCAATGCCTATCACCTGATCGCCAATGGCGTGCCGGTCACAATCGCCATTCCGAAAGAGGGGGCTGTCGTCGGCATCGACGTGCTCGGCATCAACAAGGGCACCAAGAAACCTGATGCGGCGCAGGAATTCATCAATGTCGCGCTCGATCCGGAAATCCAGCGGCAGCTCTGCAACTTCCATAAATGCTCGCCGATGCACAAGGACGCGAAGATTGATCCGGAAATCGCCAAGCTGCCCGGCATCTTCACGACCCCCGAACAATGGTCGACACAGGCGATCACCACGCCGGATGAGGTCCGCGCCAAGCTGCTGCCGACCTGGAAGGCCTGGTTCACCGAGAACATGATGCAGTAGGCGGCGTTTTTCGGACTTTCTTTGCGGATGCGCCAGGCCGGCAACGGCCTGGCGCATTTGTTTTTGGCGAGTGGCCTTCTGCTTAGGAACATTGGAAGCAGACCAACAAAAAATAATAATTCTCTGATTTAGTCCTGTCCGTAAGATTGTCCCGATCCTCAAGCAGGCGTTGCTACGCAGGGTCAATATAGAAAACGCCAAACAAACAGGGAGAAATGTCCAGATGAAGAAGCTTTGGGTCGCGCTCGGCGCGCTCGTCGTCACCCTCGCCAGCACCGCCGCTTCGGCGCAGGAAAAGCTCATTGTCAGCGTCTGGGGCGGCAATTGGAAGGACGGCGCCGCCATCATCGCCAAGGAGTTCACAAAGCGCACCGGGATGGAGGTCGAGTTCATCACCGGCGGCACGCTCGACCGGCTCGCCAAAGCGAAAGTCGCCAAGGACAATCCTGAATCGGACGTGACCTATACGACGAGCCATGTCGGCTATCTCTATCAGTCCGACGGCCTCTTCGAGAAACTCGACAAGAGCAAGATCCCGAATTTCGCCAACCTGCATCCGGCGGCGGATCGCGGCGACTATGAAGTCGGCGTCTATTCTTATGTCTATAGCCCGGTCTTCCGCACCGATCTCATGCCCAAGGACTTCCGCATCAGCTCGTGGAACGACCTGTGGTCGGAAGGTGTGGCGGGTAAGCTGTCGATGCCGGATTTCGATCCGAGCCACATCATCGTCGCATCGGCGATCCTGGCCGGCGGCAACGCCACCACATGGGAAGCCGGCATTCCGCTGCTCGAAAAGCTCAAGCCCAATATCAAGGCCTTCTACCAGTCGGACGCGACCAGCCAGGATCTTCTCAAGACGGGCGAAACGCCGGTCCAGATCATGCTGTCGATCAACGCCTATCACCTGATCCAGAACGGCGTGCCGATCACCATCGAGATCCCGAAGGAAGGGGCGGTCGTCGGCATCGGCGCGCTCGGCATCAACAAGGGCACCAAGAAGCTCGACGCGGCGCAGGAGTTCATCAATGTCGCGCTCGATCCGATCGTGCAGCGCGATATCTGCAACTTCCACAAATGCTCGCCCATGAACAAGGATGCCCAGATCGATCCGGAGCTCGCCAAACTGCCGGGCATCTTCACCACGCCGGAGCAGTGGTCGACCCAGGCGATCGTGACACCGGATGAGGTCCAGGCCAAGCTGCTGCCCACCTGGAAGGTGTGGTTCACCGAGAACATGATGCAATAAGCGGACATTGGATGGCCCGCCGCAAGCGGGCCATCCATTTCATTTGCCAATGTCCAAGCGCCCCTTCCTCATCCCGTTCCTGGTTCCGGCCATACTCGTCGCGGTCATCTTCCTCGCGGCGCTGGCTGAGATCCTGCAATACAGTTTCCGCGAATTCATCCCCGGCTCTCTCGATGTCGGCGGTTTCACGCTCGACAATTTCGCCCGCATCTACCGGCCGGTCTACTTCATGGCGGTCGTCAATACCTTCGTGCTGAGCCTCGCCACCGCCTTCTTCACGCTGATACTGTCCTATCCGATCGCCTTCGCGCTGGTGCGTACCAAGGTCGAGTGGATCAGAACGCTCCTCATCCTGTTGTCGATCACGCCGTTGTTCACCGGCGAGATCGTGCGCACCTATGCGTGGATGCTGGTGCTCGGCACCAATGGCTTCCTCAATACGGTGCTCATGAATCTCGGCATCATCGCCGAGCCCGTCACCTTCATGTATACGCGCGCCGGTGTCGTCATCGCGCTGGTCCAGTTCGCCATGCCGGTGATGATCATCATCCTCGCCACCGCCATCAGCCATATCAATACCGATTACGAGAAGGCCGCCGCCAATCTGGGCGCTCCGCCCGCGACCGTCATCCTGCGCGTGATCATCCCCCTCACCATGCCCGGGATCGTCTCCGGATTCATTGTGATCTTCGCCTGGACGATGAGCGCCTTCGCCACCCCGCAGCTCATCGGCGGCGGCAAGGTTCTCATGATCTCCAACGCCATCTATCTGCAGGGCTTCTCGGCCCTGAACTTCCCCTTCGCCGCCACGCTCAGCGTGATCGCGCTGATCAGCGCTTTCGCCAGCTTGGCGCTCATGAAACTCGTCGCCGGCCGCCTCGAGCGGCAGACGGCGATCCACTGACGGGAGCCGCGAGAGCCATGTGGAGACAAACACTGTTCTGGCTGGTCGTCAGCTGCATCCTGTTCTACATGACGATCCCGGCGATCGTCGTGGTGATGACATCGTTCAATCCGGGCGAGATCCTGTCCTTCCCGCCCGAGGGCTTCTCGCTGCGCTGGTATGAGAAGGCGCTCACTTATCCGGATTTCCGCGCTGCTTTCCAGACCGGCCTCATCATCGCCTTGATTTCCTCGACGCTGGCGCTCGCCGTCGGC
The DNA here is from genome assembly GCF_011046735.1 of Nordella sp. HKS 07. Classification (NCBI taxonomy): domain Bacteria; kingdom Pseudomonadati; phylum Pseudomonadota; class Alphaproteobacteria; order Hyphomicrobiales; genus Nordella; species Nordella sp. HKS 07. Next base: position 920,180 of record NZ_CP049258.1, on the reverse strand, counting down.
ACGGCCTTCGCCTTCCTGGTCGTGCGCTATGCTTTCCCGGGCAAGAGCCTGCTCGAGGGTATCCTGTCCTCGCCGCTGATCATCCCGCATTTCACCACGGGCTTCGGCTTCCTGCTGCTCGGGGCGCGATTGAGCCTCACCCAGACGCTCACCATCATCATCATCACCCATGTGGTGCTGGTGCTGCCCTTCGTCGCCCGCGCCGTCTATGTGAGCCTGCTCAATATCGATCCCAATCTCGAGCGCTCCGCCGCCAATCTCGGCGCCTCGCCCTTGATGGTGCTGAGCCGCATCACCATACCCCTCATCATTCCGGGCATGGCCGGCGGCTGGCTGGTGGCGGCGATCCTGTCGCTCACCGAATTCTCGGCCTCGCTTTATGTCACGGCGAGCCGCACCCAGACGCTGCCCGTCGCCATGTACAACTACATGCGCGAATATACCGATCCCACGGTCGCCGCGGTCTCGGCGCTGCTCATCATCTCCACCATGCTGATACTGCTGGTGGCCAATCACTTCCTCGGCCTGCGCAAGGTCCTCGCGATAGATTCTCACTGATGACAGGTGGCTCGACCAGCATGAATAAGAACAACCGGCTAGGTGGTACCGGCGGGGACAGCGGCCATTCGGTGGATATCGTCGAGGTGACGAAGACCTTCGCCAATGTCACCGCCGTGCATAAGGCTTCGCTTAGCATTCGCAAGGGCGAGTTCATGACGCTCCTCGGCCCCTCGGGCTGCGGCAAGACCACGCTCCTCAATATGGTGGCGGGCTTCGAGACGCAGAGCTCGGGCGCCATCCATATCGACGGCAAGGACATCTCCAGTGTTCCGCCCTATATGCGCGAGACCGGCATGGTGTTCCAAAGCTATGCGCTCTTCCCGCATATGAATGTCTTCGACAATATCGCCTTCGGCCTGCGCATGCGAAAACTGCCGGCCAGGCAGGTCCAGGCCGAGGTCGAGCGGGCCCTCGACATGGTGAAGCTCTCCGGCATGGAGGGGCGGCGGGTGCGCCAGCTCTCGGGCGGCCAGCAGCAGCGCATCGCTCTGGCGCGCGCCATCGTCATAAGGCCGAAAGTGCTGCTCCTCGACGAGCCGCTCTCCGCGCTCGACAAGAATCTGCGTCTGCAGATGCAGGTCGAGCTCAAGGAGCTGCATCAGAAGACCGGCCTCACCACCATCTTCGTGACCCATGATCAGGGCGAGGCGCTCAGCCTGTCGGACCGCGTGGTAGTCATGAATCGCGGTGAGGTGCAGCAGGTCTCGGCGCCGATCGAGCTCTACACCCAGCCGGCCAACGGCTTTGTCGCCTCCTTCATCGGCGAGATCAACGCCTTGCCTAGAGCGCGCTGCCAGAAGCAGGGCCAGGATTTGCGCTTCGAGGTCTGTCCGGAGATTACCCTGAACGGCCGGCAGCTGGCGCGCCAGGAAATCAAAGACGGCCAGATGGTCCATATCTTCATCAGGCCGGAGCATATCGAGATCGCCGGGCCCCGGAGCGTGGGCGCCAATATCATCAAGGGCAATGTCGCCGCGCATATCTATCAAGGCACGCATACGCAGACCCGGGTCAATGTTGCGGGAATAGGCCTGATCGAACTGCGCACCAAGGGGGCAACGGCGATCGACCAGGCACCACTCGGTTCAGAGATCGCGCTCTCGGTGGCGCTCGACGAGGCCGTCATCCTGCCGGCTTGAAGGAGGTAATCCATGGCCGAAGCTCCAGATAATTCTCCCGATCCGGCGCTCCGGCAGCGCTTCCTGAATGGCATGGGGCTTGCCGCCTGCACGGTCAATGTCGTCACCACCGAGGGCCAGGCGGGCCGCCATGGCGTCACCGTATCGGCGATGGCCTCGGTTTCGGCCGACACGTCGCGCCCGACGCTGCTCGTCTGTGTGCATCATCTGAGCCCGGCGGCGCAGGCGATCATCGACAACGGCATCTTCTGCGTGAATGTGCTGCGCGACGACCAGTCCTTCATCTCCGATTGCTTCGCCGGACGCTTCAAGACGCCGGACGGCAATAAATTCTCCTGCACCAGTTGGACCACGCTCGCCACCGGTGCGCCGCGCGTCGTCGACGCGCTGGCCGCCTTCGATTGCCGCATCCTGTCGGCGCAGAAAATCGGCACGCATTATGTGATTATCGGCAGCGTCGAGGAGATATTCGCCCTCGATCGCGGATCACCCTTGATCTATGCCAACCGCGCCTACGGCACGCCGTCGCGCATCGACACCCGGCGCGACGGTCAGTCGGAAGACGTGGAATCGGTCCGGCTTGGCGCCTTTCATACTTTCGGCCCGCATGTGGTGCCGCAGGTGCTGAGCCGCCTCGCCGCCCGGGGCCGCCAGATCGATCTCAAGCTGGTCGAAGGCGACCACCGGCGCGTTCTCGAGGCGATCAAGGCCGGCGATGTCGATCTCGCCCTCATCTATGATTTCAATCTGGGCGACCAGATCGAGACCGAGCTTCTCACCGAACTTCAACCCTATGTTCTGCTCGCCGAGAACCATCCGCTGGCGCGGGAGAGCGCCTTGCCGCTGGCGACGCTGGCAAACGAGCCCTTGATCCTTCTCGAGCCGCCGCCGAGCGGGGAATACTTCTTGTCGCTGTTCAGCGAGAGGGGGCTTACGCCCCATATCCGCTTTCGCACCGCGTCCTTCGAGATGGCGCGCAGCCTCGTCGCCGGCGGCTTCGGTTACAGCCTTCTGTCGACGAAACCGGCGGCAACCATGTCCTATGACGGCAACGCGCTGGTGACGCGGCCCCTGGCGGATGAGACACGGCCGAGCCAGGTGGTCCTGGCGCGCCGCGCGCACACTGAACTTGGCGCCGGCGCTGAAGTTTTCGCGGCGGAGTGCAGAGGTCTCTTCGGCGTGGCAAACTGAGTTCGGTCATCCCGACCGAAAGTCGGGAGCCATTGATCAGCAACCCGTCCGAGATCCATGCGCCCCGTCTGGAGTGACGGGGCGCAACTGGCGCATTCAGCTCATTCGGAGCCCGAACCACCGCCCGTTTCGCTGAGCGCGCGAGCAACGATCGCTTGCCGGAGCGCCCGCTTGACGATTGCACGCTTGATGGCTTTGCGCGCAATGGCCTTCTTGACCGCCCGACGCTTCAAGGCTTTGCGCGCGATGGCCTTCTTGACCACCCGACGCTTCACGGCTTTGCGAACGACGGCTTTCTTGACCGCCCGACGCTTCACGGCTTTGCGAACGACGGCTTTCTTGACGGCGCGCCTCTTCAAGGCGCCCTTGACGGCTTTCCTCTTTACCGCACGTCTCACCAAGGCTCTCTTCGCTGCTTTCTTTGCCACATTAGCCTCCTGTGACTGGCGCGGATGCCACCGCGCGCGAATCATCAGCTCAACGACAATGTTGAGCTTTCCGACTCGACCGAACAGATGTTAGGTTGTAACTCGCTCTTTAACAACAATTTTGAATCGTCGGTCGAGGACGGCACAGAAGTTAAGCAGACCATTTGCGCATTAGGCAGGCGCCCCCTGGTCGGCTGTGCTTGGTGACGATTTCATTGACGACCTCCACGAACAGCGGCACCAGCATCAGGCGCAGCAAGAGCCTCAGTCAGGAGAAGGCGGGAGTTATAACCGGCGGTGCAACCATCTCGCTGGGATGGGGCGACGCCGTCACAACGCCGTTCTTGCCGGTTGTCGATCAATATCCCCGTTTCGGATCGACGTGGTGAAGCGGCCGTTCGCCCCAGCGGATGCGCCGAATGCTCTCGGCGACATCGCGCGCCGCGATGGCCGGGGTGGTGTTGCTGGCGAGATGCGGCGTGATCAGCACATTGTCGAGCGACCATAGCGGATGGCCTTCCGGCAAGGGCTCCTGGACGAAGACATCGAGCGTCGCCTCGGCGATGCGGCCGCTGCGCAAGGCCTCGATCATGACCGCTTCATCGACGACTTGGCCACGCGAGACATTGGTAAGTTTGGCGCCTTCGGGCAGCAATGCGAGCCGCGCGGCCTCGTCGCGGGGGGCTTCGGCTACAGCCTTCTGTCGACGAAGCCGGTGGCAACCATGTCCTATGACGGCAACGCGCTAGTGACGCGGCTCTTGGCGGATTAGACGCGGCCGAGCCAGGTGATGCTGGCGCGCCCCGCGCGCGCCGAGCTTGGCGCAGGTGCTGAGGCTTTTGTGGCTGAGTGCATAGGCCTCTTCGACCTGGTGAGCTGAATTCCATCGTCCCGACTCCATTAGTCTGCCGGGCGGACGGCTCGATAGCACAGCGAAAAGACTCGATGGGCCACTAGCTAACCGATCGCTCCCGAGCAACCGGCAGCATTATCCGCAGCCTGTCGCTTTTGGGCCAAGCGGACATCAACCGGCACCCCGAGCCGGCTGGATCGGTAGAAAATGACCCAAACCGGAATACGACTTGTTTACAGCCCACCCGCCCAATTCTATTCTAACTGATGTTGCTGCGAATATTGCCGCTGGAGCGCTGCGAAAGCGACGTCGCGCACCGACGCCAATTCCACTTGGCCATTGGTGCGCCGACTCCTGTTATCCTCAGGAGGCAAGCATGGGCAAAAGGACCAAGCGAACTGATCCCCTCAAGGGTATTGGCACTGCCACACTCGGAGTAGCCGCACCTGCAATGAGCTCTCCACCAGGGGCGCAGGCCCAGCAAAAACCGGAGTACGAAGCCCCGCGCGAGTTCCCAAAGGATTTTCTATGGGGCGTGGCAACGGCAGCCTACCAGATTGAGGGAGCGTGGAACGAGGACGGCAAGGGACCATCAATTTGGGACACGTTTGCCCACACGCCGGGCAAGATCAAAAACGGCGAAACAGGCGATGTCGCGATCGACCACTACCATCGCTACAAGGAAGACGTGCAGCTGATGAAGGACATGGGCGCGAAGGCCTATCGTTTTTCCATCTCGTGGCCGCGCGTCTTTCCTGACGGCACCGGACAGGTCAATCAAAAGGGCCTCGACTTCTACAATCGGCTGGTGGACGAACTGAAGGCGGGTGGCATCGAGCCGTTCGCAACGCTTTACCACTGGGACCTGCCACAGGCGCTGCAAGACAGGTACGGCGGCTGGCAGTCAGCCGAAACCGCGAAAGCGTTCGGGCAGTATGCCGATGTGATCGCGAAGAGCCTGAGTGACCGGGTAAGCCACTTCTTCACAATCAACGAGTTCAAGCAGGTCACCGAGACGGCGTACCGTGGCGTCGAACTGCATGTACAGGGCAAGACGGTTCGTCTGATGGGGGCTCCCGGCATCTTGCTTGAAGACGGGCCGCTCAATCAGGTGCGGCACCACGCGGTCCTCGGCCACGGCTTGGCCGTACAAGCGATCCGTGCGATGGGACGCGTGGGCACGAGGGTCGGACCGGCCGAGAACATGGGTCACGCGATCCCGATCATCGACGCGCCCGAACACGTGAAGGCCGCGGAAGCGGCCACCAAAACGCTGAACGGCTACTTTCTCGGACCCATAATGGAGGGCAGGTACGACGATGCCTATCTGAAGGCGGCGGCGAAGGACGCACCGAAGTTCACCGACGATGAGATGAAGATCATCGGCTCGCCGGTCGATTTTGTCGGCATCAACGTCTACATCCCGCTGCTTCTGATCATGGCGTCGGACGAGCCGCCGGGATAACGGGAAGTGCCGTTCAGCATCTCCCACCCGAAGATGTTCTCGGCTTGGCACCGGCTCTTGCCGGAGTCCCAGTATTGGTCACCGCGCCTCCTGCACTCGATCTGGAAGCCGAAAGAGATCTACATCACCGAGAACGGATGTGCGGCGAACGACGAAGTGGCAGCCGATGGCAACATCTACGATTCCGACCGGCTGACCTATCTGAGAAACGGCATGATGTGGCAGCAGCGTGCGACTGCCGAAGGCATTCCGCTGAAAGGGAACTTCGTGTGGAGCGCGATGGATAACTTCGAGTGGATCAACGGGTACGGCGACCGCTTCGGTATCGTGTATGTGGACTTCAGAACACAGAAGCGTACACCGAAGCTCAGCGCTCAGTGGTTCCGCGAGGCGGCCCGACGCAATGCCGTGGTGTAGCGCCAAGGGGACAAGTCAAATAGGAGGCTACAATGATCGCTGCTGGGAATGGTCCTTCAATCGCCGATCCAATACGCCGCCGGTCTGAATGAGGTAGCGGCAAAGGCTCTGAGGAATGCCACAGATCAAAACGAGTCCCGGGTTGTATTGACGGCCGCCCTGGCGCGGCTTGGCAGCCTGGAGGAAGCACGTGAGGAGGCCAAGCAATATCTGGCGACAAACCCTCAATACAGGATTGGGCGAACGACCGAATTCCACCCCTACCGCCACATGGCGCTGCGCGACAGGATTGCCGAAGACCTTCGCAAAGCTGGCCTTCCGGAGTAACTGCGTCGGAACTCGAAAGCGCCGCATGCTGGAGTCCGCTTCTGATGCTGTGGACGGCTCCTCCACCTGGTGCGCAAGTGCCATAGGATTGGTGGCCAAAAGGTGACCACGATTCGGAGGAGCTCGATATGCAAGCGGTGACGACAATCGGTTTCGACATTGCGAAGTCTGTTTTCCAGGTTCACGGCATTGACGCAGACGGCCAGGGGGTTATTCGCCAGCGTCTCAAGCGGTCACGGGTTCTCGGTTTCTTCAGGAAGCTTTCGCCTTGTGTGGTTGGTATCGAGGCATGCGCGTCCTCGCACCACTGGTCGCGCGAGTTGCAGGCACTCGGGCACACGGTTCGATTGATGCCGCCGGCCTATGTGAAGCCGTATGTGAAACGCCAGAAGAACGATGCGGCCGATGCCGAGGCCATTTGCGAGGCGGTGCAGCGGCCAAGCATGCGGTTCGTGCCGACCAAGACACCCGACCAGCAAGCCTGTCTGATGCTCCACCGTACGCGGCATCTGTTCATTCGCCAGCAGACTGCGCTGATCAATGCGATCCGCGCCCACCTTGCCGAGTTTGGCATTGTCGCACCAGTCGGCCGCAATGGCGTCGAGAAGCTGCTCGATGTGGTTGCCGATCCCGACGATGGACGCGTGCCCGAGATTGCGCGCGAGTGCCTGGAGGCACTGGGCCGTCAACTATGGCAGCTGAAGCGGCAGATCCTGACGTTCGACCAGCATATCAACGCCTGGCATCGCTCAAACGAGACCAGCCGTCGGCTCGACGAACTCCCCGGGGTCGGTCCGGCGCTGGCAACCGCGCTGGTCGCCAGTATTCCCGATCCGAGGGCGTTTCGCTCGGGACGCGACTTCTCAGCCTGGATTGGGCTGGTGCCGAAGCAGAACTCCAGTGGAGGCAGGGAGAGGCTTGGCAATATCACCAAACAGGGCGATCGATACCTGCGCTCGCTGTTCTGTGCTGGCGCGTTGGCGGTGATCCGATACGCGAAAATCCACGGCACCAAGCATCGGCCATGGCTTGCCAAGCTGCTGGAGCGGCGGCCGACAAAGGTGGCCGCGATCGCGTTCGCCAACAAGATTGCCCGCATGGCCTGGGCGATGATGGCCAAGGGCGAGCGTTACAGGGAACCCGTCGCGCTGGCTCGCTAGGGCACGGCGACTTTGGACGAGATCGCGCCGGCAACGGCGTGATGTGAAGGCTGGAAAGGACTGACAGCAGGTAACGCAGAACCGGTCGATCCGGCGATCAGGACAACCCACATGGGCCACAGCATTGTCGAATGCGAGCTTTTGACCGGGACCTGATCCGCGGAAGGCATTATGGCCAGCGGCCCTATGAGCCGCGCTCAAAGGCCGAACACATGGCTGCTACGACCAGCGCTGCGACATGCAAAAGAACCTTGACAGCCCGGAGCCGTCCACACATGGCCCTTTTCCGGAAGTAGCGGAATGTCCGACTTGAGTCCGCGATCCACTCCATAACGGACATTGGCGAGCAGGCAAAAAACCATTCCCTTTTCAATTAGCTTCTACGTGACTCTAGGAAACCCCGGCTCGCTATCAGCCCATCGAAGTCACTCCCTTCCCCGAATTCTGCCGCCCGTCGTCTAAGGTTGCTAAAAAAGCCGGAGCCGAGAAATTCCAGATGGCGGAACTACTCACTGACCCGATCCAGTACCTCCAGGTCTCGGTGCCGCTTTGGGCGTATGCAGCGCAACTCCTCTTGCCTGGCGACGGTGCACAGGGCACGGCTTGGCGCGGGTCTAATCTACTTCGCGCTGCCAAGCAGGTAGCCACCCTCCCAATGCCAGATTTGCTTGTCGTCAACTGTGACTTTGGCGATGGCCTGGAATCCGGCGAGAGATCCGCTTCCGGCGTGGAATGCGCACAGACCAAGCGGTGGCTTGGCGGTATCGTAGACGACGCAATATCCAACAGCCGAGTCTCCAGGCCCGACCGCAAGTACCACGGCGCTGCTGGTAAACAACGAACTGCCGGTAACCGGCCCGTAGTAGAGGATTTTGGATCCCTTGGGTATCGCAGCGACGTTCGATTCGGTAACTGTGCAGAAGCTTGGCGCCTCTCCGGAATACTGACTGCATTCTTTCGCAATTTTGAGAGGTTCCATCTCGGAGCCGGCGAACGCCGCCGAGTTTACTGATAAGACGGCTCCGATTGACAGGATCGATAGTGTGCGCATAGCTCGCTCCTAGCTTCTCGTTGAATGAGCGCATGAAATCAGCTTTGGTCGTATTGGCGTGGGCTAATTGATTGAATCGGCGAATGCGTTGCCGAATTGCTCGCGCAGTCATCAATGCGGGAGATGGAGACCGAGCGACCCCAGTCCCGGAATTCAGAAGACGCCAGTTTGGCGCTCCTGTCAAAGGATCTAATGAGCATTACCTAAAATTTGAAGCATCATGATGTTCATGCTGAGGCCTGTTCAATCGGCTTTTGACCCTGAGCGGAAGCGCGGATGCTTCACAGTCCTTGCTGAGCTAGATTGCTTGTTCGACGAGCGTGTCGCGTCCCATTTGGCATTGGTCGGCGGTGCGTCGGTCGGCGGGAAACGGGAAGACTTCCGAAACCCGGACTCCAGGGAGGAAGCAGATGAAGGCGCATCTCATCGGTGGCGGGTTTGGCGGATTGGCGGCGGCGGCGTTGCTCATCCGGAATGCAGGCGTTGCCGGGCAGGACATCACGATCTACGAGGCGGATGAGCGGCTGGGCGGCGGGTTCTTTTTGGACGGCAGTCCCCAGAGCGGCTACAACCTGCCTGGCTCTATTTTTGATAGGGAATTCCGCTGTGCTTTCGACCTGCTCGCAACAATTCCCACGGAAGCCAACCCCAAGATTTCAGTCAAAGAGCAACTCTTCACTTTCAACAGGGAGCACCCATTCGACGACCAGACACACATCGTCGATCGCGACCTCCGTACCGTGCATGGCCCGCGTTACGGGTTGAGCTGGAGCGACGGCTTTGCACTCGCGCGGCTCTCGCTCACGCCCGAAGCGTGGTTGGACGGGCGGCGGATAGAGGAGTTCTTCTCTCCGAAGTTCTTTGAGACGGAATTTTGGCTGTTATGGTCGACGCTCATGGGGTCGCTACCTCAGCATAGCGTCGTCGAATTCCGCCGCTACATGAACCGCTTCGTCTACTTGTTCCCCGACCTCTCGACCATGGCGCACGTTCTGCGCTCGCCCTTCAACCAGCACGAAGCGTTCGTAAAACCCCTGGTCGCTTGGCTGGAGCCGCGCCGCGTGAACTTCTTGACCGGCACTTTCGTCAAGGACATCGGCTTCGAATCGTCGCCCGGCCGGATAACCGTCAACCGACTCGACTACGAACGTGGGGGCGCCGCGGCCCTCGGTCATCGTCGCGCCGGAGGATATCGTGCTGTTGACGACCGGGTCGCAGGCGGCTGACCTTTCGGCGGGATCGATGACCGCGGCGCCGAAGCCGGTGGGCACCGGGCGGTCCTGGGCGCTGTGGAAGCGCCTGGCTGAGGAGCACAAGGGCTTTGGCAATCCGGACGCGTTCTTCGGCGCCCCCCGCATAGTCGACTCGCGCTGGGTGACATTCACGGTCACCACGACGGGTACGGAATTCATCGATCAAATGACCAGGCTGACCCGCAGCGACCCCGGAAGCGGCGGGCTTCTGACCTTGAAAGACTCAGGGTGGGTGCTGTCGGTCTCGATCTTCCTCCAGCCGGAAATCCTCGATCAGCCCCAGGGCACGTCTGTCTGGTGGGGCTATGGGCTCTATCCCGAACGCCAAGGCACTTTCGTGAAGAAACGCATGGATCAATGCACGGGCGAGGAGATCCTAGGGGAATTGCTGCGCCATCTTCGGTTCGAGAAATCGGACGCGATCATGAAGTCATCGATCTGTATTCCCTGCAACATGCCCTATGTGAACAACATCTGGCTGGTGCGCAGGCACGGCGACAGGCCACCTGTAGTGCCGGAGGGGGCGACCAATCTCGGACTCATCGGCCAGTATGTGGAGATTCCGAAAGACATTGCGTTCACCTTCGAATACTCAACTCGCACCGCCTGGGAGGCCATTTACCGCCTCCTCAAGCGTGGCCCTCCGCCGCCGCCCGTCTATCAGGGCCAGTTCGATCCGAAGGGTGTGTGGGCGGCTTTCAAAGTGTTTCTAGGTCTCGGGCCCTAGTGTGCTGAACGCGAAGTTCCTGATATCAGGCGGCCAGCACCGACAGGAACTTGCGTTCAAAAGCACACTAGATTCATTAAGCTTTCTAATGTCCTTCCGAATCCGAAGTTCACTCGCAAGGTCCCGCTGGCTGTGGCGAACTTCGGATTCGGGACACTAGAACGACGAAGCGGCATTCTCATTCGCGGACAAAAGCGAAATTGGCGGTGTTGCGGTTCGTTCCGGCTACAGAGTCATTTACCGTCTCGGCGAAGGAATTGGGGCCTGTCCGTTCAAGCACCATCTGTGCCGTGCGGTCCCCATTGACGAGACCTCCCCACCTAATGGTCATCACCAGTCGGTTGCCGCGAAGGGTACCCTCCAGTTTGGCAGGCCCAGTCTTGGAGCCCGTATAGGTTCCGACATACCTGTTATTGCCCGCTTTCCGAAGAGAAAATCCAAGAGGTTGCCGGAACACCAACATTCCACAACTACCGCTCATGATGATAACGACCTCGGTCCCCCTTATCGAGACCCGGCACCTCGCTGAAATTTCACCGTATATTTTGACATACGCCTTTCCCGAACCAGTCCAATTTCCCGCCAAGTTGTCAAAGAAGCTCTCTGAGGCAGCATCTGCGGGCGAGATGAGCAATATGCTGGCAACTGCGGCAATGAAAGAAGCGTATTTCATGGTCGTGGTAGTCCGGACGAGTGCCCAAAAAGCAAACTTGCTTTTCACTTTCCTGGAGCCATGAAGACACAGATTCTTGGACATTTGCTTTGCCGGCAGCCACTGCCTATTCCCGAAGGGTTGGCGGGAACATTGACTTTATAGGCTTATTTAACCAGACGAAGTAGAAGTTTTGCGGCGCAGCGCGTGGGCGGCATTGATGAGCCCGCTTGCAGAAACGGACTTCCGCGACCAGGCCGAGCCGGCCGCAAGTCCGGTCATGTCCGCTATGCCGCCGAAACCGGAGGTAAATTCAGAGCAGGACTCATGATTCCACGCCCGAATATTCGGGTGGAGAGCACTTAATTGGCCCCAACCTTCGCCGGGTTGACGGTAGCGCTCAGTAGCCCCGCTTCGGATCGACGCGGTGTAGCGGCTCTTCGCCCCGGCGGATGCGCCGGATGCTCTCGGCGACATCACGCGCCGCGATGGCCGGGGTGGTGTTGCTGGCGAGATGCGGCGTGATCAGCACATTGTCGAGCGCCCAAAGCGGATGGCCTTCCGGCAACGGCTCCTTGACGAAGACATCGAGCGTCGCCTCGGCGATGCGGCGGCTGCGCAAGGCCTCGATCATGGCCGCTTCATCGACGACCTGGCCACGTGAGACATTGATAAGCTTGGCGCCTTCGGGCAGCAGTGCGAGCCGTCTCTTGTCGAGCAGCCCGTGCGTCTCGGGCGTCAAGGGGAGCATGCAGACGAGGATCTCATTTGCGGCAAGGAACCCATCGAGCGCGCCGGCGCCCGAGACGCAGTTCACATGCGCCAGCTGCTTCTGCGTGCGGCTCCAGCCCGAGACCGTGAAGCCGAGATTGGCCAATGCCGTTGCCGCCGCCGCGCCGAGATCGCCGAGCCCCAGAAGGCCAACCTTGATCTCGGCGAACGGGCGCGGATGGATGAACTCCCATTTGCCGCGCGCCTTGGAGCGCTCGAAGGAGGGAATGTCGCGGGCATAGCGCAGGACGGCGAAGAGCACATAGCTCGTCATGAGCTGGACCATGCCCGGATCGGACAGGCGGCAGATGGGGACGTCAGGCAGGTCATTGCGGCCGACGATCTCATCGACGCCGGCGCCGAGATTGGTCACCAGCCTGAGATGAGGATAGGGTGCGAAGAAGCCCGTCGGTGGCTTCCAGACGAGGGCGTAGTGGATCTCGGACGTGTCGCCCGGCTGCGCGCTCAGACGAAAGTCGAGGTCGGGCAGTTCGGCCGCGAGCGCGTCCCGCCAGGCTGTTGGATCGTCGGTTGGACTATAGAAAACCAGCGCCTCGCGCTTCATCACTTCGCCTCTCTCTTCAACAACCGTGCCATGGCCATGACAGCCAGTTCGTAGCCGTCAGGACCTAACCCTGCAATGATTCCCGTCGCCGCCTTGGAGATGAAGGAGTGATGCCGGAACGGCTCGCGCCGGTAGATATTGGTCATATGCACCTCGATGACCGGCTTGGCGAAGGCGGAAAGGGCGTCGAGCAGGCCGATCGATGTGTAAGTCAGGCTGCCGGCATTGATGATGATGCCGTCCTCGCTCTGGCGCGCCGCGTGGATCCAGTCGATCAGCTGGCCCTCGTGATTCGACTGGCGGAAATCGAGCGTGAGGCCCTGTGTCGCGGTGACGGCGCGGCAGCCGGCCTCGATGTCGGCCAATGTCTTGGCGCCATAGACGCCGCTCGGGTCGACACCATAGAGATTGGTGTTGGCGCCATTGACGATCAAAGCCCTGAATATTCGGCTCATCCGTGCACTCCTGGGGATTGCGTGGGTTGGTCAGTGAAAGGGAATGATGCACAACGCGCGTCAGCCGAGCGGCGCCATGCCAGGCATCTGATTGGTCGAGATCACATTGCGGCAGTGGTGCTCGAAGGCCTGGGTGATGCTGGTCTTGCGCAGTCCCTTCAGCGTTGCGAGGCCGAACACCATCGGAGGATAATTGCCGGCCAGCGGCACATAAGCGAGCGGCTTGCCGTTGAGGGCCGCCTTGTTGCGTGGCCGCGCCGTCGCCAGCGAATAGCCGAAGCCACTCGCCACATAGCTGCGGATGGCTTCCGGATACTCGGTCCGCGTGAGGATATTGGGCGCCAGATTCTCGCGCAGGAAGAGCGACATGAAATATTCGCGGCTCAAGGGCAGGTCGAGCAGGATGAAGGGCAGGTCGACAAGGTCGCGCAAATGGAGCGGAGCCTTTGACACGAACTCGTGATCGGCCGGCAGCAGGGCATAGGTCGGCAGCTTCGCTAACGGCTCGAAATCGATATCCTCCGGAATGTTCTGCGAATAGGTCACCGCAATGCTGATCTCGGCGCGGCGCAGCCTTGCGACGAGCGAGGCCTCGTCGCCTTCCGAGACATGCAATTTGACGCGCGGGAACTGGTCGAGGAAGCCCTTGCAGACTTCCGAGATGATAAGCGGCGCATAGGTGCGGAACGAGCCGATATTCAAAGGACCGCTGACCGAGCCCGCCACCTCGTCAGCGACATTGTGCAGTTCCTCGGCCTGGTCGAGGAGCGTCTTGGCCGCCTGCAGGAAGCGCACGCCGGCCGGGGTCAGCGACAAGCCTTGCGCGTGATGGCGCACAAAGAGCTGGATATCGAATTCGGCTTCGATCTGCGCGATGGCGGTTGAAATGGAAGGCTGCGAGATGTTCAGCCGCTCGGCGGCTTGCTTGACGCTCCTGGTTTCGCCGGCCGCGACGAAATATAGAAGTTGCCGCAGTGTAAAGCGTAGCGGCGATCGCGCCGGATCGGCTTTCGTCACAATATTCGACCGGACTTGGACACGTATCTCCTCCTGCTGGAGATACGAGTTTATGTCACCTTTGAAGGCCTGTTCAATGCGTATCACGCCTGCCTCTATTGGTCGCCGGGAACCCCATAGGAAGGGGCGGTAGACGGGTCGAGGGCGCGGGTCACATAGGCGTCCATCTGCGGTTGCCACAGTGCCCAAAGTCTTGCCAGTTCGCCGATGGGGTCGGTCTCGTGCCAGTCGACGCGCAGATCGGCAACCGGCCAGGCGACGTCGCGCACCAGCAGCATGCCGACCGAATGGACCGGGCCTTCCTCGCCGCCCGCGGCGAGGGCAGCCTGCATGGCGGCGATGAGCCGGTCGCCCAGCGCGGCCTGTTCGTCGGCGAGAAAGGCCTCGACCATGTGGTCGGGCACCTGCGGATCCTTCAGCAGGTTGCCGGCCGCCACGACATTGGGCGCTTCCTTGATGCGGTGGGTGCCCAGCGTCTTCGCTCCGGAGAAGGAGGCGGTGCCGCCCTGGCGGTCGACGAGGGCCAGTTGGCGGTAGTCGAGATGAGGGGCCGTCGCCTTGAGCTTCGCCAAAGCCTCAGGCGCCGAGAGGCCCGAGGCGAGCAGATCGAGACCTTTGGGCCCTAGTGTCGGGTCGGTGATATTCTGGGTGGCGACGGCGCCGACGCCGGCGCGGGCATGGGCGCAACGCGCCGCCACACAAGGGCTCGAGGAGGAGACCGCGATACCGAACATGCCGGTGCGCCGGCAGCGGGCGGAGATCGAGAAGGTCATGACGGCGGCACCTCAGGTCTTGTCGGGAATGACGGCGGTCACTTCGATCTCGACCACCCATTCGGGGCGGGCCAAGGCCGGCACAACGAGGCCGGTGGAGCAGGGGAAGACGCCTTTGAGCCACACGCCCATCTCGCGATAGACGGCTTCGCGATAGCGGATGTCGGTCAGATAAACGACGATCCGGCAGATATGCGAGAGCTCGCTGCCGGCTTCCTCGAGAAGCATCTTGATGTTCTCCATCGTCTTGCGCGTCTGCAGCGCGGCATCGCCGACATGCAGGCTTTCGCGCGTATCGAGATCCTGCGCGACCTGGCCGCGCAGAAACACCATCGTGCCGCGCGCGACGACGCCTTGCGAAAGATCGTTGTCAAGCTTCTGCTCGGGATAGGTCTGCTTCGTGTTGAAGGGGCGGATGCGCTTATGGATCATGGAGTTTCCTCATCTCAGAAGGGTTGAAGCGGATTGTTTTCTCTCAGCAGCGCAGCACCACTTTGCCGACCTGTTCGGAGGCTTCAAGGATGCGATGGGCTTCCGCCGCTTCGGCGAGCGGCAGTTCGGCATGGATGACCGGGCGTACGCGACCTGTCTCGACGAGCGGCCAGACATGACGCTCGAGGGCACGCTTGAGGCGGGCCTTCTCGTCGGCTGATTTCGGCCGCAGCGTCGATGAAGTCAGCGTCAGGCTCTTGCGCATCACGACGGTGAAATCGAGCGTGATGTTGGCGCTTTCCATGAAAGCGAGGCTCACATGGCGTCCACCGGGGCCCAGAGCCGCGAGATTGCGCGGCATATAGGAGCCGCCGACGATGTCGAGCACGACATCGACGCCGCGCTCGCCTCTGGCCTCGCCGATCACCGAGACGAAATCCTGGTCGCGATAGACGATCGGATGGGCGCAGCCGAGCTTGTGCAGAAAGGTCGCCTTCTCCTTGGTGCCGGCGGTGGCGAAGACGGTGGCGCCAATGGCATTGGCGAGCTGGATGGCGATGGTTCCGTTGCCGCTGGCGCCGCCATGGATCAGCACCGCCTCGCCGCAGCTGAGGCGGCCGAGCTCGAAGAGATTGTGCCAGATGGTGAACAAGGCCTCGGGCAAAGCGGCGCATTCGCGCTCGCCGAGAAAGCCCGGCAGCTTGAGGCAGCAGCGCGCATCGGCCACGGCATATTGCGCATAGCCGCCGCCCGAGAGCAGAGCGGCCACACGGTTGCCGACCTTGAGATCATGGACCTCGGCGCCGCAGGCGACGACCGTGCCGGCCACTTCGAGGCCCAATATCTCGGAAGCGCCGGGCGGCGGCGAGAAGATACCGCGGCGCTGCATGATGTCGGGCCGGCACACGCCGGCATAAACGACCTTGATCAGAACCTCGCCCGGCCTGGGCTCTGGCACCGGGAAGGTATCGACCGACAGCGCTTCAGGACCGCCCTTGGTCCTGGCGATCACGCCGCGCATGGTCTTTGGCAAAAAGGTCATGAGATCATCCATGTCGCTAGCGGCTGGCGCAGCCTTCCGGCAAGGCGCTCGAGCATCCGCTCGGTGGCGGCGAGTTCATCGAGACCGATCCACTCATCGGCCTTGTGGGCTCGTGTCATGTCACCCGGCCCGCAGATGACGGTCGGGATTCCCGCTTCGGCATAGAGCCCGGCTTCGGTACCGAAACTGACGGTCCTTGGCCTTGCTTCCGTGCCGGCTAGGCGCGCGACGGCGGCGACCGCCGGATGATCGGCGGCTGTGGCG
This sequence comes from Nordella sp. HKS 07, assembly GCF_011046735.1. Taxonomy (NCBI): domain Bacteria; kingdom Pseudomonadati; phylum Pseudomonadota; class Alphaproteobacteria; order Hyphomicrobiales; genus Nordella; species Nordella sp. HKS 07. The sequence continues at coordinate 903,637 of NZ_CP049258.1, read as the reverse complement.
AGTTGGGGATAGGCGACGATCTCCTCGATCAGGATATCGGCTTCGGGCGCCGATCTCCGCAACGCCTGGCACTCGGCGGCGATTCCCGCCTCGATACGACTGCAGAGGACCGGGATACCGCCTTCGCGATCTGGAATGTTGCGGATCTCATATTCAAGCACGGCGCGGTCGGGCACCAGATTGAGCGCCGAGCCGCCGTGGAGCGATCCGACATGAATAGTCGTATAGGGCGGATCGAAGCTCTCATCCCGTGGACCGGAAATCGCCACCTCGTCGGCGAGATCGCCCAGCATGGCGGCGATCCGCGCCGCCGCCGTCACCGCATTGGCGGCGCGATGCGGCAAAGCCGAATGGCCGGTCCGGCCCGTGACCGTGATGCGGTAGGCGACCTTGCCCTTATGCGCGGTGGCAATCTGAAGCGAGGTTGGCTCGCCGACGATGCAGACCGCCGGTTTCACCGGCAGGCCCGCGACTTCGGCGACGAGATCCGGCGCGCCTCGGCAGCCCACTTCCTCGTCATAGGAGAAAGCGAGATGCACCGGCGTCTCGCTCGCTTCCCGATGAAGCAGCGGAAGCTGGGCCAGGATGGCGGCGATGAACCCCTTCATGTCGCAGGCGCCGCGGCCATAAAGCCGCCCGTCGCGCAGCGATGCCTCAAAGGGCGGGCTCGACCAGTTAGGCTCGCTGGCCGGCACGACATCGGTATGAGCCGAGAGCACGATGCCGGCGCGATCGGTGGGGCCGATCGTCGCCAGCAGGGAAGCCTTCTTGGCCATCTTGTCGGGTAGGCGCCGCGACGCGATGCCTAGGGACGCCAATCGCTCCTCGACATAGGCGATGATATCGAGATTCGAATTGGCGCTGACCGAGGCGAAGCCGACGAGCTCCTTCAGGATGGTGGCCGATGCCGGCGGCGTCATGATCCAGGACCGTCAGAGCGAGCCGTTGACCCGCTCCGACAGGCCGGCCGACCGGCGCACGAAATCGAGCGGCCCGGAGAAGTCGAAGGCGTTGTAGGTGGCGGCCAGATGGTTGAAATGCGGCGCCTGGGCGAACTGGACGAAGGTCAGCCGGTGATTGGCATAGTCCGAATTCAAGAGGTCGCGCGCGAAGGCCAGAAGCTTGCGACGGTCCTCCGCCTGCCAGGCATCGTTGAGGCTGTAGAATTTCGCCAGCCAGTCCTTCGAGTCGCCGTTGTTGAAGGCGGCAGCGCTCGGCGTCACGCAGATCTGTCCGCCGCACAATTCGCGCGCGATATGCATCATCTGCGGGAGATTGGCGCAGGCATGGATGCGGCCGGCATAGAGGATCGACTGATGCGGCATCAGCAGCCCGCCGGGGCTCTTCTGCGCCAGCGCGATCGAGGCGGTGAGATGGGCGTTGATGCCCTCGCGGTAGCAGACGAGATCGGCGAGCTTCTCGCGCACCGCCTGCAGCTTGTCGAGACCGGTCTGCTTGGCATTCCACAAAGCGGCGCCGATCATCATGTCGGCGACGTAGAGAAGGCGCAGCGTATAGGGGAAAGCCGAATAACGGTGCAGCGTGCCGCGGATATAGGCGGCGGCGCGGGTGTGCCGGTAGAAGAAGATGTCCTCCCAGGGGATGAGGACATTGTCGAGCACCATCAGGAAGTCGACCTCGTCATATTTGTTGGCAAGCGGATAGTCGTCCTTGCTGCCCTTGCCGGCAAAGCCCGAGCGGGCGATCATCTTCACGCCGGGCGCGCCCATCTTGACGATGCCGCCCACCGCATAGTTCGACAGCTTCTCATTGGTCCAGGCGCCGACCGTCGGCTTGAGGAAGGCCTGGTCGGCATAGCCGGCCGCCGTTTCGTATTTGGCGCCGCGCACGATGATGCCCTTGTCGGTCTCCTTGACGACATGGACCATCATGTCGGGGTCCTGCTCCTGCGGCGGCTTGGAGCGGTCGCCTTTGGGATCGGTATTGGCCGAGACATGGAAGACGTCGGTCTCGATGACGCGCTGGATATGGCGGGTGATATTCTCGGAGAACTGCGAATCGATCTCGTTGAGCACGTCCTGGCCGTCATAGAGCGACCACATCTCGCCGACCGTCTCGTCGCCGACGCGGGTGACGACGCCGCCTATGTCGGAGATGACGGTATCGACGGCTTTCCATTTGTCGTGCCAGTCCTGCTGTTCCCTGGGCAGGCGGTTGAAGATCGAATGGGTGCCGTTCGCGTCGCTGTAGGTGAGGGTCTCGGCATGGCTGTTGTCGTGCTGCATGTCATACATGCGGGCGCGGATGTCGATGATCGGCTTCATGGACGGATGCCCGGTCACATCCTTGACGCGTTCCCCATCGACCCAGACCTCGCGTCCATCGCGGAGGCCTTCACGATATTGCTCACCTGTTCTGATCATTGTCTTCACGCTGTTTTTTGAGGTTGCGGGAAGCCTAGGAGAGGACGCTAGATAGCGAAAATAATTAATTCCTGCCAGTTGCTTCAAAAAAAGCGAATAGGGCGTCCCGACTTTCGGCGGCGGGGACCAGATCGGCCAGAAGGGCGGCGCAACCCGCCGTGCCAACCAGGGTTATCGCAGCCGGTCTTGCCGCCAGCAAGGTCTCCCCGGGCAGGCAATTGACGCTGGTATTGCCGGCCTCCACCCTCCATTCGCCGGCAACGGCAAAGAGCAGCACGGCATGGCCCTCCGCGAGAACGACCGGGTGCCGGCCCGCCGCCAGCGGCCGCACCGACGATCGCCATGAAGTCGCGCGCGTCATGACATTGAGGACGCGCACATCGTCGCCGGAGGCCTCGCAATGGGGCGCCTCGCCGCTGTCGAAGGTCAGGGGCGTCATGAGTCCAAGCCGCTCGACCCTGCCGTCAGCGAAGATCAATGTCGTGGCGCTCCCTGAGATCCGTGTGATGTGGCGAGTGATGCCGGGGAAAGCGGAGAAGGTGCTGGCAGGGGGAATATCGGCGAGGCTGACCCGGAGATCGAACTCGTCCGTGGCGGGCCAGAGGAGAATATCGCGCGTGATGCCCTGGCCGTTCTTCCAGGGTTTGGCTTCATAGCCCTCGGCGCGCAACAGTCGCATCAATCTCACCTTTCGTTTGGCATCGCGGAGTCTAGACGAGATGGCGCTGAAGCGGCGTGCATGTTGAATAAGATTTTCCGATCCAGACGGAATAGGAAAAGTAATTTATCGCCAACGTGGCGTGCTTCATCGTCATGCTCAAAATGCAAGGAATCACACCCAGATGACGACCAGACCGGCGTTGAAACTGACACATGAGGGCGCGCTCAAGGCGCTGGCGGGAGCGGTCGCGAAGGCCAATGAGCTCGGCGTGCCGCAGAACATCACGGTTGTCGATGACGGCGGCAATCTGCTGGCCTTCCTGCGCATGGACGGCGCCAAGCTCCTGTCGATCGAGACCTCGCGCTCGAAAGCGATCACCGCCGCCTCGCACCGTCAGCCGACCTCCAGGCTCGATCCCAAGAACGAGATCAAACTCGCCATCGCGGCCGGCGGCCGGCTCACCAATCTGGAAGGCGGCCTGCCGATCATCATCGGCGGCTTCTGCGTCGGCGCGGTCGGGGTCGGCTCCGGCACTGGCGCGCAGGATGTCGAAGTGGCGCGCGCCGCGCTCGCCGCCATCGGTGCTGAGGACCAGGTGCCGTGACCATGCTGAAGCTCTTCTACGCTCCGACGTCGCCCTATGTACGCAAGGTCATGGTCACCGCGCATGAGCTCGGCCTTGCCGATGGGATCGAAAAGCTGCCGAGTGCCGCGCATCCGGTGAAGCGCGACGAGCGCATCGCGCTCGCCAATCCGCTGGCCAAGATCCCGGCGGCGATCACGCCCGAGGGCGATACTCTCTTCGACAGCCGGGTCATCTGCGAATATCTCGACGCGAACGTGCCGGGCCGCCATCTGTTTCCCGCCGAGCAGAAGGCGCGCTGGCGCGCGCTCACCTTGCAGGCGCTGGGCGACGGACTGCTCGATGCCGCCTTGCTGTCGCGCTACGAAATGACGGCGCGACCGGAAGCCCGACAATGGGCCGACTGGGTGCAGGGGCAGATGACCAAGGTCGATGGCGCCTTGGCGCGGCTCGAGGAGCATGTCGAGACGCTGTCGGGGCCGTTGACGATCGGCCTCATCACCATCGGCTGCGCGCTGGGTTATCTCGACTTCCGTTTCGCTCACCGGCCCTGGCGGGAAGATCACCCGCGCCTGGCGGCCTGGTATGCGGTCTTCGCCGAGCGTCCTTCGATGCAGGCCACGATTCCACGCGACGCAAGCTGACCTTCAGGCGCCGGGGCGCCTCAGACCGCGGCGACGGCTTCGTCGATGAGTGCCACCACCGCGTCCGGCTGTGAGGCGAGCGAGGCATGGCTCGCCTTGAGCGTCACCACTTTCCTAGCCTTGAGGCGCCCCGACATCCATGTCTGATTGTCGGGCGCGATCATGCGGTCCTCGCTGGAGATCTGATACCAGGACGGTTTCTTCTTCCAGGCGGGCATCGAGACCGTGTCGCCGAAGGTGCTGGCGAGCGGTGCCTTCTGCGTCGCCGCCATCACCAAGGCTTCGTCGGCGGAAAGATCCTGGCAGAAGCTTTCATGAAATTTATCCCGCTTGATCCACAGATAGCCGTCGCTGTCGGGCTCGAGATTGGGGGCGGCGACCGGCGGCGACTTGGCGGTTATGGCGCCGGGACTTTCGCCGGCATCGGGCGCGAAGGCGGCGATGAAGACGAGGCCCGCGACGTTGGGCTGGCCGCCGGCTTCCGAGATGACCGCACCGCCATAGGAATGCCCGACCAGGATTACCGGCTGCTTTTGCTGGGCGATCATCTTGCGCGTGCGCCCGGCATCGTCGGTGAGCGAGGTGAGCGGGTTCTCCACCGCCATGACCGACTTGTGGCCTAAACGGGACAGTCCGAGAATGACCTTGCTCCAATGGGCGGCGCCGCCCCAAAAACCGTGCACGAGAACGATGCTGGCCTGCTTGGGCATGGGGATCTCCCTGCAAAAAAGCTGTGGTCAGCTCCCCGACCGATCCTGGCCCCGCGGGCCCGTCGATGCAAGCCGATTGCGCATTACAAAGCGGTCACGATGGGATAAGGGCCGGCGGCATCTGGCATCTGGCGTGAGGGCAAGTTTTATTGTATAATTAAAACAGTGCGGGGGCGTACGCACATCCGGAACCGATCACCAGTCGAGGTCACTCATGGTCTTGGTGCTTGCCGGTCGTGTCGCGCCTTGTGACCCGAATGATCCCGACGCGGTATTCAAAGGCCGCGTCTTCCTCAATGATACCGGCAGCATAGAACATATCGCCAAGGGTGCCGGCGGTGCGCCGGCCGGCTTCGCCAATGCCCCTGTCATCGATCTGGGGAATGATTTCATCCTTCCAGGTCTCATCGATCTGCATAATCACATCGGTTACAATACGCTGCCGCTCTGGGCCGAGCCGACGCGCACGACGCCTTATGCCCATCACGACAGCTGGCCGAACGCTCCCAGCTATCAGGCGTCCATCACCTGGCCCTCCAAGGCTCTCGCGGCAACCGAGCCCGAGGCGCTGCTCGCCTATGTGCAACTGCGGGCACTCGTCGGCGGCACCACCGCCATGCAAGGATGGCCGACCGCCAATCGCCAGCATGTCCAGGTTCTGCGCAATATCGACGACGAGACGGCAGGCGGCACCAGCCGCGACCTGATCTACACCTCGACGCTTACGCTGAAGCCCCTGGAACTCGCGAAGCGGGCGCAGGCGCAGAGAAACGGCGCCGGCTTCATCTATCACTGTGGCGAAGGGGCGGTCGGATCGCTGGTGAAGCGCGAATTCGTCGACAGCGCCAATGCCGGCTGCCTGACCCAAACCTTCATCGGCATCCATTGCAATTCGCTCGCCGAGGCCGACTGGACCCGCTGGCCCCAGGCCGAGGCGGGCGCCGTCGTCTGGTCGCCTTTTTCCAACCTTTGGCTCTATGGCTCGACAACCAATATCAAGGCGGCGCGGCGGCAGGGCGTCGCCATCTGCATCGGATCCGACTGGGGACCATCCGGTACCAAGAACATCCTGGGCGAGATCAAGGTGGCCAAGCTCGTCAGCGAAAGGGATGGGCTCGGGCTCAGCGACCGCGATCTCGTCGCCATGATGACCAGCAATCCGGGCGATGTGCTGACGCGCTGCTGGAAGAGAGCGATCGGCCGGCTCGTCAAGGGCGCATTCGCCGATATCACGGTGATCAAGTCGGCCGGCGACAAGCCTGTATGGACACAAGTGATCGAGGCGACCGAAGCCGATATCGCTCTCGTCGTTATCGATGGCCTGGCGCGCTACGGCAATCCGAGCCTGATGCAGAAGGCCGGGCGGCCCAGCGCCAAATTCAGGCTCGCCGGCAAGGACCGGCGCTTCGCCATCGCCAATCCCGATGCCCCGGACAAACCCTGGAAATGGGAGGAGTTCACCAAGCTTCTCAAGGCGGTGATCGCCGATCCGAAGACCGCGTTGACCCGGGCCGAGGCACGGTTGCGGGCCTATGCCGGCCCGCTCGATTCCCCCAACGCGCCGCTGCTCCTGGCGCTCGATATGCCCACCGGCGGCGGCGCCTTCGCCGGGAACATAAGGGATCATGCCGACAAGGTGGTCATCCCGCCGCTCAGCTCCCTCGTTCACGACAAGAAATTCTTCGCCGACATCACCGGTCGCGGCTTCCACGGCGGATTGCTGGACGGCCTCGCGGAGTTCTACCGATGAAACGGGCAGCCCGCCGGCGGGCCACAGGCAAAACGCAGATCCGCACCGAGGACATCGTGCCCCAGGTCGCCAAGCTCAGCTGGGCCGAGCGGCTCGACGTGCTGGACACGCTGATGCTGGTGCTCGGTGAGCTCTATGTTCATCTGCCGCTCAAGCGCTCGCTTTATGGCTTCGATGTCATCCGGGCCCTGGTGAGCCTGCGCCAGCAGCTGACCCAGATCGACGATACCCAGTTCCACCGCGAGATGACGACGATCATCAGCCGGCTGCGCGACGCGCATACGCAGTATCAGGGCCCGTGGACGCAGAAGAACATCGTGGCGAGCCTGCCCTTCCTTATCGAAAGCTACGGTCCCCTGGACGACACGACCTATATCGTCTCGAAAGTGGACACGCGCACCGTCAAGGACAAGCATTTCGAGGAAAACGTCCACATCACCCATTGGAACGGCATCCCCTTCAGCCGCGCGGTCGATCTACATGCCGATGTGGAAACCGGCGGCCGGCCCGATTCCAGGCGCGCCCGGTCGCTCGAGTCGCTCACCTTCAGGGCACTGGAGTATCGTCCGCCACCCAATGAGGAATGGGTGGACATCGACTATATCGATAACGAAAATCAGCCGCGCAGCATAAGGCTGCACTGGGAGATATTCGACCCGGATCTGGCTCCCAACAGCGAGCGCGACGCGCTCGCCACGCGCTTCAAGCGCAGCATCCATCTGGGCGCCGAAGCGGTACGGCGGGCCAAGAAATTCCGCTTCAACCATGCCCTGTGGCAGGCGGAGAAGAAGGTCGCGAAAGTCCGCGCCGGCAAGCAGCGGATGGCGACCCAGTTCGCGGATTTCCTGACCGCCAGCACCGTCACGACGAGCAAGGGCAAGTTCGGCTATCTGCGGATCTGGAGTTTCAATGTCGACGATGATCAGGCCTTCATCGATGCCGTGTCGACGCTCGTGCAGGATTTGCCGGATCGCGGCCTCATCATCGATGTCAGAGGCAATCCGGGCGGGCTGATCTGGGCGGCCGAGCGGCTTCTCCAGATCTTCACGCCGCATCCGGTGACGCCGACCAAGTTCGCTCTGCGCGCCACGGCGACGACGGCGGCGATGGCGCGCGCCGTCTTCAACCGCGACGACCTTGGCGCGTGGTCGGAGTCGCTCGACAGCGCGGAGAACACCGGCGAGCCCTATTCGAGCCATATCCCGATCACGCCGCCGGAGGAATGCAACAATCTCGGCCAGCGCTATGGCGGGCCGGTCGTGGCCATCGCCGACGCCAATACCTATTCGTCGGGAGATCTCTTCTCAGCCGGCATCGTCGACAATCGCATAGGCCCTCTGGTCTGCGTCGGTCAGGCGACGGGTGCTGGCGGCGCCAATGTGTGGTCGGCGCGGGATCTCGCCGATTCCTTGCGCCCCGCTAAGATTTTGCTGCCGCGGCTGCCGGACGGCGTCGATTTTACCATGGCGATACGGCGCGCGGTACGCTCGGGACCGGCCGACGGCGCGCTGATCGAAGATGGCGGCGTCGTGGGCCAGCCCTATGTCATGACCGGCACCGATATCCTCAATGGCAACCGCGATCTCATCGAACAATGCGCCGAGATGCTCGCGGCTCAACCCTGGACGCGGATGAATGTCCGGCAGGCGGCGGGCGGCATCGAGGTCGAGACCGCGGGGATCGAGCAGGTCGACCTCTTCGTCGACGGCCATCCCGCCGGCTTCCCCCACAGCATTCCGGGCGACGGCAAGCACCGGATCAAGCTCGCGGTGAAAAAAGGTCAGATGGTGGAAGTCGCAGGCTTTGCGGAAGAGAGCCTGCGCCAGAAGCGGCGCCTGACGATCAGATAGGCCACGACAGGAGACAAGTATGGCGGCTCCCGCGACGGTGAGTGCATCCGGCTTCTTCAGCATGACGCGGGCGAATGCCGGTCTTGGCGAGGCAGTCATCCGCATGGCGTCGGCGACCAGCGGAACGCTTGCTCTCGGCGGCAGCACGATCAGGCTCAGAGGCGATGCCGCGACCAAGACGCTGACCGGCAGGCTCTCAGGCCAGGCTTTTTCGCTCAAGATCAAGAATCGCAACCTGCTGAGCGGAAAGGTCGGGGCCGACACGCTGGAGCTCAGCCGTGTCACGCTGCGCCCGATCCCGGCAAGTGAGCAGGCGCAGTTCGATGCGGGCCCGCCGCCGCCGGTCAAGGCGATATTCGACGCGACCCCGAATTATCTGACGGCCACCGGCGATCCCACGATCTTCTGGGATCATTTCGGCAATCTCTTCTTTCGCGGCCGGCTCGACGGTTCGGCGCGCCTCCTGTGCATCGCGTCCGATCCGGGCCCCGCCGAATGCCTGCCCTTCGCCCGGCGTTCGCTCATCGGCGATTCCGGCCAGAAGACGCAAGGCTTCCTCGCCAAATTGGGGCTCACACGCAGCTATGTCCTGGTCAACGCCTTCGCCGTCGCCATGCGTCCAAGGGCCCGGACCAAGGGGCTCGCCGTGTTGAAGAACAATCAGGCGATCAAGACGGCGCGCCACGCACTCTATGACGCGCTCCTGGCGGCCGGTCCGCTTCAGGCAATCGTCGCCTTTGGCGATGTCGCGCAGCAGGCTTTCGATATCTGGGCCGAAACAAATCCGGCCGCCAAGGCGCTGCCGCTGTTCCGTCTCGCGCATCCCGCCGCCGTCGATCGCGACGGCAGCGGCGATGACGCGGCGTTGAAGGCCTGGGCGAGGGCGGTGAGGAAGCTCAGGAAGATCGTGACGCCCGACGCGGATGGCGACGCGACGGGCTCCAACTTCGGCAAGTTCTTCACGGAAGTGGATTATGTCCGCATTCCGCGCTGGGATTTCCCGAAAGTGACGCCGCTCTATGTCGGCGATGACTCCTGGGGCAGGGCGGCGACGCCCCGGCACAATAATTGTGCCAAGCGGCCCAATCCCGATGACAGCGTGAGCCTGATCCTGACGCGCCCTGCCGGGCAAGGGCAGGGACTGCGTTATATCTACGGCAACGGCCAGCTCACGGGCGCCAAGAACGAGGCGGGACAGGATGTCCCGCTCGATGGTGACGGTCTCGAGGTCTGAGCCAGGGGCAGATCAACTCAGCCGCCCGCTTCCGAACCCGCCAGCACCCTGGCCAGCTGCTCGTCGCGTTTGTAGACGTCGCGGCGGAAATGGATCGAGCCGTCCTTGTTCGCCCAGGCGGTCAAATAGGTCACATGCACCGGGACCGGCGTCTTGAGATTGATGATGCGCTGGCCGCCTTGCGCGATCTGGGCGTCGATGCGCGCTTTCGACCAGCCCTGACCGGCGAGAAGCAATTCGGCGAGATCGAGCGGGTCCTGCACCCTTATGCAGCCATGGCTGAAAATACGCAGATCGTGGTTGAACAGGCTCTTTGACGGCGTGTCGTGCAAATAGACATTGAAGCGGTTGGGGAACATGAACTTCACCCGCCCCAGCGCGTTCTTAGGCCCCGAATCCTGGCGCAGCGAATAGGGCATGCGGCGCATCGACGACCAGTTCACGGTAGCGGGATCGACTTCCGTACCGCCATCGCCATTGCCGGAGAAGACGCGGATGCGCTCGCGCTTGAGCGCGTTCGGATTGCGCTTGAGCTTGGGCAGATATTCGTTGTTGGCGATATTGGGCGGCACGTTCCAATAGGGGTTGAGAACGATGTATTTCATCTTCTCGGAGAAGACCGGTGTACGGGTGAAGGGCTTGCCGACCACGACACGCGCGGTATGCACGGTCTTGCCGTCCTTCACCACCTTGAGCTCCTGGTCGGCGATGTTGACCAGGATATAGAGTTGGCCCAGATCGTCATCCATCCAGCGCCGCCGCTCCATATTGATCTCGAGCTGGCGGATACGGTCGGCGACCGGCACGCTCATCGCGTCGAAGGAACTCTGCGCCAGGATGCCATCCTCAGTGAGACCGTGGCGGTATTGGAACCACTTCACCGCGGCGACCAGGTCGGTATCGTAGAGATCTTCGCCCTTGTCGGCATCGGCCGGGAGATCGCCGGTGAGGAGCAGATATTTGCGGATGGCAAGGATGCGCTGGTCGCGCATGCCCGGCTTGAGCGCACCGCCCTTGCCGATCACCGGGAAGCCGCCCCTGGCTTCGATATCGCGATAGGCGGCAAGCGCCGATTTGAGGCGCTGATATTCCGGCGTCTGCGGCTCGAGCGTCCTGACATAATCGGCGATGCTGTTTGCCTGCTCGGCGCCGTCGATCAGGGTGAGCGCCCCGAGCTCCTTGGAGACGATGGCGTTCTCCTTTCCGGCCGCCTGCGGCTCGACGATGCCGCGATTGATGTCGCGGCCGAAATCGATGAAAGCGCGGGTGAGGAGGAATTCGAGCTCGGCTAGCTCGCGCGGCGTCTTCGCCGTTTCCATCTTCGCGTCGATCTCGGCGACCCGATAAGCAAGGGGATCGAGCCCCAGATCCGCGGCGCCCTTGATCGCGTCGAGCACATCACGGGCCTTCGCCTTGGGACCACTATCGCGTACCCAGAGGGGTTTGTAGTCGCGGTCGTCGGCATAGAAGACATAGACCTCGACGATGCGTTCGTCCGACTGCTGGTCGCCCATGAGGGGTTCGCCGCTGTCGATGATCTTGCGGATCTCGGCGGCGACCATTTCATTCTCGGCGGCCTGCGCCAGCGGGGCTGCCATCCATAGAAGTAGCACTACCGGCGCCCAGGCCAACAGGCGGGCAAAGGACATAGCTATTCCTCCGTAAACTCCCTGAATCGGAGCTTATGGGGGAAGGCGCGCTTACACCAGCGTCAATTTACCCGGGACGTAAAATTTAAGAGTTTGAAAAGGCCCGCTCTTTCGAGCGGGCCGCATCAGGAAACGCTCAGGCCTTTCCGCGGCTGGCGTCAACGCTCCAGGGGCCGGGGCCCGCGGCGGCGATATAGAGGAAGATAAAGCAATAAAGGATTGCCAGCTCGCCATTATTGAGAATGGGATGGAAGCCCTGCGGCGCATGCACCATGAAATAGGCGACCGCCATCAAACCGGACAGGATGAAGGCGGTGAGGCGGCTGAAGAGGCCGATGACCAACAGAATGCCGCCGACGATTTCCAGAATGCCGGCAATGCCGCCCGGCGACATCGGCGGCACATTGGCGAGCCCTTCGACCGCCGGAAAGCCGAAATACTTGGCCGAGCCGTGGGCGAAGAAAAGCAAAGCGGTGATGATGCGCAGCACGCTCAGAAGCTGTGGCGCGAAGCGCGAAAGAAACATGAAGTCCATGGAATCCCCTTATCCGTTCCGTTTGACAGCCGGCGGTGCCTCTTCCGGGTGGCCGACAAAATTCGCTACCGAGCACACGTCATAATGGCAATGTCAGAAGTTTCACTTTCTCGTTATCACGCGAATCAGGCGCGTCAGCTGGCCGTCAGCGGATCCCAGGCGGCCATGGCGCCGTCGATGATGGTATTCAGCTTGTCGCATGTTGCACCGTCGCGGGCCTGGATCGACAGGCCTTCGAGCAGAGTCGCGTAGAAGCCGGCCAGGCGCTCGGCATTGGCGGTTCTAGGGACATCGCCTTCCGCCATGCCGCGCGCGATGCAGGCTTCGAGGTCGAGATAGGACTGGCGTCGATGCGCCGCCAGATGGTCGCGCACGTCCTTGTTCTGCGGCGTGCCGAGAAGGGCCGACAGCACGATCATGCAGCCGGGAGGCTGGTTGGGCTTCGTATAACTCGCCGCATAATCGCGCAGCATCATCTCGATTGCCTGGCGCGCCGTCGGCGCCGTTTCAAGCGCGCGCCGCGCCGGAACGCCCTCTACCGCATTGTAAAGGTCGACCGCCTCGCGGAAGAGCTTCTCCTTGCAGCCGAAGGCGGCATAGAGGCTCGGCCGTTCGATGCCCATGGCGTGAGTAAGGTCAGTCAGGGAGGTGCCCTCATAGCCGCGCTCCCAGAACACCTCCATCGCGCGGCGCAAGGCTTGGGCGCGGTTGAAATTACGCGGCCGGCCGCGTTCGCCCGGCGGATTATCCTTTTTCATACCGTTCAGTAAATAATTCTCTTGACGGTCCAACGCAAGACTCTCATATTTGTACCGATCGATACAGTAATGGAGAGTGAAATGAGCAACTTGTCCGGAAAAGTAGCGCTCGTCACCGGCGGCAGCCGCGGCATCGGCGCCGCCATCGCCAGGCGGCTCGCGGCTGAGGGGGCGGATGTCGCCATAAGCTTCGCGAAGGAGGCGGCCGCGGCGGACAAGGTGATTGCCGACATCGAAGCCCAGGGCCGCAAAGGACTAGCCATCGTGGCCGACAGCAGCGATCCCGAAGCGGTCAGGCGCGCCGTCGTCGAAACGGTGAAGGGCCTGGGCCGCCTCGATATTCTCATCAACAATGCCGGCGTCTTCCCCTTTGGTCCCTTCGAGGCGGTGAGCCTCGAGGAATACGACCGCACCATGGCGATTCATGCGCGGGCAGCGTTCGTCGCTGCGCAGGAAGCCTCGCGGCACATGCGCACGGGCGGCCGCATCATCGCTATCGGCAGCAATCTCGGCGAGCGCGTGCCGTTTCCGGGTGTCGCCCTCTATGCCATGAGCAAGTCGGCGCTCATCGGTTTCACCAAGGTACTCGCCCGCGATCTCGGGCCGCGCGGCATTACGGTGAATCTCGTTCAGCCAGGCTCGACCGAGACCGATATGAATCCATCCGACGGCGCAAGCGCCGATGAACAGCGCGGCCTCACCGCGCTCGGTCAATTCGGTTCGGCAACGGATGTGGCGGCGGCCGTCGCCTATCTGTCGAGCGACGGCGCCCGCCAGGTCACCGGCGCGTCGTTTCTTGTCGATGGCGGCGCCAACGCCTGACGAAGACTGCCTTAGCGGCCGCTCTGATTTCTGATAGGTTCGTTGCCGTAGACTAACCTGGAGGGGACTATGAGCATTATCATCGCGATCATTATCGGCCTCATTGCCGGCTGGCTGGCGGGCCAGATCGTCAAAGGGGGCGGCTATGGCCTCATCGGCGATATCGTCGTCGGCATCGTCGGCTCGCTCATTGCGAGTTGGCTGTTTCCGCGACTCGGCATCTCGCTCGGCGGCGACATCCTCGGCGCGATCATCTCCGCCACGATCGGGGCCATCATCCTGCTGGTCATACTGCGGCTCATCAAGCGCGCCTGAACGCAGTTTTACTTCTGCTTTCTGTTGCAAGGATCCCGGTCCGGAGCGGTCGGGATTTTTTGTTTCGTCAAATGCTGGGCCAGGTATCGGCGATCTTGTAGCCCGACGGCCAGGGATCATCGGGATCGAGCAGCAAGGTCGAGGTGCCGGTGATCCAGGCGCGCCCGGCGATCGAGGGAATGATCGCCTTGCGCCCGGCAATCTCGGTCTCGTCCTCGATGCGGCCGTCGAAGCGCGATTCGATGATCGAGCGGCCGACGAAGCGCTCGCCCGTTCTGAGCAGGCCCTTGGCATGCAGCACCGCCATCAGCGCCGAGCAGCCGGTGCCGGTCGGCGAGCGGTCGAGCTTGCCCGGATTGACGACGCAGGCATTGCGGCTGGAGAGGTTTCCGTCGACCTGCTCGAGCTCGCCGGTCATGAAGCAGAAAGAGATGTGGTTCCAGCCGGCGAGGACCGGGTGCCGGAAGCCCAGCTGCTCATTGGCCGCCTTGACGATCCGGCGGCCCATGACCGCAATGTCGCGCGCTTCCTCCGGCTTCATCGCGAAGCCGAAATCCCGGGCGCGGGCGATGACGAAACTGTCGCCGCCGAAGGCGATATCGACGGTGACGGCGCCGACACCCGGCACATCCAGCGTCACGCCGAGCTTGTCGGCGAAGGAGGGCACATTGCGCAGAATGATGCGCTCGGCCTTGCCGTTCCGGCATTCGGCCCGGATGGAGATCAGACCCGCGGGCGCCTCCAGCACGAGCAACGTCTCCGGTTCCTGCATCGGCAGTATGCCGGTGTCGAGCAAGACGGTCGCCACGCAGATGCAGTTCGAGCCCGACATCGGCGGGGTGTCCTCGGGCTCCATGATGATGAAGCCCATCTGGGCTTCGGGGTTCTTCGGGGGCACCAGCAGGTTGACATGGCGGAAGACTCCGCCCCGGGGCTCGTTCAGGACGAAATTGCGCAATTCCTGGTCGTCGGCGATGAAGCGCGACTGGTCCCACAAAGTCGAGCCGGGCGGCGGCGCCACGCCCCCCACGATGACATCGCCGACCTCACCTTCGGCATGGCAGCCGACGATCTGGACCGCCTTGCAACTCCGCATGGTTTCTGCCTCTTGATTGCCCGAATTGATAGGTTATGAAAACGCCGGACATAACGGAAGGGCCCCATGAAACCCATCGAGCATTTCATCGAATCGATCATCCTCGCCTCTCGCTGGTTGCTCGTGGTGTTCTATCTGGGGCTCGCCCTGGCGCTCGCTATCTATGCCTTCTCCTTCGCCAACAAGCTCATCGAGTTCGTCAGCAAGGTCATGGTGCTAGAGGACACCGACACCATCCTCAAGATGCTGGGGCTGATCGATGCGGCGCTGGTGGCGAGCCTGGTGGTGATGGTGATCATCTCGGGCTATGAGAATTTCGTCAGCCGCTTCGACAAAGCCGACGGCGAGGTGCACTGGCTCGGCAAGATCGATGCCGGCTCCCTCAAGGTGAAGGTCGCCTCGACCATCGTCGCCATCTCCTCCATCCACCTTCTGCAGGTGTTTCTCAACTCCGCCCAGTATACGTCCGAGCAGATCATGTGGCTCACCATCATGCATATGGCCTTCGTGGTCTCGGCGATCTTCCTCGCCATCATCGACAAGGTGATGTCGGCCACCGGCAAGGGCAAGGAAGAGTAGCATCGGACCGAAAAGCTTGTGGCCGGGCCTGACCCGGCCATCGAAGCGGTTTTCGGATAATCCGATGCGCAAATCAGAGAGTTGGAGCGCCGGACGATTCTATGTGAGCGTCCGGCGATCTAGGTCCGGCAGTCATCACATATAGAAGATGAAGGTCAGGAGCGCGAATAGGGGCAGCAGGATCGTGACCGACCACAGCATGTAACCGAAGAAGCCCGGCATGTTGACGCCGGAGCGCCGGGCGATCGAATACACCATGAAATTGGGCGCGTTGCCTATATAGGTGAGGGCGCCCATGAAGACCGCGCCGGCCGAGATCGCCGTCAGCGTCATTTCCTTCGCGTACATGAGCTCCTGCGGATCGCCGCCCCCCAGCTCGAAGAAGACCAGATAGGTCGGCGCATTATCGAGGAAGGCCGACAGCATGCCGGTCAGCCAGAAATAGGCGGCGGTGTTGGGTGAGCCATCGGCGCTGCTGACCAGCGCGACGAGTGGCGCGAAGACGCCGTTCTGGCCCGCCTTCAGCATGGCGAGCACCGGGATGATGGTGATGAAGATCCCGGCGAAGAGCTTGGCCACTTCCTTGATCGGTTCCCAGGAAAAGGCATTGGCTTCGCGATCCGCCTTGGGCGTCACCGCGAGGGAGACAAACGTCACGGTAATCATCACGAGGTCGCGCAGGATGTTCGCGATCTCGGCATCGACGCCGAGAATGCGGACGGTGCCGAGCGAGGCGGAGGCGCTGAGCAGGATCGCGCCGATGATGACGCCGAGCAGGACGATGTTGAGGCCGCCCGACAGGCGCAAACGCTCGTCGTCAGGGGTGGGATCAGGCTTCGAATGGCCGTCCTGGCGATAGATGATGCTGTCGAGAATGAAGAACATCACCAGAAGGACGGCGACCAGGAACAGCGTTTCGAGAAAGAGATGCTCGGTGGTCCAGAAGAAATCGACGCCGCGCAGGAACCCCAGGAACAGAGGCGGGTCACCGAGCGGGGTGAGCGAGCCGCCGATATTCGCGACGAGGAAGATGAAGAAGATGACGACATGCGCATTGCGCTTGCGGTCGTCATTGGCGCGCAGCAGCGGGCGGATCATCACCATGGCAGCACCTGTCGTGCCGGTGAAGCTCGCCAGCGCCGAGCCTATGGCCAGAAGCCCGGTATTGACGGCGGGCGAGCCATGGAGATTCCCGCGCAGCACGATGCCGCCGGCGACCGTGAAGAGCGCGAGCAGGAGCAGGATGAACGGAATATATTCGAGAACGATCGCATGACCGATTGCCGCGGTGGCGGTCGCCGAATCGAAGAGGGTGAAGAGGGGCAGGAGGACGAGGGCGGCCCAGAACGCCGCGATCTTGCCCTGGTGATGTTCCCAGAAATCATGGGCCAGCAGAGGAAGCAGCGCGATCGACAGCAGGATGCCGAGAAAGGGCACCGCCCAGGGCAGCAGTAATTCGGCGCCGTTGAGTTCCGCCGCTTGGGCCTGTGCCGGCCAGAGGAGAGGGAGGAGGAGCGCTATCGCAGGAAGCGCGCGCCGAATACCCTCGCCCCGCGATGCCGGGAGAGGGAAGGGGCCCGACGCGAAGCGACGGGAAGGGTGAGGGGCCTTGCTGAACGGCATTTCGAAACAGACCTTTTCGTTTGGTTCAGCGAATGCCGACCGTGCGTGCAATAAAACTGTGTTCAAGGGGTCCCCTCCCTCTCCCCGCTCACGCGGGGCGAGGGACTTTTACCTCAACCGCTCGAGGATCGAAACATAATTGGCGACCGCGGCGCCACCCATGTTGAAGATCCCCGCCAGTTTCGCGTCCTTCACCTGCATGCCCTCGGCCTTGCCCTCGAGCTGCAATGCCGCCATCACATGCATCGATACGCCGGTGGCGCCGATCGGATGTCCTTTGGATTTGAGGCCGCCCGAGGGATTGACCGGCAGCTTGCCGTCCTTCTGCGTCCAGCCCTCGGCGATGGCGCGCGCACCCTGGCCTCTGGGGGCGAGGCCCATGGCCTCGTATTCGAGGAGCTCGGCGATGGTGAAGCAATCATGTGTCTCGACGAAGGATAGGTCGGCAAGGGACGTGCCGGCGCGCTCATGCGCTTTGCGCCAGGCGACTTCGCAGCCCTCGAAATTGACGATGTCGCGCGCGGACATCGGCAGATAGTCCTGGACATGGGCGAGGCCGCGCAGATGCACGGCCTTGGGAAAGCGCAAGGCAGTTTCCGTGTCGCACATCACGATGGCCGCGGCGCCGTCTGAAACCAGCGAGCAGTCGGTGCGCCGCAAAGGTCCGGCGACGATGGGGTTCTTGTCCGACACCGTATTGCAGAATTCGACCGAGAGCTCCTTGCGCAATTGCGCGTAAGGATTGGCGACGCCGTTCTTGTGGTTCTTGGCGGCAATGCGGGCGAGCGCTTCCGACTGGTCGCCATAACGCTGAAAATAAAGTTCGGCGATGCGCCCGAATATGCCGGCGAAGCCGCCCGGCGTGTCGCCTTCCTCGGCCCGATAGGAGGCATTGAGCAGGATGTCGCCGATCTGATCGCCGGGCGCCACGGTCATCTTCTCCGCCCCCACCACCAGCACGAAACGGGCGGCGCGCGCGGCGATCGAGGTGTCGGCGGCATGGATGGCGGCGGAACCGGTGGCGCAGGCGTTCTCCACCCGCGTCGCCGGTTTGAAGCGCAGGTCCGGCGATGCATTCAGCGCGAAGGCGGCCGGGAAAGACTGCTTCTCGAAACCGCCGAAATTGCCGACATAAATGGCGTCGATGTCCTTAGGTGAAATGCCGGCATCGGCGATCGCTTGCGCAGCGATGCCGGCGATCAGGCTTTCGAGCGTTTCGGCTTCGAGCTTGCCGAATTTCGAATGCGCCCAGCCGATGATGGCGGTCATGGGTCAGCTCCCTGTATGAGTTAGCTGACCCATAACATAGAAGCCTTTCCCGTTCGGATGAAAACATCCGAACGGGATAAAAAGGCTCGATTACGCAAAAATAGGAGCGCTTCCTTATCGCAAAAGTCGAGCAACTTTTGCGGGAAGCGCTCTGGTCAAATAGTTCTGAGATACCACTCGTAATCGCGCGCCGTCGGCTCGGCGAAGAAGCGATCGGCTTCGACCTCTTTCAGCGTACAGAATGTGTCGACGAAGTCCTTGCCGAAATACTCCTTGAGGATCGAGGCGCGCCAGAAGGCGTCGATCGCCTCGAACCAGTTGCCGGGAATATATTTGGCCCGCTTCTCATAGCCGTTGCCGGTGACGGGAGCGCCCGGATCGAGCTTCTCGGCGATGCCATGATGCATGCCGGCGAGGATGGCGGCCATCACCAGATAGGGATTGGCGTCGGCGCCCGCGGGGCGGTGCTCGATATGGCAGGTCTCGGGCGCGCCCGCCGGGATGCGCAGCGAGACGGTGCGGTTGTTGACGCCCCAGCTCGCCGATACCGGCGCATAGGAGTTGCGGCGGAAGCGGCGATAGGAATTGGCGTTGGGGGCGAAGATCAGCATGGATTCGGCCATCGACGCCTTGAGTCCGCCCAGCGCATTGAGCAGCAACTCGTTCTCGGTCGGGTTTGCTGCGGCGAAGAGATTCTTGCCGGCCTCGTCGGCGAGACTGATATGAATATGCATGCCCGAGCCTGTCCACTCGGAATAGGGCTTCGCCATGAAGGTGGCGACAAGGCCATGCTTGTCGGCGACGGCCTTGATGAGCCGCTTCAGCATGATACCTTCATCGCAGGCCTTCAGCACGTCGTTGCGATGGCGCAGCACGATCTCCATCTGGCCCGGCGCATATTCCGAGATCAGCGTCTTGGCCGGCAGGCCCTGGATGTCGGCATAGGCGTAGAGGTCGTGGAAGAAGGGCGCGAAATCGTCGAGATCCTGCAGGTGATAGGCCTGGTAGTGCTGCGGGCGCGCGCCGTTGGTGAGCGCCTTGGGCGCCCTGGGCGTGCCGGCGAAGGCCGATTCACGATCCATCAGGAAGAATTCGACCTCGACCGCGCCGACCGGCGTCATGTTGAATTCGGAGAAGCGCCCGACGATCTTTTCAAGGGCATTGCGCGGATCGGCATAATGGGGAAAGCCGTCGAGGTCATGCGCGGCGCCGATATATTGCGCCGCCGGCTGGGTGGCCCAGGGAATGGTCGTCATGCTGCCGGGTACAGGCCACAGCAGCAGGTCGCGGTCGCCTTCATCGAAGACGAGACCGGTCTCCGGCACATCCTGGCCGGTGGCGTCGAGAACAAGCGCCGAGATCGGCAGGAAGCGGCCGTCGCGCCAGCCCGGCACCAATTCGTCGCGGCGCAGGATCTTGCCGCGCTGGATACCGCACAGATCGGTCCAGATCAGATGAAAGCTTTCGATCCCGGGATTGGCGTCGAGAAAGCTCTGAGCTTCACTCTGGCGCTGCGGGGTGATGACGGTCATGATTCAAGGGCTCCCATCCGGTCAGACGAGTTCGGCAAGGCATTGGTCGAGGCCGTTGATCAGGCTCTCGACATGCGCTTCCGTCGTCGCGGGGCATATCAACATCATATTATGGAACGGCGTGATCAACACGCCGCGGTTCAGAAGATAGTGATGAATGGCCATGTCGATCGGGCGGTGGATGATACGGCCCGCTTCGCCGCCATTACGCGGTCTGTCCGGGCTGCACATGAATTCCACGCGAGCGCCGACGCGCACGACATGCCATGGTGCCCCATATTTGATGATGACATTCGCGATACCTCTTTCGAGCCTTCTGGCGAGCTCGATCAGAGGGGCGAAAGCCTCCCGGGTGAAATAGGTTTCGAGCATGGTGCGCATGAGCGCTACCTGCAGCTTCGAGCCTGAGAGCGTGGTGCCGATGCCGGAGCGGCCCGGCTCGCGATGTTCGAGATAGTTGCTGATGCGCAGCGCGGTCTCCGCCGAGAAGCCGTAGACGGCCGCGGGCACGCCGCCGGCGATCGGCTTGCCGAGCACGATGGCGTCGGGTTCGAGGCCATGGACGCCCGAATAACCGCCGGGGCCGGAGGACATGCAATGCGTCTCGTCCATCACCAGCAGCGTGCCGGTGCGCCGCGTGATCCGGCGCAAGGCGTCATGGAAACCCTCATCGGGCAGCACCATGCCGATATTGGTCATCAAAGGCTCGGCCAGCACGCAGGCGACATCGCCAGGCGCCAGCGCCGCCTCGAGGGCCGGTAAGTCGTTGAACTCGACGACCTTGGTGAATTGGGTGATGTCGCGCGGCTCGCCGATCAAGGCCGGATCGGCGACTTCTCTGCCGTTTTCGAGGCCGACAAAGGTTTCGTCCACAGAACCATGATAGCAGCCGTTGAAGACGAGGATTTTCTTGCGCCCGGTGATGGCGCGGCACCAGCGCAACACCGCGCGGTTGGCATCCGACGCGGTCGCCGTCACCTGCCAGGCGGGCAAGCCGAAGCGCTCGGCGAGGAGGCGCCCGACGATTGGCGCATCGGGTGAGGGCAGCATGGTGGTGAAGCCGTCGAGGCTTGCCTGGCGCAAGGTTTCGGCCAGCGCCTTGGGGCTGTGGCCGAACATGGCGCCGGTATCGCCCAGGCAGAAATCGACATAGAAGTTGCCGTCGGCATCGGTCAGATCGACGCCCGAGGCTTTTTCGATGAACAAGGGAAAAGGCGTGCCCCAGTCGATCATCCAATGCATCGGCACGCCGCGCAGCCAATATTTGGAGGATTCGTCCGACAAGGTCCTGGATTTCGGGTTGCGCTGCAGAAAATGGGCTTTTTCACGCGTCAGCATCGCCTCGACCGAGGCGTCCGTGATCCGGGAGGCCATGATATCCTTTACGGTAGTTGAGCCGGCACTTACCTAGCCGGGCCAGGGGGGAGGCACAACCCCCATGGATTTCTGCTCCAGAATCTGGTTTGACAGCGCTTCACGTCACAAGGGAAAATCCAATGAGCCGCGTCGTCTATGTGAATGGAAGCTATGTCCCTGAAAATGAAGGGAAAGTCTCAATTTTCGATCGCGGCTTCCTGTTCGCCGACGGCATCTATGAAGTGACGGCCGTGATCAACGGCAGGCTCGTCGATTATGAGCCGCATGCCGAGCGGCTGGAGCGCTCGCTCAACGAGATCCGCATGGCCTGGCCGTGCAGCAAGGCGGAACTTCGCCAGATGCATGAGGAGCTCATCAAGCGCAACAAGCTCGATGAGGGCATCATCTATATGCAGGTGACGCGCGGCGCCGCCGACCGCGATTTCAAGTTTCCGAAGGAGGCGAAGTCGACGCTCGTTGCTTTCACGCAGGAGCAGAAGCTGCTCGAAAACCCGTATGCGCCGGCGGGCGTCAAGGTCGTCACCATTCCCGATATCCGCTGGGCGCGGCGCGACATCAAGTCGGTGATGCTGCTGGCGCCGGTGCTCGGCAAGCAGAAGGCTTATGAAGAGGGTGCTTTCGAGGCCTGGATGGTCGAGGACGGCAAGATCACCGAAGGCACGTCGTCGAACGCCTATATCGTGAAAGACGGCAAGGTCATCACCAGGCCTCTGTCCAACAGCATCCTCGCCGGCTGCACGCGCCGTTCGTTGTTCCGCCTCGCCAAGGAGCACGGCGTCACCATCGAGGAGCGTTTGTTCACGCCGGACGAAGCCTATGCGGCGGACGAAGCTTTCCTCACCAGCGCTTCCAATTTCGTGCTGCCGATTGTCGAGATCGACGGCAAACGCGTCGGCGGCGGCCAGCCGGGCCCGGTGGTGCGCAAATTGCGCGACATCTATCTCGACGAGGCGCGCAGGCAGGCGGGGCTGAAGTAAGGCGCGGACGTTACCAGAGATACTTTCCTCAACTAGCGCCGCATACAGCCACGGGGCGCTTGGCTTTTATCTGCCCGGTTTGCGACCATCCACCCGGATCAAGGACAATGTCGCTGTTTCGCGACATGGAAGAATCCTCACGCTGAGCGCTCGCTTGCCTTTGCGCGCCGGCCTGGTCCTTGACAGTTCGGGGAACGATCTCCTGAGCGGATGCTCCCCCCGGAAGGGCAGGGGTTCCAAAAGTATAGCGACGCACCTCAACGCTTCTGCCTTATTCCCCATCGAACGCGCTTGAGCCGACCCGCACCCACGGACGCCGGAGGGGGAGGCGCGCAAAGTAATGGCGAACCATTCGGAACCAACACCCTTCCCCGTCATTGTCCTGACGATGTGCGGAGGGCTTCTGCAAGAGGACTGACGCGTGAATGCGACGATCCGACTGCAAAAGGAAGATCGCGGCGCAAAGCCCCAGCCTAATCGCATCCAACAGGTTCAACGAATTTCGCCCCCTCGGGCTCACAGCAGGAGACTCATATGAAATCGTCACGTGCGACAGGCTCGACTGGGGAAGTCGGTTCCGGCGGGGAACTCCATCAAAAGAGCGAGAAGACCGGTGATCGACTGACGACCAATCAGGGCATTACGATCTCAGACAACCAGAACTCCCTTAGAGTAGGTAGCCGCGGTCCCGCATTGCTCGAAGATTTCATGCTGCGGGAGAAAATCACGCACTTTGATCATGAGCGTATCCCCGAGCGGATCGTCCATGCGAGAGGGTCCGGGGCGCATGGCTATTTCGAGCTGACGAAGTCGCTTCGCCATCTCACCAAGGCAGGATTCTTGCAGAATACGGCCAAACAAACTGAGGTTTTCGTGCGATTTTCAACAGTCGCCGGTGGTGCGGGATCAGTGGATCTCCCACGCGACGTCCGCGGCTTCGCCGTCAAGTTTTATACCGACGAAGGAAATTTCGATCTCGTCGGCAATAACATTCCCGTCTTCTTTATCCAGGATGCGGTGAAATTTCCCGATCTGGTCCATTCCGTGAAGATGGAACCGGATCGCGGCTTTCCGCAGAACGCATCGGCGCATGACACCTTCTGGGATTTCGTGTCCCTGATGCCGGAAAGCATGCATATGCTGATGTGGGTGATGTCGGATCGCGCGATCCCCCGCTCGCTCAGAATGATTGAGGGCTTTGGCGTGAACACTTTCCGCTTCGTGAACGCTGAAGGCGACTCCAACTTCGTGAAATTCCACTGGCGCCCTGTCCTGGGCGCGGCTTCGGTGCTTTGGGACGAGGCTGTCAAGATCAATGGAGCGGATCAGGATTTCCACCGGCGTGATTTGTGGAAGGCCATAGACAGCGGGAACTTCCCCGAGTTCGAATTTGGCGTGCAAATTATCGATGAGGCAACGGCCGCCGGTCTGGACTTTGACATTCTCGACGCCACCAAGCTCATTCCTGAGGAGGTCGTGCCGCTGCAGATCGTCGGAAAAATGGTGCTAAATCGGAACCCGGACAATTTCTTTGCGGAGACAGAACAGGTCGCCTTCCATCCGGCCAATATCGTGCCGGGCATCGAGTTCTCGGATGACCCGCTTTTGCAGGGTCGCCTGTTTTCGTATCTCGATACGCAGCTTTCTCGGCTTGGCGGGGCGAATTTCCACGAAATACCCGTAAATCGGCCGCGCTGCCCGATGCGGAACTTCCAGCGCGACGGCATGCGCCGCATCGACGTCCCCAAGGGCCGCGTGGCCTATGAACCGAACAGCCTTGACCCCGATAGTCCCCGCGAAAGCGGTACAGGCTTCGCCACTCATCCTGAGGGCGATTTCGGCCCTCGAAAGATCCGGGAACGATCCGAAACCTTCAAAGACCACTACAGCCAGGCGCGGATGTTTTTCAACTCCATGTCAGAGCCCGAGCAGCGGCATATTGTGAGCGCCTTCGCGTTCGAGCTTGGAAAAGTGGAAACACCGGCCATTCGCAAGCGGATGCTCGGCCATCTGGCCATTATCGACAAGGCGCTTTGCGGCGGTGTGAGCAAGGCGCTTGGAACGACTGAGATTGATCCAATCAAGCCCGCCCTTGAACCGCGCGATCTCGCCCCTTCACCTGCGTTGAGCATAATCAAGAAGGCGCCAGCGACTCTTCGTGGAAGAAAGATTGGTGTCCTTCTCTCGAACGGCATCGACGGCTCTCTGGTCAAGCAATTCCGGAAGGCGATTGAGGCGGAAGGCGCGGAAATGGCCGTCGTCTGCCCAAAAATTGGCGGCGTCCTCCTGGCGGACAAGGCCAAGCTGCCGGCGGATCACGCGCTGTCGGGCGCCCCCTCGGTCATCTTCGACGCGGTCGCAGTTTTCACAAGCGACGATGGTGCAAGGGAACTCGCCGAGGAGGCCTCTGCCATCGATTGGGTACGGGACGCATTTGGCCACTTGAAGGTCATTGGGTTCAACGGTCCATCCGCAGAGCTGCTGAATAAGGCTGGCCTGTCGGGGATGTTTGATGAGGGCATTGTCAAGCTGGATGACAAGAAGGCCGATTTCCTAACCTTCATAAACGCTGCAAAACAGCAGCGGATCTGGGAGCGAGAGCCGAAGATCCGAAGCCCTGGATAAGGCAGTGCCGGCCGGGCTGCGGTTCCCCCGTGCCGGCGCTCGGCGCCCCCCTCTTCGGCAGGACGCTGAGAAGTTCGCGGGAGTTACTACGCGTGCAAAGTCCGTTTCGTCTTCGCTCCATTTTTCTTCGCGGATCGCGCGGCATGCCCACCGGGGCGGCGTTTACGCGTTTGCACCGCATGTTCGTCCTTTCGCGCCTCGTCGGCGATGGTCGCAAACTTCACTCTGAGGTCCGCCAGTTCCTCGTTGGTCAAGCACTCCAGATCAATCATCGAGTTCTTGGCGCCAGTCAATGCTCTGATAATTTCATCGAGCTTGATCTGCGTGGCCAAGCCGTCGCGGTTTTGGCTGTTCTGAATGACGAAGACCATCAGGAATGTAACGATGGTTGTCCCTGTATTCACCACCAGCTGCCAGGCGTCCGAATAACTGAAGAGCGGGCCGCACGCCACCCAAGTGACTAAGACAGTCAAAGCCAATCCAAAGGCAACCGGGCTGCCAGCCGCCCAGGCGACTTTATTGGCAAATGTGGCGAAAAGGTCTCCTGACGATGCTTTGGAGTTTCTCTTCATAGCCTGCCTCCTATTACGCCCACTCCTGCGATAGGCAGGCGTCCATCAATATTTTCTGCCCCACTAAGTTCCCTTCATGAGCTCAGGAACTTAGTTGCCCTCAAACGCTTTGCTCAATCGAACCCCCAAGGAGATTAGGCAAATGAGTAAAGTCGAACGCCCGGAAGCGCTTGCTCAGTTCGCAGAGTCGGCGCGACGTGGGGAGCAAGACGGAGTTGCCGGCCTCACGGCAACGGAGGCCACGACACCCCTCTCGACAAATCCGAAGGACAAGGACGATGCGGCAACGCGCATCCTGGCAGAGGGAGCAACCGGAAAGGACTTCCACTCGGAGGATGCTGTAGCACGGGTTCCAGATCGTATTCTCGAAAGTCAGGGCAAATCGAACGCCGTGTCAGAGGAAACCCAGGAAGCCGTCCAAGGCGACGATGCCCCCTATGACGCAACTCAAGATCCTCGCACTGGTAGGCCGCCTACACCGTTGGACGCCCAGCGCCTGGCACGCGACCATGAGCTGGATCGGCTATCCGCCGCGCTGACGCCCGAGGAAGAAGCCGACGAAGAAGATGCCGAGCCCCTGGAGGATGAGGCGGAAGAAGATTTCACAAGCGTCAGTGAAGACGATGAAGAGCTGGGAGATGAGGACATGGAGGATAGCGAGACCCAATTTGTCCAAGCTCCTGCCCGAATGGTTGCACCCCGCTCAGAAGAGGGATCGCCCTCGGACGACGAGGACTTTCCCGAACAAAGCGCGCTGCGAGATTCGGCGCGCGAGGACACTGAAGAGGACGCCGAACATGACGGGAGAATTAACATCGACGCTCCGCGCGCCGGCCATGGCAAGCGGTGATTCTGACGAGACCATAGAAGCGCTCACCATAGCCGACCGCTCTTATCCAAAAAGAGTCTTGAGCCGGGAAATCGGTTAGCCATCCTGCCTGCGTTGCCTTTTTCGACGGCTCCTTTGAACCTCTTGCGGTCCCTGCCATCGACCGCCGACTGAATGCGACGTCCGGTAGAACCCCGCTCTTCTGGCTCACGCCGGTAGTGCGACGACGTGGGGGCATTTGCGAACCTCAGAAGCTTGGGATTCGTCGACCGTGCAGAAACAAAAAGAGCCCCTTCGTTTAAAGGGGCTCCGTTGCAACGCATGACTTGTTCTAGCCGCTCGGAGTGCGGTCGTCTTCTTCATACTCAGGACGTATAGGTGTCGGATTCTGCTGCTGCTGCTGCTGCTGCTGACCGGGGTTCTTTGCTCCGCCGCCCTGCTGCTCCTGGCCGGGCCGCTGCCCCGGATTCCCTTGCTGTTGCTGGTTCTGATCACGGTTGTCTTTATTGGGATTCATGGAGTGCTCCTGTCTAGAGGGTTAGCTACTGGAAACCCTTCATGGGCCGGATGGTTCCTCCCGACCAAACAGGTCTCTGCAATTCCCTGTTCGCTTGCTGATTGTCTTTCTTCCCGCTGCGGATCCCCAGCGTCTATTGAGCCTCAAGCTTCGCTTCTTTGCGGTCCGCCCTGGACGAGTCCAGATGGTCTTCCGCTGATAGCCTTGCGCTTTCCTTCGCAAATCGCCGCATGGATCAAATAAAGCTCCGCTATCAGTCCGTCGTGAGCAAGGGCAAGCTTCCTCGCGCGCGTGATCTGCTTGTCCAGTCGGGCTGATTCAAGGGCGAGCTGCTTGCGACCATGCTCCTCCGCGCATCTTATCATTCGGACGAACTCCTTACATTGTAGCACTTCCGCGTCTTTCTCCAGCGCCCCAAGCTCGCTTGAGGTCTTATCTTGGTCTGCCGCGCCGTGCCTTGGCTCTTATCTTCACACTTATCTATCGAGCGTGACCGCCAGGGGGGTTAATGACCGCAATGTCCGCGTCAAAGGGCCCGCTCCAGATCGACTGAGGGCGGGCCCAAGAGGATAAGACTAGGTGATTAACCAGGGGGTCAATGCCATGGCGGCAGAAAGGTTCCACACCGCCTGGAATTAATTTGCCTCGGACTCGACCGGGCTACCCGCCGGAAAGCCCGTTACAAGGGCCTTCTGATGCGTTCGATCTCAGCTTCGGTAAGCTTGTAGGGAGGAGCATCCGGATCATAGGATTTCCAGCCCGCCTTCCTGTAGTCGTCGCCCAAAGTGACAGGGTCCAACGGTTCATGCCTGTCAAGGATCATCCGCACTTTCTCAGCCCGATCGTCGTCGGTTTTCACGGAAAGCAAAGTTCCGCCCCGCCGTATCGCCTCCGAATAAACATGGGCCTGGTCTTCCGGGACGCCTGCTTCTACAAGCGCGCCCACGACACCACCGGCCGCACCGCCTGCTAGCGCACCAGCCGCGGTCGACGCCAGCCAACCGGCAGCCACTATCGGACCGACGCCAGGGATGGCCAGAAGGCCAAGACCAGCGAGAAGTCCTGCGCCCCCGCCAATAACCGCTCCGAGCCCGGCTCCCGCTGCCGTCTTGGAAGCGTCATCTCTGTCGTCGTACTTGGCGCTGACATTGCGATTAGCAAGCAAGCTTATTTGCGACGAGGGGATGCCACCCGCCTCAAGGTCCCCCACCGCTCTCTGAGCGCGCTCGTAATTGTCATATATTTTTGTTACGGTCTGCATTGAACATTTTCCTTATGTGAGATTCATTAGTTCGAGACGACATTGCCTTTGTAATCGACGGCAACTTTTGAGGCCTTTCCATCTATCGTCGCCGTGCCGCGCCAAATGCCCTTGTCATCTTTCGTCAACATCGACACGTCCGTGTAGCCGGCGGCAAGCGCGCGATCTTGCGCCTGTCCTTCCGTGAAGCTGTTTGCTCCTTCCAGCGGCGCGCCCTCATCGACCGCAGCGGCCGTGAATACGCCCGATTTGCAATTGTCCATGAACACGGACTTGCCGATCATGCTATCGGCGGGCGCGCCTTTGCCGTTCACACGCATCCATGCTGCGTAGCGGGTTGCCTCGGCGCCGTTCAAAGTGCCATCGTTGTTCGCATCCGCCTGCTTCCACATTGTATTGCATTCCTCATCCGTCGCCGCAAAAGCCGGAACGGAGAAGACAAGGCAGGCGGTCGCCGCCAAGAGAAAAGCTTTCATATGATTGCCTCAGCTGTTGAAGGTTTCTCGCTTAAACAGCGAGTACGTGACTAAATGCTTTCAGTCGCGCTTAGTTCCTCTTTGGACGACCAGTTCTCCAATGCTTCTTCAGGAAGTTCGCCGCGCGAAAGCCGATCTGAGAGAGATGAATGACTCTAAACGCAACGGCCCGGGATAACCCAATAGAAACCGGAGGCGCCTCGACCGTATGGAACTGCTGTGAATGATTGCTTCGTTACTTGGAACTTAGTGCGTCTTGCGGACTTGACGACCTGCTTTTCGGGTCGCAGTCATTGCGGCGCCGTCGGAGCCCTACAATCAGCGTGCAGATGGCTTGCGGATCTCATCGAATTTAAAACGGAGCGTGGTCCCGAATGAACGAGGCGCCCACAGATGAAACCGGCAATTGAAAGGAGGCTTGATCACATGCACAATAGTCTACTTGACACTAATGAGCATCAATTACTCAACGCGGTACTCGCGCAAGTGTGTCGTGACCTGCAGGTCACCGACGACGCGACGCGGTCAAAGCTGCGGGACCACATCCTTGTTCTCGCCGATCATGGTGTGAGAGACTTTGAGACGCTGCGCAACTACGCCGCGCGGCCGCGGATCAACCGGTTTTCGATGGTCGATCCGGCCTAGTCCTAGGGGATGTGCTCAGGTCGGCACTCGTTCGTTCGAACAGTACCCCTTCGCGATGCCAGATCATTTGATTGCGAATGCGGTCCCCCTTCCGGAATGCTAATAGTGCCGTGCTGCGACGCATGGGGAGCAGCGAGAGACTACCTCTGACTTGTCTTCCAATTAGGATTGATCCACGGCTCCTGATTGGAGGCGGGGAGCGGCTCGCGGCCGAGAATGTGATCGGAGGCCTTCTCGCCGATCAGAATCGACGGCGCATTGAGATTGCCGTTGGTGATCTGGGGCATGATCGATGAATCGGCGACGCGCAAGGCGTCGATGCCGATGACGCGGCATTCGGGATCGACCACCGCCATTGGATCGCCCGCATCGCCCATGCGGCAGGTGCCGCAAGGGTGGAAAGCGCTTTCGCAGTGATCGCGGATGAAGCCGTCGAGCTCGGCGTCGCTTTTGAGATTCGCGCCTGGCTGGATCTCGCGGCCCTTGTAGGGCTTCAGCGCCTCCTGCTCGAAGATTTCGCGCGTCAGCCGCATGGCGGCGCGGAACTCCGTCCAATCGTCGGGATGCGACATGTAGTTGAACCTGATGGTGGGCGCTCCCTTAGGATCCGCCGATGTCGCCTTCACGAAGCCGCGCGACTTGGATCGCATTGGCCCGACATGGACCTGGAAGGAATGGCCCTTGGCGGCGGCCTTGCCGTCATAGCGGATGGCGATCGGCAGGAAGTGATATTCGATGTCGGGATATTCGACGCCGGCGCGTGAGCGGATGAAGCCGCAGCTCTCGAAATGATTGGTGGCGCCGAGGCCGGTCTTGAACAGCAGCCATTCGAGACCGATGAGGCCCTTCGAAAAGAGATTGAGGCTCGGCAGCAGGGAGACGGGCTTCAGCGATTCCATCTGAAAATAGACTTCGAGATGGTCCTGCAGATTCTGGCCGACGCCCGGCAGCGCGTGCACTGGCGTGACGCCGATCGACTGGAGATGCGCCGGATCGCCGATGCCGGAGATCTGCAGGAGCTTCGGGGAATTGATCGAGCTCGCCGCCAGGATCACCTCGCGGCGCGCCTCCGCCCGCAGGATCTCGCCGCCGCGCTCATATTCGACACCGGTGGCGCGCTTGCCCTCGAGCAGGATGCGGCGCGCGAACGCGCGGGCGACGAGCTTCACATTGGTTCGCTTGAGAGCGGGGCGCAAATAGGCATTGGCGGTGGACCAGCGCCGGCCCTGCCAGATGGTCCGCTCCATGGCGCCGAAGCCTTCCTGCTGGCGGCCATTATAGTCTTCGGTGACGGGGTAGCCCGCTTGCCGGCCCGCTTCGACGAACGCCTGATAGAGCGGATTCTTGCGGACGCCGCGCGTGACATGGAGCGGCCCGTCGGTGCCGCGCCAGCCTTCCTCGCCGCCATGCGAAGCTTCGAGCCGCTTGTAATAGGGCAGCACATGGCGGTGACCCCAACCCTCGGCGCCCATCTCCTCCCAGGTGTCGAAGTCGCGGGCGTGTCCGCGCACATAGACCATGCCGTTGATCGAGGAAGAGCCGCCGATCACCTTGCCGCGTGGTGTCACCAGACGGCGCCCGCCCAAAGCCGGCTCGGGCTCGGCGATGAAGCCCCAGTCATAGGTCTGCATGTTCATCGGATAGGATAGCGCCGACGGCATCTGAATCAGCGGGCCCATGTCGGTGCCGCCATATTCGAGCACCAGCACGCTGTGCCGTCCGTCTTCCGACAGGCGATAGGCCATGGCCGATCCGGCCGAGCCCGACCCGATGATGATGAAGTCGAACGACTCCATATGAACTTCCCCTTTTGGCGCTTATCCCTGCGCGCTCTTCTTGAGGGTAGTGGATCGCATAGCGGGCGGCCTTGCGCAATACGTCATGAATTGCGGCGTAAGCGGCCAGTTATGCCCTCGAGCTCGCGGATGCGCTGCTCGGTATCGGACCAGCGGCGGTCGACGATGTCGGCGATGAGCGCCTCGATCATGAAAAGTGTCGCGACGTTCGAATCCCAGCCCGAGGGCGCCTCGATACGCAAGGGAAAGGAGTGCGCGGCGATGCTGGCGATCGGCGACATCCATTGATCGGTGAACAGAACGATCCTGATCCTGCGCTGATGCGCGAGATTGGCGAGTTCGGCCAGCCTCGGGTCATAGCGGCGCACGTCGAAGGCAATGAGAACATCGCCGCGATCCATATTGAGCACATATTGCGGCCAGGACGCTGGCAGCGCCGGCATCAGCGTCACGCCGGGGCGGATCATATGCAGATGGGTATGGAAATACTCGGCGAGCGGCATGGTGATGCGCCCGCCGACAATATGGACGGCATGGCCCAGGTCGGCGATGAAGTCGGCAATATGGTCGAAGCTCCGGTGATCGACGAGCTTGAGGGAGCCGCGCAAATTCTCCATCACCGCATCGGCGAAGCGGTTGAGCACATGGGCTTCGGGCGCGTCCTTCGACCAGCGCTGATGGCGCGCGATCGGGTCCTTCAACTGCGCCGATACTTCACCGCGCAAGGCGGCCTGGAATGCCGGAAAGCCCGTGAAGCCGAGTTTCTTGGCGAGTCGCAGAGCCGTTGGCGTCGATACCCGCGCCGCCTTGGCGAATTCGGTGATGCTGGAAAGTCCCGCCACCGGATAGTTGGCGAGCAGCGCATGGGCGAGCTTGTGTTCGGCGGGAGTCAGCGTCGGCGCGCCGAGCCTCAGGCGCTCGGCAACGGTTTCGGTCTTGTCGGTCTTGCGCGTGGTCATGGTTGCTCTTGTAACGAATTTGACAGGCGATAGCGATTCTGAAATGATCGTTCCAGGTGGGACAAGGAGAGTCGTTCTCCATGCGTGGGTTGCTTCGCCCCGACGAGGGCGATCCGGTCATTTCGATCAATGAGAACGGGCAATCGCCGGTCGTGCTCGTGTGCGAGCATGCCGGCAGGGTGATTCCGCAAGCGCTTGGAAATATGGGACTTTCGCCCGAAGACCTGACCCGCCATATCGCCTGGGATATCGGGGCGGAGGTAGTGGCGCGTAGGCTTTCCGAGACACTCGACGCGCCGCTTCTGCTGCAGCGCTATTCGCGGCTGGCCTATGATTGCAACCGGCCACCCGAATCACTCGATGCCATGCCGGTAAAGAGCGAGGCGACGCGGGTGCCTGGCAATGAGAATCTCACCCCCGATGCGCGGCTCGCCCGCATCCGCGATATCTATCGCCCCTTTCATGATGCGGTGTCGGAACTGCTCGACCGGCGCGCGAGCCAGAACATCACCTCTCTCATCGTGACGATGCACAGTTTCACCCCCGTCTACCGGGGAATAAGGCGCCATCTCGATCTCGGCGTCCTGCATGACCGCGACACCCGTCTGGCCGATCTGGTGCTCGGCCTCGCCGGCCGCATGAAGGATATCGTGGTGCGGCGTAACGAGCCTTATGGGCCGCAGGACGGCGTGTGCCACACGCTCAATCTGCATGGCGGCACCCGCGGGATCCACCATGTCATGCTGGAGATCCGCAATGATCTCATCGACCAGGAGGCCGGCCAGGCGCAATGGGCAGCGCGGCTTGCGAGCGTGTTGGAGCAGGCCGTTTCGATCATCTTCCCTTCGACAATAGTGAGGACGCGGTTGAGTACATAAAACCGAGGCGGGGGCATATCGGAGGATGCAATGAGACCCAAAGATTATTCAGATTCCGAGCATCATGAGGACGTGAAAGTTCTACACGGCATGGGCTATGCGCAGGAACTCACCCGCCGCATGGGGCCATTCCAGAATTTCGCGATCTCCTTCGCCATCATCTGCATCGTGGCAGGTGGCATCACCGCGTTTCCAGCCGCCCTCAGCGCCGGCGGCGGCGGCTCGATCGGCTATATCTGGCCGCTCGGCTCGCTGTTCGCCCTGCTGGTGGCGGCCGCGATGGGACAGATCGCCTCCTCTTATCCGACCGCCGGCGGCATTTACCACTGGTCGTCGATCCTTGGCGGCCGGGGTTTCGGCTGGGCCGCCGCGTGGTTCAATCTGCTGGGCCTGATGTTTGTCGTCTCGTCGGTGAACTTCGGACTGTTTAACCTGTTCCGTGATCTGTTCCTTGCCCAGGTGCTGGGCATGGACGTCACCAATTGGACATCCACCGGCGAGTTTTCGACCGGCTGGTGGGTCCAGACGGCCTTCATTGCCGGCGTCACGATCGTCCAGGCGATCCTCAATCACTACTTCCTCAGGCTGACGACCATCCTCACGGACTGGAGCGGCTATATCATCCTGGCGACAACGGTCGTGCTGACGGTGTCGCTGCTCGCCTTCGCGCCGTCACTCGACTTCGGCCGCCTGTTCACCTTCACCAATTTCACCGGCGATGCCGGCGGTGGCGTGTGGCCACAGGCCAATGTTTTCCTCTATGTCGTGGCGCTCGGGCTGCTGCATGCGGTCTACACCATCACCGGCTTCGATGCCTCCGCGCATACGTCGGAGGAAACCCGCAATGCCCAGCGTGAAGTGCCGAAAGGAATGATCCGCTCGGTCTGGTGGTCATTCCTGTTTGGCTATTTCATGGTGTGCGCGATGGTGCTGGCGCTCCCCAATCAGACCGACGCGTCCGGCACCGTCATTGACGGAGTAGCCGCCGCGGCCAAGCAGGGCTGGGCCTCGTTCAACTGGCTCATGCAGGTCTCGCCCATGCCTTTCGCGCTTAAGGCGTTGATCATCATCGGCATTGTGGTGTCGAACTTCCTCTGCGCGCTCGCGGGACTGACCTCCTGCTCGCGCATGATGTATGCCTTCGCTCGCGATGGCGGCCTGCCGATGTCGAATGTGCTCAGGAAGGTGAGCCCGATCTATCGCACACCGGGAGCGGCGATATGGGTGGGTGGTGCCCTCTCGATTGTGGCAACTCTCTATGGCGGCGCATTCCTGGTCCTGTCGACGGGCTGCGCCGTGTTTCTATATCTGTCCTATCTCATGCCGATCGGCGCCGCGCTCAAAGGCGAATTCAGCGGCGAATGGACCAACAAGGGGCCGTTCGATCTCAAGGCGGCCTCCATTCCGGTGGCGGTGCTCGCCGTCATCGGTTGCGCGCTGCTGATCTTCGTCGGTGTGCAGCCGCCGCAGGAAAAGGTGGGCTATCTCATCGTGCTCATGATCCTGGCGCTTGCTGCCTTCTGGTTCGCGATGGAAGGCAAGGCGGCGTTCGGTGCGCTGTTCGCGGCGCTCACCGTCGCGGCCGTCTACTACTTCTGGCGGGACCCCGCGAGTAACTTCGGCCTCTGGGCAGCGGTCGTCGTCGCGGTGGTGATGGCGGCTCTGCTTCTGGTGCTGCGTGGCAAGCGCTTCGCCGGCCCGCCGATCGGCGACGAAATCGCCCGGCGCAGGGCTGAGATCGCGGCTGCCGAGGCGGCGATCGCACAGGGAAGTTGACGTGCGTTGACAAGAAACGGCGGCGCCCATGGGGGGCGCCGTCGCGGGCAACAACAGGGGAAACGGGGGACTCATGTCTCAAACGGAAAGTGGTGGCGTCAGCTTTACCAAGGCTGACGCCGGATATTTCGAGAAGCGACATCTCCAGCGCTATGCGGGGATATGGTCGCTATGGGCATTGGGTGTCGGCGCCGTCATCTCCGGCCATTTCTCAGGCTGGAATTTCGGCTTTGCCACCGGGGGCTGGGGCGGGCTTCTGGTCGCCGGCGCCATCATCGCCGTCATGTATATCGGCCTCGTCTTCTGCATCGCCGAAATGTCGCCGGCGCTGCCGCATACGGGGGCGGCCTATTCCTTCGGTCGCACCGCCATGGGTCCATGGGGCGGCTTTATCACGGGCCTGTGCGAAAACGTCGAATATGTAGTGACGCCGGCGGTGATCGTGACCTTCATCACGGCTTACGTGAACAGCATCTTCGGCTTCGATCCGAGCTACTCGCCGCTCATCTGGATCATCACCTATCTGATCTTCCTTGGGCTCAACATCTTCGGCGTGGCGCTCTCCTTCCGGGTGACGCTGATCGTGACGCTGCTGTCGCTCGCGGTCATGGTCACCTTCTGGTTCAGCGCTTTCCCGAACATGGACTTCAGCCGGTGGGCTCTTAATATCGCGCCCGACGGAAGCGAGCTTCCGGAAGGCAACGGCTCGCTGTTCCCGATGGGCGTCTCGGGCATCCTCGCCTCGCTGCCCTTCGCGGTGTGGCTGTTCCTCGCCATCGAGCAACTGCCGCTGGCGGCGGAAGAATCGGTGGATCCCAAGCGCGACATGCCGAAGGGCATCCTGCTCGGCATGCTGACGCTCGTGATTTCGGCCTTCATGATCGTGCTGCTCAATCCGTCGGTCGCCGGCGTCGGCGCCCACAAGCTCGGCTCTTCGCTCGAGCCACTGCTCGACGGTTTCCGCGCCATCTATGGCGATATGGGGGTCACGGTGCTCGGCATCATGGCGCTCACCGGGCTCATTGCGAGCTTCCATACGATCCTGTTCGCGCAAGGACGGCAAATCTACTCCCTGTCGCGGGCGGGCTATTTCCCGAAGGGCCTGTCGCTCACCCACCAAACCTACCGTACACCGCATATCGCGATGGTCGTGGGCTCGATCGTGGGCCTGCTCATCATGCTGGTGATCTGGTTCTCGCTCGGTGCGGAGAAGGGCGGCGCCATCATCGGCAGCGTGCTGCTCAACATGGCGGTGTTCGGGGCGATGTTCTCCTATATCCTGCAGGCGGTCTCTTTCATCCTGCTCAGGAAGAACAAGCCCCATATCAACCGGCCCTACAGGAGCCCGCTCGGCATCGGCGGCGCCGTGGTGACGATCATCATCGCGGTGGTCACGCTCTATTACCAGATCCAGGATCCGAACTTCTTCTATGGCGTGTTCTGGGTCGGCGTGTGGTTCGTGGCCGCGATCATCTACTTCGCTGCTGTTGGCCGCCACAAGCTCATCCTCTCGCCGGAGGAGGAGTTCGCGATGGAGCATCGCGCCAAGGCATAACGGACGACGACGGCGGCGCGGGAAACTCCCGCGCCGCTTTTTCATTTTGTATGAGAAAGAGAGAAAAATGGTTCAAGGCATGCTGACGCTGGCCCAGCTCAAAAAGGAAGTTGCGGCTGGCACAATCGATACGGTCGTCGCGGCGTTTCCCGACATGCAAGGCCGCCTGATCGGCAAGCGCTTCCACGCGCAGTTCTTCGTCGACGGTGCCTATGAGGAGACGCATGGCTGCAATTATCTCCTCGCCGACGACATCGATATGGAACCGGTGCCCGGCTACAAGGTGGCGAGCTGGCAGAAGGGTTATGGCGATTTCGTCATCAAGCCGGACCTGGCAACCATGCGGGTGACGCCCTGGCTCGACAAGACGGCGCTGGTGATCTGCGACGTGCTCGATCATCACGACCATTCGCCCTTGCCGCATGCGCCGCGCAATATCCTCAAGAAGCAGCTCGAACGTCTCAGCAAGATGAAGATGAAGGCCTATATGGCCTCGGAGCTCGAATTCTTCCTGTTCGACGAGTCCTATCAGAGCGCCCATGACAAGGCTTACGCCAATCTCAAGACGGCGGGCTATTATATCGAGGACTATCACATCCTGCAGACGACCAAGGAAGAAGGCGTGATGCGCGCCATCCGCAATGGTCTCGCTGGTGCCGGCATTCCGGTCGAAAACTCGAAGGGTGAATGGGGCCCGGGCCAGGAAGAGATCAATGTCAAATATGCCGAGGCCCTCGACATGGCCGACCGGCATGTGATCATGAAAAATGGCTGCAAGGAGATCGCCTGGGGGCTCGGCAAGGCCATCAGCTTCATGGCCAAATGGAATTACGGGCTCGCCGGCAACTCCTCCCACATCCATCAGAGCCTGTGGTCGGCCGACGGCAAGAGCTCGATGTTCCATGATGCCAAGGGCGATCACGGCATGTCGGCCATGATGAAGCACTATCTGGCAGGCCAACTCGCCCATGCCGGCGAGATCACCTATTTCCTGGCGCCCTATATCAACTCCTATAAGCGCTTCATGGCCGGGACTTTCGCGCCGACACGGGCGATCTGGAGCTTCGACAACCGCACCGCCGGCTACCGTCTGTGCGGCGCCGACACCAAGGCGATCCGCGTCGAATGCCGGGTCGGTGGTGCCGATCTCAACCCCTATCTCGCTTTCGCGGCACTGCTCGCCGCCGGCCTCGACGGGATCGAGAAGAAGATGGCGCTCGAGCCGGCTTTTGCGGGAGATGCCTACGACACCTCGAAGAAACTGCGTGAGATCCCCAAGACATTGCGCGAGGCGACCGAGCTTCTCGACAAGTCCAAGCTTCTGCGTGGGGCCTTCGGCGACGACGTGATCGATCACTATGTGCATACTGCCAAATGGGAGCAGTTCGAGTATGACCGGCGCATCACCGACTGGGAACTGAAGCGCGGCTTCGAGCAATATTGAGAGGATAGAAGAGTGGCTGAGAAGATAAGATGTGTGTCGCCGGTTGACGGCTCGGTCTATGCCGAGCGCTCGGTGGCGAAGAAGAAGGAAATCGAGGCGGCCTTCACGGCGGCCCATGCGGCGCAGGAGAAGTGGAAGCGACTGCCGCTGGCTGAGCGGGCGAAATATTGCTCGGCCGCCGTGGACGCGATGCTCACCATGAAGGATGCCATCGTGCCGGAACTCGCCTGGCAGATGGGACGCCCGATACGCTATGGCGCCGGCGAGCTTCGCGGTTTCGAGGAGCGCGCGCGTTACATGATCGCGATCGCCGAGCGCTCGCTTTCCGACATCCGCCCCGAGCCCAAGGAAGGCTTCCTGCGCCATATCAAGCGTGAGCCCTTGGGTGTCGTCTTCACCATAGCGCCGTGGAATTATCCCTATCTCACTGCCGTCAATTCAATCATTCCGGCGCTGATGGCCGGCAACGCCGTCGTGCTCAAGCATGCGGCGCAGACGATCATGGTGGGCGAGCGCTTCGCCAAGGCCTTCAAGGCGGCAGGCCTGCCTAAGAACGTCTTCCAGAATCTGGTGCTGTCGCACGACCAGACGGCCCAGATCATCTCGGGCGGTCATGCCAACATGGTCTGTTTCACCGGCTCGGTTGCCGGCGGCAAGGCGATGGAGAAGGCGGCGGCCGGGCACTTCATCAATGTCGGGCTCGAACTCGGCGGCAAGGACCCGGCCTATGTGCGCCCCGATGCCAACATGGCGCATGCGATCGAGAACCTGGTCGACGGCGCCTTCTTCAATTCGGGGCAGAGCTGCTGCGGCATCGAGCGCATTTATGTGCACAAGAAAGTGTGGGGCGATTTTATCGACGGCTTCGTCGACCTGACCCGGAAATATGTTCTGGGCTCGCCGCTCGACGAGGCGACGACGCTTGGGCCCCTGGTCAAGCTGGAGGCCGCCGATTTCGTGCGCAAGCAGATCGCCTCGGCTGTCCGCTCCGGCGCCAAGGCCCATATCGATCCCAAGAGCTTCGCGCGCGATCGCAAGGGTTCGGCTTACATGGCCCCGCAGGTTCTCACCTCGGTCAATCACCAGATGTCGGTGATGATGGAGGAGAGCTTCGGGCCCGTCGTCGGCATCATGAAGGTGAGCGATGACGAGGAGGCCATCGGGCTGATGAACGATTCACCCTACGGCCTCACCGCCGCGGTATGGACGGAGGACGCCGACGCCGCCGAGCGCATCGGCAACGAGATCGCCACCGGCACGGTGTTCATGAACCGCTGTGACTATCTCGACCCGGCATTGACCTGGACCGGCGTCAAGGATACGGGCCGGGGCGCCACACTTTCCGTGGTCGGCTATGAAGCACTGACGCGGCCCAAGAGCTATCACCTCAGAACCAAGACGAGCTGACATTCCATGACCATTCCAAACCGCAATATCAACTTCCCCACCGCGATCAAATTCGGCGCCGGGCGCATCAAGGAACTGGCGGAGCTGTGCCAGGCCAATGGCATGAAGCGGCCGCTCTTCGTCACCGATCCGGGCCTCGCCAAGATGCCGATGGTGGCGACCATTCTCGATGACCTCAAGAAGGCCGGCCTGGGCGTCGCCTTGTTCGCGGACGTGCGGCCCAATCCGGTGGAAGCCAATCTGCAAGCGGGGGTCAAGGCCTACCGGTCCGGCAAGCATGACGGCGTCATCGCCTTCGGCGGCGGCTCCGGTCTCGATATCGGCAAGCTCATCGCGCTGATGCACGGCCAGAAGATCTCGGTCTTCGATCTCGAGGATATCGGCGACTGGTGGACCAGGGCCGATGCCAGCAAGGTTTCGCCGATCATCGCGGTGCCGACCACCGCGGGCACGGGCTCGGAAGTGGGCCGCGCCGGTGTCGTCACGCATCCCGAGACCCATGAGAAGAAGATCATCTTCCATCCGGCGATCATGCCGAAAGTGGCGCTGCTCGATCCCGAGCTTTCGGTCGGCCTGCCGCCCAAGCTCACCGCGGCGACCGGCATGGACGCGCTTGCCCATTGCCTCGAAGCCTATTGCGCGCCGTTCTATCACCCGCTTGCCAAGGGTGTGGCACTCGAGGGCATGCTGCTCATCAAGGAGAATCTCGCCAAGGCGGTGAAGAAGGGCAACGACATCGACGCGCGCGGCAACATGCTGATCGCCTCCTCGATGGGCGCCACCGCCTTCCAGCGGGGCCTCGGCGCCATCCATGCGCTGTCGCATCCCTTCGGCGGCCTTTATGACGCCCATCATGGCCTCCTCAACGGCATCGTCATGCCCTATGTGCTGAAGGCCAATCGCAAGAAGATCGAGAAGGACATCGAGCGCGCCGCCGCCTATCTCGGCATCAAGGGCGGCTTCGACGGCTTCCTCAAATGGATCCTGGCGCTGCGCAAGGAAGTCGGACTCCCGCATAAGCTCGCGGATATCGGCATCGACACTAAGCGCCTCGACGAGGTGGCGAAGATGGCGATCAAGGATCCCTCCGCCGGCGGCAATCCGATCCCGTTCAGCGAGAAGCAATACAAGGCGCTCGCGAAGAAGTGCGTGACGGGCGATCTGTAAGGTCTCGCCATCCGATTGTCATCGGCATCCTGCTGGGTCGGCCAGCAGGATTCATCAGAAAGCGATCACCGCAACAGGCGGCGCTCGAGGAAGCTCTGCATATCGCGGCGGCCATCAACGACGCAATAGACCACGATGTCTGCGCCGATGATTCGATAGATGATACGATATGGCTTGTAATGAGCCTCCCGGTAGTCGGTAATGCCGACTGCCGCCAGTTCCTTCGGGATGTTGCCTCTTTGGGGCATGTCGTTGAGCCGGCGGCAAGCGTCGTCCAGTGCGTCAAGGATTCGATCTGCGCTTTCAGGCGAATCGTGCCGCGCGATGTAGCGATAGATGTCCTCGATGTCGCGTTCGGCGCTTTCCGCCAGCAGTACGCGATAGCGCATCGGGCTCAGTCTTTGATGCGGTTGCGGATTCGCTCGAAGGCTTCGGAAGCGGGCCGCAGCTTGCCGTTCTCCACTTCCTTGTTCGTGAGGGCTAGCGCCTTCAGGAGCGCCATGGTCTCCTGTGTCTCTTCATAGTGCGCCACATCCTGGAGCACCGCCTTCGCTTCACCGTGCAGTGTGATGATGACCGGAGTCTCGCCCTCGGCCAACCCTCGAATTACCTCAGGGGCATGTGCTTTCAGATAGCTGATAGGTTTGACACGAGCGGAGAGCTTCATGTGCGGGACCATCCTTTTGACCAGAATATAGTCTAAAGATGGTCTGATTTAAAGGCCCCGCACGGAATGTAGAAAGCGGGCGCTCTCATCGTGGGCTAGAGCATCGGCCCGAGAAGCGCGTGCGGTTCTCGGAAAAGCCGATGCGCAAAATCAAAGAGTTTGAGCGCCGGACCGATCCTACGAGACCGTCCGGCGCTCTAATGCCCCGAGCCGTCTTCGACGATCACCTCGACGGTGATCTCGCCGGCATTCAGAAAATCGAGCGTCATGTCGAATTTGTCGCCGGACTTGAGCGGCCTTGAGAGGCCGATGAGGCGCAGATGCCGCGCGCCTTTGCGCATGGCGACGGGCTTTGCAGGCTCGACCGCGATCGAGGTCAGGGGCGGGTCGTCATAGCGGTTGTTCTGGCGCAATTCGATCATCGAGCAGATGGGCGAGCGGGCCGCGACGAGCTCATCCTTGGTCTGGCCGCGGTTGGACAGGGGCACGAAGACCTGGGTCTCGCGCATATCCGACGGCAGCCCCCAGACATGGCCGATGGCGATCTCGCCGATCTTGAAGGAATGGGCCACTGCCTTGGGCGCGGCAGCGGCCATGGCCATGAGGGTGAGAATACGGCGCCGGTTGAGCATGGTCCCTACATCATCACATTGGTGGAGAAGAGCGAGCCCCAGAAAAGCAGGCCGCCGAGCCCCATGATCACCAGGCCGCCGATCGTCCGAAGGCCAAAGGCGGCGCGCTCGAGCCAGGCGGAATCCTTCCGGGCGAGGCGCAGCGCCAGCTTTTTCGAATAGACCGCAATGGCGGCGATCACAGAGACGGTGATCGCGGTGCCGAGTGCCATCACGAAGGTCGATGTCACGCCCGCCCAGTAGAGGCCCAGCACATTGGCGGAGATCAGCACCAGCAGCGATCCGGTGCAGGGCCGGATACCGACCGCGAAAGAAAGCGACCAGGCCTTGGCCCATGACCAGTCGCCCTTGACCTCGCTCGCCTGCGGTACATGAGCGTGGCCGCAGCCGCAGGCCTCGTCGTGCTCATGATGATGATCGTGGCCGTGGTGGTGATCATGATGGTGGTGATGATTGTGGGCGCCGGTATGTGCGGGTTCGGGCGCGTGCGCATGAACATGCGGCCGGAAGGCGGACCAGATCAGATAGGCGCCCATCAGCGCAATCAGGCCGTAGCTCGCACTTTCGAGGAAGCCCGCGACATCGCGCGCGGTCGTGCCCACCGCCGTGACCAGCAGCAACAGCGCGGTGATGATGGCGATCGCGGTCAGGGCCTGGATGAGGGCACTCAGGAAGGCGATCAGGATGCCGCGGCGAAGCTCATTCTCGGTGGCGAGCAGCCAGGCGGAGATCACCGCCTTGCCGTGTCCAGGCCCCGCGGCATGGAAGATGCCATAGCCGAAGCTCAGAAGCATCAGCGTATAGGCTGGAAGAAGCGAGGACTGCGCCTTCATCTGGCGGAGCGACTGCGACATGGCGCCATAGAAGCCCCGCTGCTTCTCGACGATCCACAAAGCGGGGTCGCTCCAGAAGGAGGGCATGTCGATCGTGCCGTCGGCGTTGCGCGGCTGGACGAGGAGCTTGCGCTTGTCGATCTTGGGCGCCGCCTCATTGGTTTGTTCCTGCGCCTGGAGCGGGCCCGGGAGAACCATGGCGCCTGCGATCGAGGCCAGCAGGAGAAGTGCCAGTAGCCGGGCTATCAAGGTCATTGGTTGCAGATGATCAGAGCCGGTTGCGCGAACATGCCGCCGAAATCCTCATCATCAGGCGGCTTCCAGTCGGTGCCCTTGGTGGAGAGCATCTCGCGAGTCTGGTTGAGCTGCTGGTCGGAGACAACGGGTTCGACCTTGAGCCTGCAGTCATTGGGCAGCGTGCCGATGACGCCGACCGGGTCCTGCTCGACATAGTCCAGGGCGATGTAGAATTCCGGATCATAGACCTTGTACTGGAATTCCACCTTGTGCGGGTCGACCGGTGTGGCGAGCGGCACGGTGAAGTGCAGTTCGAGCTTGCCGTTGCTGAAGATCTGGCCGGGATCGACGGGATCGGCCATGGGCACGATCTGACCATTGACGCGCGGCACTATGAAATAATTATAGTCCTTCAGCGAGCTCAGATTCTCGCGCGTCAAAGGCTCGAGCTCAGACTGGCTGTAGACGCCGTCGCCATTGGTGTCGAGGCCGTCGAGGGCCACTTGCGCATAGCCGTCGTCGAAGGTCCATTCCACCGCGATGCCGCTCACCTCACCCTTGTCGTTGAAGACGACATCGGAACGCATGGCGATCCAGACATGCGGATGGGCGAAAGCGGGCGCTGCCGTGCCCAAGACCATGGCCGTCATTGCCGCTCCGACAAGGATCGCGCGCCGCATTCCGGATCATTCCCCCAAATCAACCAAAGGCCAGGGATGATGCGAGAATGCGGCGGAAAAGTGAAGTTACGCTTGCGTTATTGGCTGCCCAGACAACCGACGAGCGATTTGACGAAACGTCGCATCATGCCGGCGTAGGCGTCGGGCCCCTTTGCTTCGGCGGCGCCAAGGCCGTCGAGCACGGCGCTCTTCGCGCGGGTGCCTTCGATGACGGTCTCCACGTATTTCGGCTCGAATTGCGGCTCGGCGAAGACGCAGAGCGCTTTGGTCTCGGCAATGCGATCATGGATCTCCTTCAGGCGCCTGGCACCCGGCGTCGCCTCCGGATTGACGGTGATGCTGCCGGCCGGGTTCATGCCGAAGCGCGCCTCGAAATACTGATAGGCGTCGTGGAAGACGATGTAGCGCCGGTCGCGCAACGGCGCGATCTCGGTCTTGATCTCGGCCGAGAGCCTATCGAGGCTGGCTGCGAATTTTGCGGCGTTCTCGCGATATTGCGCGGCATTGGCGCTATCGAGGTC
This sequence comes from Nordella sp. HKS 07, assembly GCF_011046735.1. Lineage (NCBI taxonomy): Bacteria > Pseudomonadati > Pseudomonadota > Alphaproteobacteria > Hyphomicrobiales > Nordella > Nordella sp. HKS 07. The sequence goes on along the minus strand of NZ_CP049258.1, from coordinate 859,812 downwards.
GCTCAAGGTATTGGCGAGCGCTTGGGCGATCGCCTTGGCATTTTCGGGGTCCATCCAGATATGCGGATCATTGCCGCCATGATCGTGGTCGTGGCCTTCCGCTTCATGCGTATCTTCCGCCTCGCCCTCATGCGAATGAGGCTCCCACAGGCCGCCATCGCGGGCAGGCAAAGTCTTGACGCCCGGCGCTTCGGCTGCCTCGAAGACCTTCTTCCGGCCGATGTCCGGGTTTTCCAGCGCCTTGTGCAGGAATGCCTCGAGATTCTCGCCCACCGCCACGATCAGATCGGCATCCTGCATCGCCTGGACCTGGGAGGGAGTGAGCTGCGCGGTGTGCTCGGATACCGCGGCGTCGAGCAGCAATTGCGGATCGGCCACGCCCTTCATGACATTGGCGGCGATGGAATGGATGGGCTTGATCGTCGCCACAACCTGCGGGGCGGCAAGGCTGGCGGTGCTCAGACCTGTGGCAAACAGACAGGCCAGGGCAAAACGGGCGGTCGCGGGCATTCATTTCCTCCTCGATGTTATATTATAACATAACATAGAAATCGATCTGTCAAGTGACAGCTTGTTGATGGCCTGCGGCCTTTCGTGAGTTGTGCCTTTCCTCCTGACCGGCCAAGTTGCGGCGCCCCCGCGACCGGAGGGGCAGTAGGTGCGAGGCTTTCTGACGTGTTTTCCATTCTGACGGCGTTCTTCGGCGGGCTGCTGAGCTTTCTCAGTCCCTGTGTCCTGCCGCTGGTGCCGCCCTATCTGTGTTTCATCACCGGCGCCTCGCTCGACGATCTGACCGAGAACCAGGCGATTTCGCGCAAGCGCACGATGCTCGCCTCGCTCGCTTTCGTCCTCGGCTTCTCGACCGTCTTCGTGCTCCTGGGCGCCACGGCTTCCGTCGCCGGGCAGTATCTGCGCGAGCATCTGCCGCTCCTCTCCCAGCTCGCCGGCATCGTCATCATTCTGATGGGCCTGCATTTCCTCGGCGTTTTCCGTTTTGCCTTCATCAACCGGGAGAAGCGCTATCAGCAGGAGACGCGGCCTGCCGGCCTCTTCGGTGCCTATGCGGTGGGATTGGCCTTCGCCTTCGGTTGGACGCCCTGCATCGGGCCGGTGCTCGCCACCATTCTCGCGGTCGCGGCGAGCGAGGACAGCGTCAGGCAGGGCGCCTTCCTGCTCGCCGTTTACTCCGCGGGCCTCGGCGTGCCCTTCCTTCTCGCGGCGCTGGCGGTCGGCCGCTTCCTCACCTTCCTCAAACGCTTCGCCAAACATCTGAACATGGTCGAGAAGGCGATGGGCGTGCTGCTGATCCTCGCCGGCATCGCCTTCCTCACCGGCCTCCATCAGGCCTTTGCCTATTGGCTGCTGGAGACCTTCCCGATTTTCTCGAAGCTTGGCTAGCGCGCATCCCGGCGAAGTGGACTCGCTTCGCCGATAAGGATTCGCGCCAAATCAATATCTTCGAGCAAATCCTTGTCGCCAAAGTCTTCAACTTTGGCGGGATTTGCTCTCAGCGTTCCGCGGAGAAGCGCGTCATCAGATGGGTTTCGAGGCGATCGATGATGGCGCTCTTCTTCAGATGCGCGCGCTCGAGCCTGATGTTGAACTGGGCGAGCGGCGGAAAGCCCTCCGCGGCGGTGAGCTCGCGCATGTCGGGCGTGACGCTGCTCCGCACCATGGCGCTGATCGCGAGACCGCCCGTCACGGCCGCGCGCAGGCCCGTCATGCTGCGGCTGATCACGGCGGTGCGATAGTTGCGCTTCATGGTCTGCAGTGACGTGAGCATGAAGCGGGCATAGCTGTCGTCCTCACCGCGCATGGCGATCGGCACCGGATCGCGATCCTGCAGATTGCCGTCGCGCGGCGCCACCCAGACGATCTGGTCGCGGAAGGCGATCGGCCCACCGCGCACCGGGCCTTCGCCCTCGGTGATAAAAGCAAGGTCGACGGCGCCCTCGGCCAGCTTCTTGACCAGAAGCTTCGATTCCTCCAGCACCAGATCGACGGTGGCGAGGGGATAGAGCTCGATGAAGCTCCTGAGCACGTCCGAGAGAATGCGTGGCGCATAGTCCTCCGACAGCCCCAGCACCACGACGCCCTCGACGGAGCCGCGGTTGAAAGCGGCGAGCGCCCCATTGTAGGACGCCATGATGTCCTTGGCGTAGCCGAGAAACAATTCGCCGTGCTCGGTGAGCTCGACGCTCGAGCTGGTGCGCAGCAAGAGCGGCCGGCCCAGCAGATCCTCGAGGCGTCTGACCTGCAGGCTCACCGCCGATTGGGTGCGCCCGACCTGGCGCGCGGCTTGCGTGAAGCTGCCGGTCTCGCAAATGGCGATGAAGCTCTTCAGTAGATCGATGTCCATGGTCGCCGATGAGTTTCCCTCATGGCCTATATTTCAACTACTTGTTGGACAGATCAACTGGCGCGGTGTGGGATCAGGAGAGGAATTTGGAGGTGCCGTGTCATGTTCAACCAGGCATTGGTGGTGTTCCGGCGCGTAGCCGGGGCATTCGACACTTGGCGCGCCTCGCAGCGGCTGCGCGGCGCCGATGACGCCATGCTCGCGGATATCGGTGTAGCCCGCGGCCATATCGACTGGCTGGTACATCACGGGCGGAGGCGGAACTAGTGTGCTGAACGCGAAGTTCCTGATATCAGGCGGCTTACACCGACAGGAATTTCGCGTTCAAAAGCACACTAGAATCATTAGGTTTTCTAGTGTCCTTCCGAATCCGAAGTTCGCTCGGAAAGTGCCACTGGCTGTCGCGAACTTCGGATTCGGGACACTAGTCGATCAGCGCCATCGTCGCGGGATCGTTGCGGAGGTGGACGCAAATCAGCTCGCCCAGGCGCGAATTGCCGGCCGGTTCGCGGTAGGCGCGCTGGATGAGATCGATGCCAGGGGCGCCATTCCCCTCGATCAGCACCGGTCCTTCCGAGGTGATGGCGATGTCCCACCCGATAAGGACACGAGGGGCGAAGGTCGCATGCGCACGGCATGCCAAGGCGACCGTCTCCGGCCAGAAGGGCAGGACCCGGCCTTCTATAGCCGCTCCGGTGTCGGGATGATGTGTGCGCCATCCGACTTCGGGGCGCAGGCCGATGTCGGTGGCCGGACCCAATCTTCCCGATTTCATCTCGACGGCGGCGATGATGCCGCCGGCATGAGAGTTGTCGACAAGCCGGTTGGCGCCGACCGCCATCCGCAAGCCGGCATGGGTCGCCTCATACGTGCCTGTTTCGTCGAGAAGCGTAAGGATACGCACGGTCGACAGGGCGCCGTTGCTCAGATCACGGAGGGATTCGTGATTGAGCAGACGCGTCTGGATGATGACTTCTTCATCGCGATTCTTGATTCGCTCGAGCAGATCGCTCCGACCGACGCGCTCGCCATCGAGGAGCGATTGATAGTGATCATCCGGTGTGTATAGCCACGCTTCCGCGCCGGTCCCGCCATTTCCTCGCAGAGTCTTGATGAAGAGATCGCAAGGCGGCAGTCCCGAATCTTCGAATGGATTCCCGCTCCTTTGGATGAGATGGATATCCGGAACCTGCAAGCCGTTGGCTCTGCATTTCTTGATGAACTCATTCTTGTTGGCGATATTGGGAACGGCTTGCGATTTCATCAGCCGATAGATGCCGCCTTTGAGCTCGAAGCGATGCAGATACTCGCCCGCGCGCGCCAGCTTCTGCTCATCGAAAAGCTCGAACATGTAGTAGGAAGGAGGAAGGCAGCCGAACCGCCAGGCCACGTTCAGCTGTTCCATCACTTGTCTGGCTATGGATTTGCCGGTGCGCCGGGCAATGGCCCGACCATTGAGGATCGTGAACCAGATGCTCGTGAAGGCGAAGACCGGCGGCCAGGCCAGATACCAGGCCAATAAAGCGAGGCGGGCCCCATAGCCGCGCTCGCGCCAGAGGGCGCGGCAATAGGCCCGATGAATGAAACGGGCGCTCGTTTCGGCCCGTTGCCGCGTGATCCACAACAAATGCGGCGGCGGACAATGCAAGACACGCGAGCGATAATTCGAACCGTGCCTTCTGTCCACAACGGCCTCGACGATGCGGAATGCCAGGCTCGAGCGCACGGCGGGATTGCAGCTGGCGAGATAGATCTCTCCAAGATCGCTGCGAAACACCGCCTTCCAGAATCCAATACTTCGCTGCGATTCGTCGGTCGGCGAACCGTCGGGGGGCCGTGGGCCGTGGGAAAGCATGGTCAGCTTCCAGTTTGTCAAAATCCGCAGAGAATCTCGGCGGTCAGCCCCCTCAGTCGGTCAAAGTCCTTCGATGCATCACTCGCGTGGAAAATATCGCGAGGTCTGCAGTGAATTGCGTGGCATCACATATATCGAGCGGTTGGGAAGCTTGAGCATCTGCTACACCAGGGTGTGGCCGGACAAGCGCTCAAGGATTCTCAGCGCGGAGCGCGAGGGATCATGCATGACCTCCGGCGGCAGGAAGAAAACCTGATCGAGGGCATGCTGTCCGCTGACGCCGCCATGCAGAACGACGTCGGTCAGCGCTACCCATGCCGAGCCGGCGGGGAAACTGAAATTCCGCCGCGGCGATTTCTTTTGAAAATCGTCATCTTTCTTTCCCAGCTTGCGGATTTCCTCAAGCACGTGATCATAGCCGGTGCGCTGGCCCGTCACTATACCGGTGAGACTGGCTGCGCGGTCGGTGGCCGTCTCGAACCAGCTGCGCTCCACACGAATAGAAGGCAGGTAGCGCTGCGCGAAAAGTTCGAATCGCTCGCCGAGTTCCCACTCGCGCGGCCGGCCCGAGGGGTCGATGTTGCAGAAAATGCGTAGCTTGCTTCGTCCTTGCGTCGGGTAGAGGTAGGTCGTGTCGACATGGAGGCCTTGCCTCTGGGCGCGCTCGGCGGGACGATAGATGATGCGGTTCTGCTCGCAGGCGCGCGCGTAGTCCGGCACCAGGGTTTCCAGCAGGTTGCGCGACCACACGGAGTATCGGCGCAGCATCGCCTCGATCTCACGCTTCTCGGGCATCCGGATGGAGTTGAACAGCAGGCGATCGACGGCCATATCGAAGGTCAGGGTCGGACGGCCGTTGCGCTTGGCGCGTTGCTCATTGCCGCGAAAAATGATCTTGGGATCGGTGATGATGGCCCGTTCCCGGTCCGTCAGAGCAAAGCCGCGGCCTTTGAGAAACAACACATTGCCGTTCTCGAGCGCTTGGCGAACCCGGGCGCGTGTGTCGGGGGCGGAGAAATCGGTTTGTTCATCGAATTCGAGGACTTCGGCAACCGTATTGTCGACAGTGGTCTTGATATCAGAACTCATGTCTCCGTGCCCGTCAGTTGATCTACTATGGAGCGTATATCTGTTCGCTCGCCCGTTCCAGTGGAATTAGGACTCGGCGAGACCGGCCGGCAAGCTGATCAGGATTACATATCGGTAAGCCCGGAGCAGTGTTGCCCGAAAGCGTGCCCGGATGTTCGGGGCACTGCGCTAAGCGCGCTTCAGTTCGATCGGATGACCATGCGGTGTTGCCTTTGCGGCACGGTCCCAGGCATCTATGCGGGCGAGGCGTTCGGCTTCACTCAGCAGGCGCTTCTCCTCGACGAGCTTTTCCAGCGCGGCGAGCCAGCATTCATAGTAGCTGCGCGCCCCTTGCACCTTGATCTCGTGGCCCAGGGCTTGCGCCCATTCGGGCCAGGTGAAGGCGCCTTTCGCCTCGAGACTTACGGCAATCGCGAAGGCCTGCGCCTCCCACGGCTCGTTGAAGACCGGTTCGTCAGGCGGGTTCAAGATAGGGCTCCCACAGGTCGGCCGACACCGTGTCGCGCGGATGGCGCGCCTCGCCCCAGACCTCGCGGGCGGAGAACTTCACCGTATAGAGAGCTTGCGGGTTCTCACCCTTGCCGTGCGCATTCGTGTCGGGAAAGACATGGGCGCCATGCAGCCGCACGATCTCGCCGACATGGCCGCGCAGATAGCGCGGCAGGCGCGTATGCCCTGTCGGGTGCATGTTCCGTGTGCGAACTTTATCGCCCGGCTTGAAACGGGGTCCGGCGTCAGCTTCGCGCGAGGTCGGTCCGCCTTTGGCGAGAACCGCCGGCACGTCCTTGGCGAGGAGCTTGCCCGCCACTTTCTTGGGCGATGTGCTCATCCTGCCGGACGCGACTTCCTCTCTGGTGACGAGGCCCTGCGCGACCATCAGCTCGATGAGGCCGTCCGTCCAGATCTTATAGTAGCTCGAGCCCAGATATTGCGCCGGCGGCAGGCTTTCGCGGGCATGGCGCGATTTGTCGATATTCCACTCCCGCGCGGCGCCCATGGCGAGGGTCAGCGCCAGGATGCGGGACTCCCAGGGCGCATGGAAGACCGGTTCATCCGCCTCGGGCGCCACCGCGCCAAAGCCCATCTGACCGCCCAGATCCTGCGGGCCGTTCATGATGCGATGCCCGGTGACAAGGCAAGGCCGGTACCGATCATCGAATCGCGCGTCACCAGTCCGCTGAGCTTGTCCTCGCTCCAGCCCTCGGTCCCTTCGGGGCGCATGGGCAGCACGATGTAGCGGATCTCGGCGGTCGAATCCCACACGCTGATGGCGGTGTCGGCGGGTAGCGTCAGCCCGAATTCGGCGAGCACGCCGCGCGGATCGATGACGGCGCGCGAGCGATAGGGCGGCGCCTTGTACCAGACCGGCGGTAGTCCCAGTACCGACCACGGATAGCAGGAGCACAAGGTGCAGACGACGAGATTGTGCGTGTCGGGCGTGTTCTCGACCGCCACCATATGCTCGCCCTGGCGGCCGGTGTAGCCCAGAGAGGCGATGGCCGCCGTCGCGTCCTTGAGCAGCCAGGCCTTGTATTGGGGATCGCTCCAGGCCCTGGCGATGACGCGTGCACCATTGCGCGGGCCGATCTTGGTCTCATAGGTCTCGATCAGCACATCGAGGGCTTGCGGGTCCACATAACCTTTCTCGACCAGGAGCGATTCCAGCGCCTTCACCCGGAGCGCGATGGGAGAAAGTTCGGAGCCCTCGTCATGGTCGTGGTCATGGTCGTGTGGCATTGTGTTTCTCTCCAAGGTAGCTAGCATAGGCTCTGGAGAGCGGGGAGAGAAGCGGTCATATGGCCAAACTCGAGGGCATCCGGGCTTGTGTTTTCGACGCCTATGGCACGCTGTTCGACGTGCATTCGCCGGTGCAGAAGCTCGCCGCCGAGATCGGCGAAAAAGCCGACGCCCTGTCGCAATTGTGGCGACAGAAGCAGCTCGAATATTCCTGGCTCAGGAGCCTGATGGGCGTCCATGCCGATTTCTGGCACGTCACCAGCGACGCTCTCGATTACGCGCTCGCCTTCCATGACATCGACGAGCCGGGGCTCAAGGACGAGCTTCTGGCGCTCTATCTGAAGCTCGACGCCTATCCGGACGCCAAGGAGGCGCTGGCGGCGCTCAAATCCCGCAATATGCGCACCGCCATTCTGTCCAATGGCAGCCCGTCGATGCTGGACGCCGCGGTCCGCTCGGCCGGTCTCGACAAGCTCCTCGATCAAGTGCTCTCGGTCGAGGATGTCGGCATCTACAAGCCGAGCCGGCGCGTCTATCGTTTGGCTATGCAGAAATTCGTCATCCATGACGCGCCCGCCATCTGCTTTGTCTCGGCCAATACCTGGGATGCGCAGGCGGCGGCGCAGTTCGGCTTCCAGGTGGTCAGGATCGACCGCTTCAGCCTGCCCAATGACAGGATTCCCGGCAAGCCCGCGGGGCTCGTCAAGTCGCTCACCGAGTTGCCGGCACTTCTGTAGGAGAGCTTTCATGCAATGGCTCAACGAACCCGCCCAGTGGCGGGCGGATGGCGGGGACATCTCCTTCGTCACCGGCGACAGGACGGATTTCTGGCAGCGGACATTCAATGACTGGCGCAATGACAACGGGCATTTCTACCACAGGCACGTGACGGGCGATTTTACCGCTGAGGGAATTTTCTCGGCCGACTACCGGTCTCAGTACGACCAGGCCGGCCTCATGCTCAGGATCGGTCCCCACCACTGGCTTAAGGCCGGCGTCGAATTCGCTCACGGCCACGCGGCGCTGAGCTCCGTCCATACGCAAGCCGGATTTTCCGATTGGGCGATAGCGCGCGAAGTCGGTGTCGCGGATCTCGTCCATCTGCGCCTGACGCGCAAAGGGGAAGCGGTCTGCGTACAATATCAAGCGGGCGATGGATTCCGCACCTTGCGACTATGCACCATGCCGGGAGCCACCACCGTCACGGTCGGCCCGATGGCCTGCTCGCCGATCCAAGGTGGAATGAATGTCCGTTTCTCGGAGTTCAAACTCGGTCCGGCGGTCGACTTCGCCAGTGAGGTCTAGCTAGCTCGCCCGTGCCAGCTTCTCGTTCACGCGCCGCGCCGCATGCAGCCGCACCGCGTCGCCGAAGGCCTTGAAGAGCTTCACCGAGTCGGGATTGTTGGCGGCCTTGTATTCGGGGTGCCATTGCGCGCCGAAGGCGAAGGCCTTGGCGCCCTTCACCGACACCGCCTCGATGATGCCGTCCGGCGCGCGGGCCTCGACGGTAAGGCCGGGGGCGAGCTTGGCGATCGCCTGGCGGTGCAGGCTGTTCACCATGGCCTCACGCTTGCCGAGCATGCCTTCCAGCACGCCGCCGGGCGTGATGGCGATCGGATGCACCGGGCCATATTTCTCGTCCATGTCCTCGACCTTGCGCGAGCGGTGGTCGAGCCGGCCTTCACCCTTCTGCACCTCGGTCTCGAGCGTGCCGCCCATGACCACATTGAGTTCCTGGAAGCCGCGGCAGACGCAGAAAAGCGGCATGCCGCGGTCGAGCACGGCGCGGATCAGCTTCAAGGTGAGTTGGTCGCGGTGATGGTCATAGGGCTCGTGATCGGCGGTCGGCGTGTCGCCATAATGCGGCGGATGCACATTGGAGATGGCCCCGGTCATGAGAACGCCGTCGAAATGATCGAGCAGGGCCGAGAGATCCATTACCTCGGCGATGGCCGGGATCATCACCGGCAGGCACTGCGCCACATCGGAGACGGCGCGCACATATTTGTCGCCGAGCGAATGGAACAGAAGGTGATTGCTCTCATAGGTGTCGGAGGGCAGGCCGACGAGGGGGTGTCTGATCATGGTGGCCATTTGATACTCTAGAATGCGTGGCAAATCCATGGCACGTTGATTTACCATGGATTTCACGCTTCCCCCCGACATAGAAAGCCTCAGGCGCCGGACCCGCGACTTCATCCGCGCGGAAGTCCTGCCGCTCGAAACCCGCCCCGATGTCTATGACGAGCACGAGAATATCCGGCTCGACCGGCTGGATGAGCTCCGGGCCAAGGCGAAGGCCGCAGGGCTGTGGGCGCCGCAAATGCCGAAGGCGCGGGGCGGGCTCGGCCTTCCGGTCGTCGGCTGGGCGGCGCTCTATGAGGAGGCCAATCATTCGATCTTCGGACCGGCGGCGCTCAATTGCGCCGCCCCCGATGACGGCAATATGAGCGTGCTCAACAAGGCGCTGCCGAGCGACGCGCTCAAGGACAAATGGCTGCAGCCGATCATCGACGGGAAGGTCCGATCTTCCTTCGCCATGACGGAGCCGGCGCCGGGCTCGGGCTCGGATCCGGGCGGCATGATGCTGACGCGCGCCGAGAAGAAGGGTGACCGTTACGTGATAAGCGGCCGCAAATGGTTCATCTCAGGCGCGGCGCTGGCCCGGCATTTCATTCTCATCGCGCGGACATCGGAGGATGCGCGGCGCGGCCTGTCCGCCTTTCTCTATCATGGTGATGATCCGGGCTGGCGCATCGTCCGGCGTATCGACATCATGGGCCCGCAGGAACATGGCGGGGTATGCGAGCTCGATTTCGAGGGGCTCGAGATCCCGGTGGAGAACCGCCTTCTCGACGAAGGCGATGGTCTGAAGCTGACGCAATTGCGTCTGGGCCCGGCGCGCCTCACCCATTGCATGCGCTGGCTCGGCCTCGCCAAGCGATGTCTGGCGATCGCTCAGGATCATGTCGCGACACGTCAGGCTTTCGGCACAAAACTGGCCGAGCGCGAGTCGGTGCAGATGATGCTGGGCGATGTCGCCAAGGATATCGAAGTCGGCCGGCTCCTCACCATGAAGGCGGCCTGGACGCTCGACCAGGGCGGCAAGGCGCAGAGCGAGATCTCGATGGCCAAGATCCACGCCGCCGACACGCTGCACAAGGCGGCCGATACCGGCATCCAGCTCCTCGGCGCCAAGGGCTATTCCAAGGACACGGTGCTCGACTGGATCTATCGCTATGCCCGCGCCGCGCGCCTCATCGATGGCGCTTCCGAAGTGCATCGCATGCTGATCGCCCGCGCGCTGGCCAAGGACGGCGTCGATTTCTGGAGATGGGGCTAGTGTCCCGAATCCGAAGTTCGCCACAGCCAGCGGGACCTTCCGAGCGAACTTCGGATTCGGAAGGACACTAGAAAACCTAATGAATCTAGTGTGCTTTTGAACGCGAAGTTCCTGTCGGTGGAAACCGCCTGATATCAGGAACTTCGCGTTCAGCACACTAGCTTGCCCGCGAGGCCACAGCCTTGCGGATCAGCTTCTCGAGTTCGGCGCAATAATACGCAAGCCGCTTGTCCGGGAGATTTGTCACGCTGAGCACGAGGCCGGTATCGGTGGGGCGGGGCTCCTTGTACCAGGCGGAAAGCGCCGCCGGTCCCATGCCAAGACCCTGCGCTTCCCTGGCGATCTGCCGGTCATCCGTGCCTTCCGGCAAGCGCAGCAACAGACCAAGCCCAGCCATTGCTTCAACGCTCGCGACCGAGTTGCCCAATCGCGACCGCAAGGCGTCGCGCCGGCTGGCATAGAGCCGCTTCATGCGGCGCAGATGCCGCATATAGTGGCCCTCGCGCATGAACAGGGTCACGGCGCGCTGGATCTGCGGACCGGGGGCGGGCGACAGCGCCGCCGCGACGTCGCCGAAATGGGCAACGAGTTCGCCGGGAGCCACGATGAAGCCCAGGCGCAGCACCGGGCTGATCGTCTTGCTGAACGTGCCGATATGAATGACGCGTCCCGCCTGGTCGACCGCCGCAAGCGCCGGCGTGGCGCGACCCTTGAGCTGCAATTCACTCAGATAATCGTCCTCGATGATCCAGCTTTGTGCACCCGCCGCCCAATCGAGCAAGGCACGCCGCCGCGCCAGCGACAAGGTCGTGCCGAGCGGCGCCTGCTGGCCGGGCGTCACAAAAGCGAGACGGGCGCCGGGTGCCGAGCGGATGCCCTGCGCGACATCGAGGCCTTCGTGATCGGTGCGCACCGGCACGATGTCGATGCGGCTGAGCTCCAGCGCCTTGCGTGAGAGCGGATAGCCGGGCTCCTCCATCCAGGCGGTCTTTCCCGCGAGCGCCAGCGCCTGGATGACGAAACCCAAGGCGCCGGAGAAGCCATTGGTGATGAAAATCTGCGCCGGCGCCGCCGATATTCCGCGCGCGATGGCAAGATAGGCGGCGATCTCCTGACGCAGCTCAGGCTCGCCGCGAGGATCGGGATAGCTCGTCGGAACAATGGCCGTCTCGCGCGCGGCGCGCGCCATGAGGCGTGACCAGAGCTTGAAGGGGAACTCGTCCTGCGCTGGCACGCCCATCTGGAAGGGCAAGGGGCGGGTCGAGAAGCGATCGAACATGCCGGCGAGCCGCGTCTCTTCCGCGCCTGCTGCGGCGCGAGGTCTCGGCGGCACCGGCGCATAGTCGGCCACATGAGTGCCCGCCGAGCCCGATGTCACCGCGAGCTGAGCATCGACGAGGCCGTTATAGGCGGCCCTGACCGTGCCGCGCGCCACGCCCAGTTGGGCGGCGAGGTCGCGCCAGGAGGGCAGGCGAGCCCCGGGCTTCAACCGGCCTTCGCCGATCGCCGCGGCAATGCCGTCGCGGATCTGCCGGGTTAGGGAGGTGCCGCTGGCGCGATCCAGGCTCAAGGGGAAGGGGTCGGTCATGGCGGGGATGGTACAGCAGTATTTGCCATTCCTGGTACTTCTTATTGGCCCTTCCGGCGTTCATTTCACTCTCATCACAGCTCACCAGGAGAGATGCCATGACCCTTCGCATGGATTACGCAAAAGCCTCACCCGATGGCATCGCGGCCATCAGGAATGTGCGCAATTATGTCGCCAAGAGCGGCCTGTCGCAGAATCTCATCGATCTCGTCTATCAGCGCGTCTCGCAGATCAATGGCTGTGCCTACTGTCTCGACATGCACGCGCGCGACCTCATCAAGAGCGGTATGCCGATCGAGAAGCTGACTTTGCTGCAGGCTTGGCGGGAAGGCGGCAAGCTGTTCGATGAGCGCGAGCGCGCCGCTTTGGCCTGGGCCGAGACGGTCACGCGGGTCGCCGAGACCGGCGTGCCGGATGCCGATTTTGAGGCGGTTGCCGGGCACTTCACCGAGAAGGAGCTTGCCGATCTCACCTTCGCGATCGGTCTCATGAATCTCCTCAACCGGGTCGCCATCAGCTTCCGCGCCACACCGCAGGCCGCCAAATGATCGGCCGCCGCGCCAATCCTGTGTCCTTCGCGATGCTGGCGTTGCTCGTTTCGGGTGGCGCTCTCATTGCGGGCTTCGCGGCGTTGCGGCCATCCGGCCCCATCGCGATGACAAATGTCGTGGAGGAAAGCAGCGCACCGTCCCGCACGCGCGAGACGGTGATCTCCTGCGAGAAGCTCCCACATGTGCCGGGCAAATCCATCACCACGACATTGGTCGATTTCCCGCCCGGCATCGAGGTGCCGCGCCATCGCCATGCCGGCTCGGTCACCGCCTATGTTCTGAAAGGCACGCTCAACTCGCAGCTCGACAGCAATCCCATGGGCACGTTCGGTCCCGGCGGCAGCTGGTTCGAGCCGCCGGGCACGCTGCACACTTATGTCGGCAATCCGAGTGCCACCGAGCCCGCCCAGATCATGGCGATCTTCGTCGCCGACAGCGATTGCGGCAAGCTCACCATCTTCGAGGACGAGTGAGGATCACAAGCGGCTCACTTCTTCGGATTGGGCACGCGCATGAACTCGTCGAAATGGCGGCCGAGATCGCGCATGACCTCGAAGCGCTTCTTGGCCTTGGCGCCGAGCCTGGTCGCCACTGCATCGGTGAGGAGATTGAGGATAACGCTCAAGGCCGCGGTCGAATCCCAGAAGGTCTGCACATGCGTGTGACCTTCGAAAACATGCCGCGTATGGGCGAAGGCCCAATGGCTGAAGCGGTCGGTGACGATGACGGTCGGAAGTCCCACCTGCTTCACGCGGTCGAGCAGCTTCAGGCCGCGTGTCGCATAGGCTGCCGTGTCTATGTAGACGAGCAGGCTCTTCTTCGGATCGGCGGTCAGGATTTCGGTGTAGATGCCGGTATTGTTGTCGATATGGAAGACACCAGGTCTCGCATAAAGCAGCCGGCTGGCGAAATCGAGCGCCAGGCCCTGCGAGGCCTGGAAGCCGACGACGAATACGGTCTCGCGCTTCACGAGCTCGGCCACCGCTTCGGCCCACAGCTCGGAGCCTGCCAGCGCATAGGCCTTGCGCACCGCGTCGAGCTCGAGCTCCAGGCTTTCCTTGAGACTTTCGGGCTCACCGCCGCGCACCCGGAAGCGGTCATGTATATCGTCGACCGTGCTGTTGTCGTTCTGGACCGCCCCGCGCAGCCTTTCCTTCAGGTCGCGCAGGCCCGCGAAGCCCAGGCTGCGCACGAAGCGCGACACCGTCATCTCACTGACGCCGATGGTCTGGGCGAGGCTGGCCCCGGTCTCGAAGGGCAGGAGATGCTGGTTCTTCAGCATATGGGCGGCGAGGGCGCGCTCGGATTGCGACAGGCCCGCCATGCGCGGCTCAAGGAGCTCCTTGAGGTCGAAGGTCTGCATATCGCTCTTTCTGGTCTTGGGCATGGTCAGGCCTCTATGGAAGCGAGCCGCGGGATGGAGCGAACGAGCTCCCTTGTATAGTCATGGGCGGGCTCGCGCATGACTTTTGCCGCAGCACCCTCCTCGACGATCCGTCCGCTCTTGAACACATAGACGCGCTGGCAGAATGAGCTCACCACCGAGAGATCATGTGAGACATAGAGCATGGTGAGGCCGCGCTCGCGGCGCAACCGGTCGAGCAGTTTGAGGATCTGCGCCTGCGTCGTCACGTCGAGTGCTGAGGTGATCTCATCGGCAATGAGGAGGCGGGGTTCGACGGCAAGGGCGCGTGCCAGTCCCACGCGCTGGCACTGGCCGCCCGACAACTGGCTCGGATAGCGTTCGAGCAAGGCGCGCGGCAGTTCGACCTTGTCGGCAAGGTCCTCGACGCGACGGGTGATCTCGAGACCTTGCGCCAATTGATGGCGCATGATCGGCTCGGCGATCGCCTCTTTGACCCTGAGGCGCGGATTGAGCGAGTCGTAGGGATTCTGGAACACCATCTGAACGGCGCGGCGGAAAGAGCTGTCGGAGGAGGTCACTTTGCCGTCGAAGGCGATCTGGCCCGCGACCGGTGCCACGAGTCGGACGATGGCGCGCGCCAGCGTGCTCTTGCCCGAGCCCGATTCTCCGACGATGCCCACCGTCTCGCCCGCTTCGACAGTGAGGCTCACGTTGTCGAGTGCCCGGAAGGGCTCGGCGTCCTTGCCGGTGAGCCGGCTCAGGAGATCGCGCCTTTTGGGGAAACTGACGGTCAGGTCCTTCACCGCAAGAAGCGGCTGCGTAATCCCCGAGGCGATAGGCGTGCTGCTGCCCTTGCTGCGCGAAGGCTGCGAGTCGAGGAGCAGGCGCGTATAGGGATGTTTGGGTGCGCGGATGATCTCCTCTGTCGCGCCTTCCTCGACGATCTCGCCCTGGCGCATCACGATAATTCGGCTGCAATTCTGCGCGATGACCCCCAGGTCGTGCGAGATGAGCACGATCGACAGACCGTTCCTGCGGTTGAGCTCGCGCAGCAATTCAAGGATGCGTGCCTGGACGGTGACATCAAGGGCGGTGGTGGGTTCATCGGCGATCAGAAGCTTCGGTCCACAGCCGATGGCGGTGGCGATCATCGCCCGCTGCTTCATGCCGCCGGAGAATTCATGCGGATATGCCTTCGCGCGTCCGGCCGGATCACTGATGCCCACTTGGCGCAGAAGCTCCACCGCCTGAGCGAAAGCCGCCTCCCGGCCGAGCGCCAGATGCCGCCGGATGGGCTCGGCGATCTGCGTGCCGATGCGCTGCAGGGGATCGAGATGCGAGGCGGGATTCTGAAAGATCATGCCGATGTCGCGGCCGCGGATCTTTCTCAAGTCTTCATCGCTCAGGCCGGAGAGTGACTTGCCATCGAAGCTCACCTCGCCTTCGACCGTCGCGGAAGGCGGCAGGAGACGCATGAAGGCGCGGCAGGTTACCGATTTGCCGGAGCCGCTTTCGCCCACGACGCCGAGCACTTCGCCCTCATCGACATGAAGCGAAATGTTGCGCACGGCCTCCGTGCCGCCGAAGCGCACGGTGAGATTTTTGACATCGAGCAGCCTCGCCATCAGCCCCTCACCGGCCGGCGCAATTGCGCCAGCGCATCGCCGAGGAAAGCCAAGCCTAAGCCCAGCGAGATCGCCGCGATGCCGGGGAAGAAGCAGATCCACCAGGCTTGGTCGATGAAGGCCTGGCCGTCGGCGATCATGACGCCCCATTCGGCGGTCGGCGGCTGCGCGCCCATGCCGAGAAAGCCCAGGCTGGCGCCGGCGAGCATCACCAGAACCGCATCGCTCACCGCATAGGATATGACGGGGGAGAGCGCGTTGGGCAGCACATGTTTCAGGAGAATGACGCGATTGGAGAAACCCAGCACCTTGGCGGCAAGCACATATTCGCTGTCGCGCAGCACCAGGACTTCGGCGCGTACGAGCCTCGCATAAGTGACCCAGCCGACAATGGCGAGCGCGATGAAGTAGTTATTGAGGCCGGGGCCCAGGAGACCGACAATCGCAAGCACCAGGACGAAGAAGGGGAAGGCGACAGTGATGTCATAGACGCGCATGAAGAGCGCGTCGGTCAGTCCGCGGAAGTAGCCGGACAGCAGGCCGATGGTGGTGCCGATGATCAGCGGCGGCAGGACGCCCAGCACGCACATCAGGAGATCGACGCGGGATCCATGGAGCACGCGCGAGAAGACGTCGCGGCCGACCTGGTCGGTACCGAACCAATGGGTGGCGCTGGGTGGCCCCAGCATGTTCATCATGTCGATTGCGTCGGGATCGTAGGGCGCGATCCAGGGCGCGAAGAGCGCCGCGAAGATCCAGCCGCCGAGGATAAGCAGGGCGATCATTCCAGCGCCCCTCAGACGCCAAATCTGTCGCGCCGGCGCTCCGATATGGCCTTCCATCGCCGTCATAGCTCGACCCTCGGATCGATGAAGGTCGAGATGATGTCGACGCTGAGGGTGATGAACACGGTAGCCAGCGCAAAGATGAGAGTAAGGCCCTGCACGACATAATAATCGCGGCCGATCAGGGAGGTAATCATCAAACGCCCGAGCCCCGGAACCGCATAGACGGTCTCGACGATGACAGTACTGCCGATAATGAGGGCGACCATGACGCCCAGGAGATTGAAGGTCGGCAGCACCGCGTTGGGCAGCATATGGCGCCAGAAGACCTCCCGCTCGCTCGCCCCTTGGGCGCGCGCCGCGGTGATGAAGTCGGATGTCGATTTCTCGATGAGGGCCGACCTGAGACTCTGCGTCAGCACCGGGATGAGCCAGATCGCGATCGACAGCGCCGGCAGGAACAGGTGATGCAAATGGCCGGTGAAGCCTTCGCCATAACCCGAGACCGGGAACCAGCCGAGTTTTGCGCCGAACAAGCGTGCCATCATGATGCCGAGCCAGAAGACCGGGATGGTGAGACCCAATATGCCGAGGAGGCGGATCACCTGGTCGGTGAGGCCGCCCGGCCGCCGCGCCGCCGTGACCGCCAATAAAAGGGTAGGCGGCACGGTGATGACGACGACATAGGCGGCGAGAAACAGGGTCGGACCCACGAACTGCCCGAGGAGCTCGGCGACCGGACGCTGGAAGCGCACGGAAAGGCCGAGATCGCCCTGCAGGACATTGGTCATGTAGCGCAGGAACTGCAGCGGCAACGGCAGATCGAGGCCGTATTGCTGGCGCACCGCGGCGATCGTCTCGGGGCTGGCGCGGTCGCCGACGAGGAGGCGTACCGGATCGCCGGGGGCCAGGCGCTGCAACAGGAAGGAAATGATGCTGATGCCAATAAGCACCGGTATCAGCTGCAGCAGGCGGTTGAGGATGGAGCGGAGATGCGACAAGGGTGCAAATCTCAGGGGTATCGATGGCGGTCTATCTTTCCCCTTCTCCCGCTTGCGGGAGAAGGTGCCCGAAGGGCGGATGAGGGTGTCCTTTGATCCGCCAGGAGAGCCCTCACCCGGCCTTCGGCCACCCTCTCCCATCCTGCGGACGGGAGAGGGGAAGTTTAGTGAGGAGCCTAATCACTTCTCGATTGTCGTCTCTTCGAGTGTCCATTGCAGCGACGGCGTCAGCTTCAGGCCTTTCAGCTTCTTGCTGTAGGCGACGGTGTTGGGCGCGTAGAAGAGCGGGATCTGCGCCACTTCCCCGGTCGAGATCTCCTGGATCTCCTTGTAGATCTTGGCGCGCTTCTCGGTGTCCATCTCGCGCGTGCCGGCATCGACCAGCTCATCCACTTTCTTGTTCTCGTAGAACGTGTAGTAGGAGTGCGAACCGCAGGAGCCGCAGACCGCCCAGCGCACCGCCAGGTCGGGATCTGGTGTTTCGTTGAACCACCAGTTGGGTGTGGCGTCATATTCACCCTTGGGGATCGCCTCCCACCAGGCGCCGCCATCCACCGTCTCGATCTTGGGCTTGAGGCCGATCGCCTGCCACTGCGCCTGGAGCAGCAGCGCCATCTGCTGCTGCGAAGGATCGGTGGCGGCGAGAATCTTCACTTCCTTGCCGGCCATACCCGATTCCTCGAGCAGCGCCTTGGCCTTGGCGAGATCATAGGTGATGCCCGGATAGGACTTGTCGTGGAAATCGACCGCTCCCGGCAGCGTCGTATTGGCGGCGGTGGCGAAGCCCTGGGTCACCGCCTGGGTCAAAGCCTTGTTGTCGATCGCCTGGGCGGCGGCAAGGCGCGCCTTGGCGTTGGAGAAAGGCTCGCGCTTGTGATTGAGAAGTGTGATCCAGATGGTCGTCGACGGCTCGAGGCGCATGTCGACGCCGTCCTGCGCCTTAAGGCTTTCGACCTGCGACCACGGCACGGAGCGCACCGCATCGGTCTCGCCGGCCTTCAGCATCGAAATGCGCGCATCGGCGGCCGCGACTTCCTGCAGCACCACGGCGTCGGGACTCTTGGGGTAGCCGGTGCGCCAGTAGTTCGGATTGGGATCGAGGGTGAGGCTCTCATTGGCGCGCCACTCCTTGACCATATAAGGGCCCGATGTCAGGGGCTTCTCGGTGAAAGCCTTGTCCTCGCCACGGGCCTCGACATCCTTCTTCGACACGATGCCCATGTTCCAGATCTCGACATTGCCGAGGAAGGGCGCGAAGGGCGATTTGAGTTTCACCACCACGGTTTTGGGATCGGCAGCCGTAATGCTCTCCACGGCGCCGAGCGGGGCTGGATAGGCCGAACGCTTGTCGGTGCGCACGCGCTCCAGGCTGAAGACGACGTCGTCGGCGGTGACGGGTGAGCCGTCAGAGAATTTCGCCTCGCGCAGCTTGAATGTGTAAGTGAGCCCGTCGGCGGCCGCCTCCCAACTTTCGGCGAGGCCTGCTTCGAGGGCGCCCGTCTCCGTATTGCGGCGCAGCAGGCGCGAATAGAGAAGTCCATAGGTTTCGATATTGCCGGCGCTTGCCGAGCGCATCGGATCGAGTGTCGTGGTCTGGTACGGCGAAACGATGCGGATCACTTCGGCGGAAGCGGCGGTGCTGAAGGACAGGGCGCCGGCAAGGCCGAGCAAAACCGCGCCCGTGAACAGGCTCTTCGGAATGAACATGGCGTTCCTCGATGTTTATCGTTGTGGGGGCTCCTTTGCCCCTTATGCGCGGCCACTATGTTATTTATCTAACATCGTGTCAATCGCCTTGCGCAGAGATGTTAGTGCTCTAACTTAGGCTCACGCGAGGCCCAAGGTCGCGACTGTCAGCACGAGATAGCGGCCGATCTTGGCGAGCGCGACAAGCAGCAGGAAAATGGGGAATGGCTCGCGCAGCACCCCGGCGGCGACAGTAAGCGGGTCGCCTATGATGGGCACCCAGCTCAACAGCAGCGACCACTTGCCATAACTGCGGTACCAGGCGCTGGCGCGATCCAGGGCTGCTTCCTTCACCGGAAACCAGCGCCGGTTGCGGTAGCGCTCGATGCCGCGGCCCAGAAGCCAGTTGCAGGCCGAGCCCAGGACATTGCCGACACTCGCGACGGTCACCAGCAGCCAGACCGGCTGCGCGTCGAGGAGAAGGAGTCCGACGAGAGCCGCCTCCGATTGCATCGGCAGAATGGTTGCCGCGGCAAAAGCGGTCAGAAAGAGCCCGGCATAGACCGCGAGATCACCCATCCATTAACGCAACGCCGGCGCGCTCGGCCATTCGGGATGATGGCTGTCGATCACGAAGATATGGCGGTGACGATGGCCGCCACCCGCCAGATGGGGATGGTCGTGATCCAACGTCTCGTGGACATGCTCGATCTCTTCGGGGTCATTGGCGGGCCACAGCCGGATGGCGGCTATCACCGCGAGGGCGCCGATGGCGCCGAGCACGATGAAGGTGGCGGGCAGGCCTGCTTCGGCGCCGAGCCAGCCGGAGAGCGGATAGGTGATCAGCCAGCAGGCATGCGAGAGGGCGAATTGAGCGGCGAACAAAGCGGGACGGTCCTCGGGTTGAGACGACCGGCGCAGCAGGCGTCCGGACGGCGTCATGGCCAGGGAATAGCCGAGGCCGAGCGCGAACCACAAGACCAGAAGCAGTCCATAGCTCGCCACCGTCGCGCCGAGCAGCAGGCCGATGACGAGAACGACGGTTCCGCCCAGCATGGCCTGGCGGTCGGAAAACCTGTCGAGAAGGCGTGGCAAGCCAAGGGCTGCCGTCATCGAGCCCGCCCCATAGGCTGTGAGTGCCAGCGCCGTCTCGCTCTGGCCGAGCCCGAAGCCCGCCTGCACGAGCACGACGGTGTTCACGATCACCATGGCGCTCGCCGCCGCGATCGCGAGCGTGAGCGCGAGCAGGCCGCGCAAGCGCGGTGTCGCCAGATAGATGCGCAAACCCCGCGTCGTGCGCTCATAGATGCCGCGGGCCGCAGCGGGCTTTGGGCTCGGCAGCGTCACCGACAAAACGAGAGCGGCGGAGGCCAGGAAGCCGAAGACCGTGCCGGCAAACAGGCTGTGAAAGCTGATCACGGTGAGAAGGGCGGCCGCCAGCATCGGGCTCAAGGCGCTTTCGAGATCATAGGCCAGCCGCGACAGCGAGAGCGCGCGGGTATATTGCTTCTCGTCCGGCAGTACATCGGGAATGGTGGCCTGGAAGGCCGGGGTGAAGCCGGCTGAGGCCGCTTGCAGGACGAAGATCAGCACATAGACCTGCCAAACCTCGGTGACGAAGGGCAGTAGAACGGCAACGCCGGCGCGCACGAGATCGAGAGCGATCAGCATGGCGCGGCGTGGCACGCGCTCCGCGAAAGCGGCGGCGACCGGCGCCACGCCGACAAAGGCGATCATCTTGATGGCGAGCGCCGTACCCAGCACCGAGCCGGCGTTGGCGCCCGCCAGCTCATACGCTAGCAGCCCCAGCGCCACGGTCGCGAGGCCGGTGCCGATCAGGGCGATCAATTGGGCGAGGAAAAGATGGCGGTAGGTGCGGTGCTTCAGGACTTCGAGCATGCGCGCATACTATCCCCCAGTATAGTATGTTTGCAAGATCGACGCGACCTCACAGGAACTTCGTGATCGCCTTCAGTTCGTCGAGCTGACCGCGGCTGCTGCTACCGGCGGCGCCGACTAGGCAGTGGTCGATGTGATCGCGGATGAATTTGTCCTTGGCGCCGGAGAGCGCGCTGGTGGCGGCGGCGAGCTGCTGGGCGACATCGACGCAGCCGCGGCCGTCCTCGATCATCGCCGCGATGCTGCGGATCTGGCCCTCGACCCGGCGCAGGCGCTTGACGATATCGGGATGGGATTGATGCTGGTGCTTGGGCATGGACGCGTCGACTTCCTTGGCGGTTCTGCCCAGTCTATAGCCGGTTTGCAGCGTTGGGGAAACGGCGCCGCTGCTCAGAACGTGACCGCCAGCGTGGCGTTGAGGCCATGATCCTCGGCGGCATCGGCGATCTCGCCATTATAGGCAAGGCCGGGCGTGGCGTCGGCTGATATCGACAGATCGAACCCAGCTTCCAGCACCGCCGCGTCGCGTGCGATGGGAGCGCCCGCGATCACGAAATCCGTCGAGCCGTCGAAGGCGAGTGTCGATTCCGGATTGATGTCGCCGAACGCATGCCGCCAGCCCGCCATGGCGCGGAATGATGCCGGCATCGTGCCCAACTCGAAGCCCATGGCTGCGCGCATGCCCAGTGTGGTGAAGGTGTTGTCATTGGTCTCGGAATCGCTCTTGAGCGCCGCCGGTCCGCCATTCTCCTCGAAGCTGTCGGTATTGGTCGAGACATAGGCGGCATTGGCGAAGGGCTCGAGGCGCAGGCTGTCGAGATCGAGTGCATAACCCGCTTCAACGAAGACCTGCACAGTGTCGGCATCATAGTCGGCGGTGAGCTTGTCGCCCAAGGCATGGCGTTCGGTGTCGACATCGTGCCAGGCATAGGCAAGGCCGGCGCGCAGGCCGAAGGCTCCCGACTGGGTGCCGCCATAGAGACCGATGTGGTAGCTATCGGCATTGCCGGAGGAATCGTGATCGTCGTCGAAGCTTGACTGGGCATAGCCGGCGAGCGCGCCCACGCGTATCGCATCGCTGGCGGCCATGTCGGCGCCGGCGAGGAAGCCGCCGGCATTGCGGGTGAACTGCGACGCATTGCCGTCGCTCTTGGTCTTGCCCCAGGCGCCGAAGCCGCGCGTCCACAGAGCGAGGCCCTGCGTGTCGGCCGGCGCATTGGTGAGGCCGGTGGCGCTGAAGCCCATGACCTGCTGGCCGGTCGCGGCGACGCTGCCGAAGGCCGAGCGCAGCCGGTTATTCGCGGCATTGCGCCAGAAGCGGCTGTCCTGATTGAACATGCCGGCGAGCGAAGCATGCACTTCGCTCGACAGCTCGTCGAGCAAAGCGCGGGCCTCGTCCGCGTTGCCCGCCATGGCGAGCGCTGTCCAGACCTCGCTTGAAAGATCCAGCGTGTCGATGGCGCCTGCCGTGGCCCTCTGGTTGCGCGTCTGGGCGACATCGACGAAGTCGACATTGTTGCGCACCAGCGTGAGCGTCACGTCATTGCCATCCCCGCCGGCATAGTCGATGAGCTTGGCGAGGAAGGTGAGATTGTTAATGTCGTCCGGGGTGAAGGTGCCGGTCACGGCGTCGTCGAGATCGTTCTCGATGAGGACATAGGGTCCAGTGAGCACGCCCCAGTCTGCCGCGGTGGTGGGGGTCAGGAGCAGCTTGAGCGTGGCCCCGGTGATGTCGACCGTGCCGTTGACGATGATCTTGTCGGCCTCAGTCGGATTGGCTTCGATCTCCAATATGCCGTGATTGGCATAATCGCCGTCGACCGTCTGGGTGTCGATGGAGTTGCCGGGGGCATGGACACCGCCGGCGGCGACCGTCGTCTTGCCAACCGTGCCGTTGCCGCCGAGCGTCGCGCCGTTCGCGACACTCACCGAACCCCCGAGCCTGTCGTTGACCCGCAAGGTGCCTTCATTGACATAGGTCTCGCCGTCATAGGCCGAGCTGTCGCCGGTGAAGATGAGCGTGCCGATCCCTTCCTTGGAGAGGATCCCTGTGCCGTTACTGGTGAGCTTGCCGGAATAGATCCCTTCGACGCTCTGATCGAAGATGAGCTCGGCCTCGCTCAGGATGTCGCCTTGCAGGCTCGTCGTATCGCCAAGCAGCGTGCCGTCCGAGACGGTCGTGCCACCTGTATAATCGTTGCTGCCGCTGAGCTTCAGCGTGCCGGCGCCGTTCTTTGTCAGCGATCCGCCGCCGCTGATGTCGCCGGTGAGTTCCAGTTCGTCGATCTGGACTTCGATCCCGGCAGCGCCGGTCAGCTCGATGTCCCTGGCGCTGGTGAAGCCGGCAGTGGCGCGCAACGTGCCGTCGCCGATCTCGAGCCCGCCCGTCGCACCGCCGAGACTGTTGTCGGCATCGACCTGCAGCAGGCCGGCCTTGATCGTCGTGCCGCCGGAATAGGTGTTGACGGCGGAGAGGATCAGCGTGCCGTCGCCGTCCTTGATAAGCTTGCCGGCATTGTCGCCATTATCGGTGTCATCGGCGATGACATCGCTGACGGACTGGGTCTGACCTTCGCTTGGCGCGAAGGTCATGCCGGCATTCTGCAGGAAGATGCCGCTGCCACGCGCCATGCCGCCGGTTGCGCCTCCGGCGCCGCCGGCGCTGCCACCCTGCACAGCTCCACCAGAAATGGCGCCCGAGCCGGTGATGATCAGCGATCCGCCATCCTGAACGAAGACCGTGCCGCCGAAACCCGCGCCGCCGCCGCCGCTGCCGGCGCCTGTGCTTCCGCCTTGGCCGCCGCCGAAGCCGCCGAGGCCTCCGCTATTGTAGCCGCCGCCGCCGCCGCCGCCGAAGCCGCCGTTACCCGCAGTTCCGACACCACTGCCGCCGCCGCCGCCGCCATAGCCGCCGGCGCCGCCAGCGCTTTCGAGCTGGCGGGAGCTGCCGCCACCCCCCGCGCCGTAGCCGCCATTGCCCCCTGAGGCGGTCATCCCAAGTCTGCCACCCCCGCTGCCGCCGCCGCCGGAGAGATCGCCGCCATTGCCGCCCGGCATCTCGTAGCCGCCGCCGGCGCCGCCATTGGGGCCGCCGCCGGCGCCGCCCAAGTCGCCACTCGAACTGCCGCCATTGGCGAAGGCGCCGCCGCCGCCGCCGCTGCCATCATCGTCGCTGTGCGCCGCGCCGCCATTGCCGCCGAGGCCGCCGCCGCCGCCGCCAAAGTTATAGCCCGTGAGGGCGCCGCCCTTGCCGCCTATCGCTTGATTATTCGCGAAGCTGACTCCGTCGACCGTGACATTGGCGCCGCTGCGCACATAAAGTGCGCCGCCGGCGCCCATGCCGCCGCCGCCGGCGCCTTCATTGCCGCCGCCGCCCTGGCCGCCCTGCGCCAGGCCATCGGCGATGGTGCCGTTGGAAATGGTGAGCTCACCCTCATTGGCGAAGAAGACGCGCGTCGTGTTGTTGCCGGAAATCGTGTTGCCGCCGAGATCGATAGTGAGCTCGCCGCTGGTCGCGGTCCCGATCGGCGGCAGGAATGTGTTCAGCTCGACATTGCCGGTGAGAACGATCACATCGTTCCCGGGACTGTCATTCGATTGCGCGATGGCATCGGCGAGCTCGGCCTCGTTCGCGACATTGAAGACGGCCGCTTGTGTGGCGCCTCCCCACAGCATCGCCGCGACCGTCAGCGCGGTCGTCGCTGCGAGATTGCGCTGGAAATGCCTTGATGATGAATGCATGCCCCATCCCTTCCGCTACAGCATCGGACCGAAAAGTGCGAAGCGGTTTTCGGATAATCCGATGCGCAAATCAAAGAGGTAGAGCGCCGGACCGATTCCATGTGAGCGTCCGGCGCTCTAAACCGCCGTCTCGACGCGGGATGCGTCTGACCCGCCGGTCCTGCTTTTAGCGAAATGATGAGTGCCCCAATTCACATGCCGCCCTGTAGTACATTTGACACTGGGGAATGTGGGCTGCAACGGAAATGAGGTTGTGCTTCGTGGATTGTTATTACTTTAAGTTGGCCTGCATGTGTCTTCAGAACAGGCCCTTCCAGGCGAGCCCCAGAAGCGCGGTCAGCAGCAGGGTGCGGAATACGCCCTGATGGAAGACGAAAAGGGCGAGCGCCGCGATGATCGAAAGGATCAACGCCGCCGGATCGAGGGTCAGGAACTCAGGCACGAGGCCGAAGCGCGTGCGCTCGAGCGTGGCGAAGAGCACATGCAGCGCGAACCATATGGTGAGATTGAGGATGACGCCGACCACCGCCGCGGTGACGGCGGCGAGCGCGCCCGACAGGCGCGGCATGTTGTGCAGGCGCTCGATATAGGGCGCTCCGACCATGATCCACAGGAAGCAGGGTGTGAAGGTCATCCACAAAGTAATGAGCGCCGCGGCGATGCCGCCCCACATGCCGCCGGCGAAGCGATAGCCCGCCATATAGCCAACGAATTCGGTGACCAGGATCAAGGGGCCAGGCGTCGTCTCGGCGAGGCCGAGCCCGTCGATCATCTGAGGCGCGGTGAGCCAGCCGAAACTCTCCACCGCCTGCTGCGCCATGTAACTCAGGACGGCATAGGCGCCGCCGAAGGTGACAACCGCGAGCTTTGAGAAGAACAAGGCGGTCTGCGCAAAGACGTGGTCCCAGCCGAAACCAACGATGATGAGGCCCAGCGGCACCAGCCACAAAGCGAGCCAGAGCGCCAGCGTGGAAGCGGTCTGGCGCCAGGGAATGGGCGTCGCCGCGACGTGTTCTGACGGTGCGTTGATGCGGAAAAAGCCGAAGAGTGCTGCGGCCAGGATGATAAGCGGGAACGGGACGGCGAAGGCATAAAGCGCCAGAAACGCGATGCCGGCGATCCACCAGTCGCTCGCATGTTTGAGGGCGCGTCGTGCCACCCGCAAGAGCGCCTCGATGACGATCGCCAGCACCGCCGCCTTGATGCCGAAAAACAGAGCCGCCACCATCGGCACCTGGCCGAAGGCGGCGTAGATCATCGAGAGGACGAGAACGACGAGCGCGCCCGGGAGTACGAAGAGGGTGCCGGCGGCAAGCCCGCCCCGCCAGCCATGCAGCGACCAGCCCGCATAGGTGGCGAGCTGCATCGCCTCAGGTCCCGGAAGCAGCATGCAGAAATTGAGCGCCGCCAGATAGCGGCTCTCGCTCATCCATTTCTTCTCGTCGACAAGGACGCGATGCATGAGCGCGATCTGGCCGGCTGGCCCGCCGAAGGAGAGGACACCGATCTTGGCCCACACGCCCAACGCCTCGGCGAAGCTCGGCGTTGGTGTCCGGTCCATGGCCGGTGCCGGCCTCAGTGGCGTCAGGACTTCGGCTTGTTGGTCGGCCAATTATGTGTCTCCTCGGTCGCGTCCCGGCACCAGCGATAGAAAGCGTCATAAAGCAACAGGCCGGCATCGAGCTGCTGCAGGTCGTCGGCATACATGCGCGACAGGCCGAGCGAGGCGGCGAGCAGGCCCGGCGCCTCGGGTGCCAGATCGGGCCGGGCCGTGTCGGCGCCCCGCACGATCAGGGCCAGCCGCTTGAGCGGCTCGGTCATGAGGCCGAATTCCTGGATCATCGTATCGAAGGTGCATGTGTCACCGCGATGACTCCAGAAAACATTCTCGATGTCGAAAGGTGTCGCCCCAAAGCGCTCGCCCACCATGATGACTTCGCTCGGCGCCACGAACAGGAAGACGGCCTCGGGATCGATGAAGCGCCGGATCAGCCACGGGCAGGCGATACGGTCGATCTTGGGGCGCGACCGCGTCACCCAGACGGTGCGGCCTTTCTCGTCGCGGCGCGGCAGTTTCGCGGAAGGCACCAGCGGCAGGCCGGCGGCCTCCCAGGCTTCGAAACCGCCTTCGAGCACATTCGCCTCCTTGCCGAGATGGCGCAGCCACGCGGCCGTGCCGTGGCTGAGTTTCAGGCCCTGCTGGCAGATGACGATGGCCGAATTGCCGGCAAGCTCGGAACCCCAGCTTTCGGCCAGGGGATGCGGGCGCCAGACCGAACCCGGGATCAGGCGCGGGTCGGCGCTGAAATCCTCATCGGTGCGGACATCGATGAGATGCGGGCATTTGGGCAGGCCCGTCAGGCGGGCAAGCTTGTCGACAGTGATGGTGTTGGGTGATGGCATGGGCGTCCTCCGGACTGATGAAATGTGCCAGGACGCGATGCTTCGGCTGTCGCCTTGTGGGGTGATCGCTTCGCCCCATGGGCGGATTAGGCTCCGGAATGACGGGCGAGTCAAGATTGGCGCAAGTCCGTTGCGTGCGCGGCGCTTCGCGCGACAGCTCGTTGCCTATGTTGCAGTGCTTCCGGGGCGCTATTTCTTTTTTCCCCTGGGATACCTACCTTATTGTCGTTGTGCCGCTGAATGATAGAGTTGCCCGCATGACTCAGGCACCGGCTTCGCTCGACGACAAATATGATCTGACCAAGGACCGGGTATTCATTTCGGGTCCTCAGGTCATGGTGCGGGCGACACTCGCCCAGAAGGCGCTCGACCGCGAGGCCGGGCTCAATACCGCGGGCTATGTCACCGGCTATCGCGGCTCCCCGGTAGGTGGCGTCGATCAGGCCTTCGAGCGCGCCGAAAAGCTGCTCAAGCCGGAAGCCATCAAGTTCCATCCCGGCCTCAATGAGGATCTGGCGGCCACCGCCGTCTGGGGCAGCCAGCAGGCCGAGATGTGGGGCGAGGGCGCCTATGACGGCGTCTTCAGCATCTGGTACGGCAAAGGGCCGGGCGTCGACCGGAGCGGCGACGTGCTGCGCCATGCCAATGCGGCGGGGACGTCCAAGCATGGCGGTGTACTGGTCATGGCGGGCGACGACCATGGCGCCGAGTCCTCCACCGTGCCGCATCAGAGCGAGATTGCGCTTCTCGATGCCATGATCCCGATCCTCAATCCGGCCGGCTTGCAGGAGCTTTACGACTATTCGATCTATGGCTGGGCGCTGTCGCGTTTCGCCGGCACCTGGGTGGGCGTCAAATGCCTGCATGACACGGTGGAATCGACCGGTGTCATCGAGGCGGGGCTGCACCGCATCCGCCCGAAGGTGCCGAAGGATTTCAAGATGCCGCCGGGCGGGCTCAATATCAGGCCCAATGACGACCGCCACGACCAGGAAAAGCGTCTGCACAATTTCAAGCGCCAGGCGGCCATTGCCTTCGCGCGGGAGAATGAGCTCAACCAGATCGTCTTCCGCGGCGGGCCACACCCCAAAATCGGCATCGCCAGTGTCGGCAAAAGCTATCTCGACACGCGCCAGGCGCTGGAGGAGCTCGGCATCGACGAGGTCATGGCCGCCAAGATCGGCCTGCGCCTCCTCAAGATCGGCCTCATCTGGCCGCTCGATTCCGCCATCATGCATGAATTCGCGAGCGGGCTCGATCTCATCATCTGCGTCGAGGAGAAACGCGACCTGCTCGAGACGCATGTGCGCGAATTGCTGTTCAACGACCGCAAGCATGCGATCATCGTCGGAAAGAAGGATGAGCAGGGCGAGCATCTTTTCCCCGTCTATGGCACGCTCGAGCCCAATCAGATCGCCATCGCCATCGGCGACCGTGTGCTTGGCCACAAACACTGGCCGCAAGTGGCCGAGAAGCTCGACGCTATCAAGGCGGCGCAGGGCCGGATCAGCAACGCACCCGATCTCCTTGCCCGCACGCCCTATTTCTGCGCCGGCTGTCCCCACAACTCCTCGACCGTGCTTCCCGAAGGCGCGCGCGGCTATGCTGGCATAGGCTGCCACTGGATGGTGCAGTCGATGCCG
Organism: Nordella sp. HKS 07; assembly: GCF_011046735.1. Taxonomy (NCBI): domain Bacteria; kingdom Pseudomonadati; phylum Pseudomonadota; class Alphaproteobacteria; order Hyphomicrobiales; genus Nordella; species Nordella sp. HKS 07. Next base: position 831,141 of record NZ_CP049258.1, on the reverse strand, counting down.
GCGCGCAACACCCATGGCTCGACGCAGATGGGCGGCGAGGGTGCCAACTGGGTCGGCGAGGCGCCGTTCTCCAAACGCCGGCACATCTTCCAGAATCTCGGCGATGGTACGTATAACCACTCGGGACTTCTCGCTATCCGCGCGGCGCTCGGGGCGGATGTGAACATAACCTACAAGATCCTCTATAATGACGCGGTCGCCATGACCGGCGGGCAGGCGCATGACGGCAAGCTCAACGTGCCGATGATCGCCAATCAGGTGCGCGCCGAAGGCGTTGACCGCATCGCCGTGGTCTCCGACGAGCCGGGCAAACAATATCCTGCGGCCTTCCCGTCCGGGGTCACCTTCCATCACCGCGACGATCTCAATGCGGTGCAGAAGGAGTTCACGGGTGTCGAGGGCACCTCGGTCATCATCTACGACCAGACTTGCGCCGCCGAGAAGCGGCGCCGGCGCAAGCGCGGTGCCTTCCCGGACCCGAACAAACGGGTCTTCATCAATGAGCTTGTCTGCGAGGGCTGCGGCGATTGCGGCGTGCAGTCGAACTGTGTTGCGGTCGCTCCGGTCGAGACGCCTTTCGGGCGCAAGCGGCAGATCGACCAGTCGGCCTGCAACAAGGATTACTCCTGCCTTAAAGGCTTCTGCCCGAGCTTCGTGACGGTGGAAGGCGCCGAGCTGGTGCGTGGGCTCGATGCCAAGAGCCTTCCGGGCAGCAATGCTCTCTTCGAGGTTCTGCCTGAGCCGCAACTGTCGATACTTGACCGGCCCTGGTCGATCATGGTCACCGGCATCGGCGGCACCGGCGTCATCACTATTGGCCACATTCTCGGCATGGCGGCGCATATCGAGGAGAAGGGCTGCGGCATCATCGACATGGTCGGGCTGTCGCAGAAGAACGGCGCGGTGGTGAGCCATCTGAAGATCGCCGCCAGGCCGGAAGACATATCTGCCGTGCGCATCGCCTCGGGCGCCGCCGATCTCATCCTCGGCTGCGATCTCGTGACCTCGGCGGCCGAGAAGGTCCTGGCCGGCGCCTCGCCCGAGCGGACTCATGCGGTGCTCAATATCGCCGAAATCATGCCGGCCTCCTTCACCCAGAAGCCCGATCTCCAGATCCCCTCGGAAGAGATGCTGCTCAAGATCGAGACGCGGGTGAAAGAAGGCGAAGTGCATGCGATCGACGCCACGCGCATCGCCACGCAGCTGATGGGCGATTCGATCGCGAGCAATCTTTTCACTTTGGGCTTCGCCTATCAGAAGGGGCTGATCCCGCTGCAGGCCACCTCCATCGAGCAGGCGATCCGCCTCAACGGCCAGGCGGTGAAGATGAATCTCGATGCGTTCCTGTGGGGCCGGCGTACCGCGCATGATCTCGCGGCGGTCGAGAAGATCGTCGAGCCGAATCAGCCTGGCGCGGCGGACGAAACGCTGGATCAGATGGTGGCGCGGCGCTCGACCTTCCTCGCTTCCTATCAGAACGAGGCCTATGCAGCCGACTACGGCGATTTCGTTGCCAAGGTCCGCCGGCGCGAAGCCGAAGTGGCGCCGAAATCGGAAGCGCTGTCGCGCGCGGTGGCGCGCTATCTCTTCAAGCTCATGGCCTACAAGGACGAATATGAAGTGGCGCGACTCTATACCGATGGCTCCTTCGACCGGGAGCTCGGCAAGCGCTTCAAAGGCGGCAAGCTCACCTTCCATCTGGCGCCGCCGATGCTGGCCAAGACCGATCCGGTCACCGGCGTGCCGCGGAAGATGACATTCGGCCCGTGGATGATGCCGGCTTTCCGGGTTCTTGCCTGGGCGAAGTTCCTGCGCGGGACGGCCTTCGATCCATTCGGCCGTAGTCATGAGCGCCAGACCGAGCGCGCGCTGATCGGCGAGTATCGCGCGGTGATCGAGGAGCTTCTCGGATTGCTCACACCCGCCAATATCGCGCTTGCCGCTGAGATCGCCGGCATCCCGGAGCAGATCCGCGGTTATGGCCATGTCAAGGAGCGCCATTTGAAGGCGGCCAAGGCGCGCGAAAGCGAATTGCTCGATGCGTGGCGCTCCGGCAAGATGAAGATGCCGGCGGCGCTGGCGGCGGAGTAGGGGAAGGCGCCTCTCCAGAGCGGAAATCAGTCCAGACACAGAGTGGGAAATCCTCCATGTGCGGCCGGATCTTCGATCCCGATGAGGTCAGTGAAACCAAGCTCAATCCCTTCCGGCGTCGCGCTGGCGATTACTGGCTCTGGAAGATGCCGCGTCGCTTCAATGTGCCGCCCACAATGCCGGTGCCGGCCATGACCTCGAAGGACGGTGTGCGCACCGTCGAACCTATGCGCTGGGGTCTGATCCCGTCCTGGGCGAAGGACATGAAAGGCGGCTTCAGCACCTTCAATGCGCGCGCCGATACGGTGGACTCGAAAGCCTCGTTTCGGAGCGCCTGGAAGGCCGGACGGCGCTGCCTCGTTCTGGCCGGCGGCTTCTTTGAATGGCGGCGCGCCGGCATCGGCGACAAGCAGCCCTTCGCCATCGCGATGGGCAATCATCAGATCATGCCGCTCGCCGGCCTGTGGGAAAGCTGGAAGGACCCGCAGACCGGCGAGTGGCTGAAATCCTGCACCGTCATCACGACGGAAGCCAATGAACTCATGGCGCCGATCCATGACCGCATGCCGGTCGTTCTGGGCGAGGAAGACTGGGCCAGATGGCTTGGCGAGGAGCCCGCCAATGACAATGAGCTGAAGGCGCTGCTGAAGCCATTTGCGAGCGCGCGCATGGCCGCCTGGCCGGTCGACAAGAAGGTCGGCAATGTGAAGAACGACCTACCGGAACTGATCGACCGGGTGGCCGTCCAGGCATCACTCATCTGAAGGCAATTAGAGCCTTTCCCGTTTTGATCGAATCCATGGATTCGATCAAAACGGGATAAAAAGGCTCGATTACATATACCTGGAGCGCTTCCTTGTCGCGAAAGTCGAGCAACTTTCGCGGGAAGCGCTCTAGGATGGCTCCTTTTCCCTAATACGGTCTTAACCCGTTCATGATAGACTCTACCTTTGGTCAGTTTGTTCACAGTGAGTTCGTCCCATGGCGCCCACAGGCCGACCCTATTGGAAGGGCTTCATCAAGCTCTCTCTCGTCCAGATTGCCGTCCAGATCTACAGCGCCGTCGAGCCGTCGAGCAGCGGCCTCAACCAGATCCACAAGCCGTCCGGCAAGCGCGTCAACTATGTGAAGACGGTCGCCGGCGAGCCGGTCGACGAGGCCGATATCGTCAAGGGTTACGAGGTCAGCGAGGGCAATTATGTGGTCCTCGAGCCCGAGGAACTCGATGCTGTTCGTCTCGAGAGCAAGAAGACCCTCGACTTGGTGGAGTTCGTCTCGGTCGACGATATCGATCCGCGCTATTTCGAGGCGCCGTATTACCTTGTTCCTGAAGACGAGTTCCAGATCGAAGGCTACCGCGTGATCCAGGCGGCGCTGGGACGCAAGCGCAAGCTGGGCCTGGGGCAGATCACCATGTCAGGGCGCGAATATCTCGTTGCCGTTGGCGCCCTGGAACAGGGGCTCGCCATGTATATTCTGCGCTATGCCAATGAGATCCGGGCGGCCGACAAATATTTCGGTGAGATTCCGGATGCAAAGGTCAATCCGGAACTGGTGGATCTGGCCGCCAAGCTGATCGCCGAGAATACTCGTCCCTTCGATGCCGGACAGTTCCGCAATACCTATGAAGTGCGTCTCCATGAACTCGTCCAGCAGAAGTCCAAAGGCAAGAAGCTGATCGTCAAGTCGGATGAAGAGCGGCCCAAAGGTGCCAATGTCGTCGACCTCATGGAAGCGCTCAAGAAGAGCGTGAAGGGCGACAAATCGGCCGGCAAGACGCCGCCGGCCAAGAAAGGCGGCAAGAAGAAGTAGCGCCGACGGCGGGTTGCGTCAGGGAGCGGTCAAGGCCGGCAGGTCCAGAAGCCCGCCGCCCAGCGTCTCGACCGCGGAGTCGCTCACCGATGGCAGGCTGTCCATCACATCAATCACATCGGCCGCCAGTCCTAACCAGAAGGGAATCGCCTCGAGCTTGTCGTTCAGTTCCCTTGCCTCCGGGATATATTTGCCGAGCTCGGGGAGGGGCTGCTTCGATCGCGCGATCTGCTGGCGGCGCGTGCCGGACATCGGCACTTTCTCGGCGATGCTGAGCACGTCGACCGCCCATCGGCGCTCGGCCACGCTGGCATTGGGCTTCTTGAGCAGGATCATGGCGAACTCGACGCTTTTTTGATCGAGTCCGCCGACATTGCGGATGCGGGCGAGTTCCGCCGCACTCTGCTTCTGGATGTTGATGGTCCAGACCGCGCCGCCAATCGAAACGAAGGCGGCCAGGATACTCACGATGAGGGCAGTGCGATGCCAGTCGGGTGTCTTGCTCATAGTCTCGGTTCACCCGCATTTTCGGGCTTCGGTTCTGAATGCTGCCGCGCCATATCCAGCTTTGCGCCGCTTGTCCAGTACGCCATGATTTCTCGAGTGCTGAGCACCGCATCCGACGGCGGTCATCGCTCTGTAGGGCCAAAATTTCGCTGTTCACGACGCGTGCGGATTGATAGCGTCCGTCCCGTGTAAGAGGACCGGACGGTGAGGAATCCCAAGAATAAGGCTGTTAGCGGTCAGCCGCCGTTGCTGCCAGGCGAGCGCATGTTCAGGTGGCGGGCCGTCTATCGTCTCACTGACCGTTTGTATGGCGCCCCTTCGCTTTCGGAGATTTATGAGGCCAGCCTCGACGCGATGATCGAGCTACTCGATTGCGGCAAGGCGTCCATCCTTCGTTTCGACCAGGGAGGGGTCATGCGCTTCGTCGCCTGGCGAGATCTTTCCGACACCTATCGCAAGGCCGTCGATGGACACTCGCCTTGGCGTCAGGGGCAACGGGATCCGGAGCCCATCTTCATCGGTGACGTCGCCAAATCGGATGAGACGAGTAGCCTCTTGCCCGTTCTGCGCCAGGAGGGAATCCAGGCGCTGGCTTTTATCCCGGTCACCCTCAATCGCGCGACAGTCGGCAAATTCATGCTCTACTATGACGCGCCGCATGTGTTCGACGAGGAGGAGCGTGAGATTGCGCTGATCCTGGCGCGCCAGCTCAGTCTCAGCATAGAGCGCCATGGTGCGGATCTGGCCGCCAGCCGGCTCATGGCGCTGGTCGAATCATCCGACGACGCCATCGTCGCCAAGAATCTGGACGGGATCATCCAAAGCTGGAATCGCGGTGCCGAGAACCTGTTCGGCTACAAGGCCGAGGAGACGGTCGGCAAATCCATCACTATCCTGATTCCGGAGGATCGGCTCGTCGAAGAAGCCTCGATCCTCAGCCGTATCCGCAAGGGCGAGCGTGTCGATCATTATGAAACCGTCCGCCGGCGCAAGGACGGCGGCCTCGTCCATGTCTCGCTCACCATTTCCCCGATCGTGGACGCGAATGGCAATATCCTAGGGGCCTCGAAGATCGCGCGCGACATAACCGAGCGTCACCATGCTCGGGAGCGCCAGCAACTGCTTCTGCGCGAGATGAATCATCGGGTGAAGAATCTCTTCGCGGTGACGAGCAGCATCATCAATCTCAATGCCAGATCCGCGGCCTCCGTCGCCGATCTCGCCACTTCGGTCACCAATCGGCTGAACGCGCTCAGCCGGGCCCATTCGCTCACCATGGTGGTGAACGAAGCGGCCGAGAGCTCGGTCGAAAGCGGCGTCACCCTGCACGGCCTTGCTGAAGCGATTCTGTTTCCCTATGACCAGGGAGCGCGCTCGCGCTTGTCGATCGTCGGCGACGACCTGGCGATCGCCGCAAAGTCGATCACGCCCCTGGCACTTCTGCTTCACGAGTTCGCCACCAATGCGGCGAAGTATGGCAGCCTCTCGAACGAAGACGGACGCGTCGATATAACCTGTAGGCTGGATGATCAGACGGCCGAAATTGTGTGGCGCGAGACACATGGACCACAGCACTTGGATGATGGCGAAAAGGGCTTTGGAAGCCGATTGGTCGAGGCCAGCGCGATTCAGCTCGGCGGCCGTGTCGATCGCCAGTGGGAGGCCGGCGGATTGGTGATCAGGATCGAGTTGTCACGCCAGCTGCTCGAGTCGCCAGATACCTGATCGGACGGTCCGCGCAAGTTGAGATGGTCGGGACCGCCCGGTGTCAGTATTGTATTCCAGTCGACCGCCGGAATACGTTAGGCCGCCTCTCTGCGTTCCGCCGCCGGATTGGCGGTCTCGGCCAGGCTGCTCAGTTTCTCGTCCGCCGCCTTCTCTTCCGCCAGACTTGCCTCGAGGAGTTCGGCTGCCTGTGTGAGACCCATCTCCGTGGCCCAGGCGATAAGCGTGCCGTAGCGGGCGATTTCATAATGCTCAACGGCCTGCGCGCTGGCGATGAGCCCGACATCCATGACGGAGTCCGCTTCGGCCTCCTCCATTACATGCTCGCTCTCCTTGGAGAGGCCCTCCAGCGCTTCGCATTTCTTGGCGCGCGGCGTCTTCTCAAGCAGCGAGAAGACCTCCTCGATGCGGCCAACCTGCGTCCGCGTCTCTTCAGCGTGTGAGGTGAAAGCATCAGCCAGTTCCTCGCTGCTGGCCTTCTTGGCCATCTTGGGAAGAATGCGGGTGAGCTTCTTCTCCGCGTAGTACATGTCGCGCAACGTGTCTTCGAACAGGGCCTCGAGTGAGTTCAATGCCATGGGTGGGCCTCCACAGGTGACAGGGTTCATTGTGATGACGGAGTCCTGACCATCCCCCTTAGTCGTCGAAGCTCACGAGCCGCGCCGCTTCGTCTCCAGGGGACCGGCCAGACGTGAGACCAATTGTCAGGACGAGGAAAGGTTCCAGAGCATCGACAGAAGCCTGACCGTTGAGGTCCGGCAACAAGCGGTAAATGGAACTTCGCGGTTCCTCGTCAGTTGCCCACTGACTCTCAAGTTGAGGTGTTCCATGAACCAGATCATTTATCTCATCGGGCTCGTCGTCGTCGTCATGGCGGTTCTGTCGCTGCTCGGCTTGCGCTGAACGGAGGTTTCCATGTCTGTCCAAGATGCCGGGCGAGAACCGGACGTGGCCGTGCTCTCGACCACGATCAACACCGACCGGACATCGTCGGTGGATTGGCCCGCCGTCGCGGCGGGAGCGGTGATCGCCTCGGCGATATCCTTCGTCCTCTTCACCTTCGGCACGGCCATCGGCCTGTCCATAACTTCGCCCTATCCGGCGGAGAACGTGTCCGCCGTGACCTTCGCGATCGTGCTCGGCTTGTGGATCCTGCTCATCACGGTCATGAGTTTCCTGGCGGGCGGTTATTTCACCGGTCTCCTGATGCAGCGCAGAGCCGCGGGCGATCATGAGAGCGAGATGCGCGACGGCATGCATGGCGTGCTGGCCTGGGGATTGGGCGTGCTGCTGGGTGCGGTGATCGCGGCCCACACCATCGCCGGAACGGCCAAGACCGGCACCGAGGCGGTCGCCACTGCCGCGCTTGCGGCAACCAATGACCGCGCCCCGGTTCCCTATTTTGCCGACATGCTGCTGCGCACCGACCGGCCGTCAGCGATCGCGCCGGCGGAAACCGAGGCCCGGCGCGGCGAAGTCACGCGCATTCTTCTCCGCAATCCGTCCGGAGAGGTGGACCAGGCCGATCGAACCTATCTCAACCAAATGGTGATGCGGCAGACCGGGTTGGCGGAAGCCGATGCTACGTCCCGCGTCGATACGGTGCTGACGGATCTGCGGTCAGGCGTCGCAAAGGCACTGGAAGCGGCCGAAAAGGCCCGGAAATTTGCGCTGTTTCTCGGTTTCGCCGTCGCCGGCGCGCTGGCGGTCGGTGCTGCCGCCGCCTGGTGGGCGGCGGTGCAAGGCGGCGAGCATCGCGATCAGAATATCGATCTTCGGCCCTATATAGGGTGGAACAGAGCCATCAGGTTCCGGAAGGTGGGCTGACCACAAATATCCGCGCGGCGACGAGGAGAACTCTTCGAGCCGCGCATCTTCTTTGGTCGAAAGAGGATCCTGTTTGAAATGCTCGTGCGGCTATCGCGCCTGTTCGTTTTCCCGAATCAAGCGCCTGCGATTTCTCGCCTGGATCAGCCGGTTCAAACGGTCGGAAATTGTCGCCAGATCCAGATAGCCGTCAACGACGATGCCGTTGCGATCGGCGCCGCCGATAACCGCCTTGCCGAATCCCACTTCCTCGATCAGCGTCAGGAGATCCGCGCGTGTGATGATGTCTGTCTTCATATCGGGTCATGCTTCCTTTTCGGGGGACGCCGACCCTTCAACGCTGATTTCTGAATCCGGTTCCGGATGGCGGGGATATTCAATGAATTTCCGCTCGGATCTTCTGGAACCAACCCGCTCCATTGGAGTTGACTTCAGCCTCCCGGACATCCGCGGGGCAAAGAACGGCCCGTCACACTCATTGCCGTCCCTTGGTGACGGGCCGTTTGTTTTCCGAGCGTTAGGAAACTTCCTGCGCGAGAATTATCTCTTTGGCCATTCGATAGCGCTCCATGCGCTCATGATCCTCGGGGCGGGGCGTCTTAATCCTCATCAGGTGCATGTTGTCGTTGAGATCGGCGAGCTTCACGCGACGGCCGATTTCGTTCTGCGCGGCGCGGCGGACAAAGGCTTCATAGTTCTCGCCTTCGCGCCGGCTTACTGCGTCAACCGCCTGCAGGATCGCTTCTGCGAAGCCTTCTGCGCGCAAGGCGGCCAGCGGCCAGGCCACGTTGTCCTCGACCACGTCATGAAGCACCCCGACAATGCGATCCTCGGTCGCCTCCAGAGCCATCATGACCCGGAGGGGATGCAAGATGTAAGGCTCGCCTGCCTTGTCGAACTGACCCGCATGGGCTTCCGCTGCGATCGCGATCGCACGTTCCAAAGTGCTCATAGCGCACCCTTCGCAAACTACGGTTCTGAGTGAGAGATCTCGCCCCGCATCGCGGCGGCGAGGAATACAGCCTGGGACCCAACGTCCCCCGAACGAGCTGTACTGACAAGAGCTACAGAATGACGGCGCCGATTTCAAGGGCCGCACCGGTGTCCGGCAATTTTTCAGGTCGCCGGGATGCAGCACCGGTTCCATCTATGGAACTCGATCCCAGGAGGGCAGTCCGGGCTCGTCACGGCAGTAGTTTGCGCATTCGTACACGCCACGGCGGGCGCTTGACATCGTGGGCCAGATGGCAGGCTTTTGGAAATATCAAATTCAGGAGTTGCGTTCGGACTTCAACTCCTGAGTCTGGTCGATATAACTCGGATAGGATCAAGCGAATGGCTCTAGGCCTCCGAATAATCCTTGAAGTCGTGCAAGCTTTGCTACGCGTGTGGAACAAGAAGGATGAGGGTAATCTCCTCGAGAATGCCGCACAAACCAGCACGGCCTCTGACGATGGAGCTGTCCATGGCCGGCCATTGAATGCGGCCAAATTGTTGAGCGCGCAACACAATTGGTCTTTGGCGGAACAGGGACACATCAAACGCCCCGAGAATACAAACAAGGGATCAAGTGATCCCGGAGTTCACATCGTTATGGCCAAGAAAGCTCCGCAGCAGGAGAAGCAGGTGCCGGAATTTCGCTGCAGAAGATCCAGCGAAGTCAATTGGCCGGCAGGTGTCGCCACGTAAATTTAGCGGTTCGCCAGGCTCCCGATCACATTGCAGACGAGGCGCGCAGCGGTAAAGGCGCCGATGCCATCCTTGTCGTTCTTGGGGACGAACTCTATGAGATCGAAGCCGACCAGCCTGGCCTTGGCGATTGCACCCTGGATCAGACGGGTCACCTGTGTGTGGGTGAGGCCGCCGGTCGAAGGGTACGTCACCGCCGGCATGATCGACCAGTCGAGCCCGTCGCAATCGAGCGTGATCAGAAGGGGAGAACCGGCCGTGATATGCGTGAGCGCCGCGCCGATGCCCTTCTCATGGATGATGGCGGCGGTGATGAGCTTGGCGCCCCAGGCTTCGGCGTCGCGCACTTCCTCTTCGCGCGCCGAGCCCATGCCGCGCATGCCCACCTGGACGATCTTCTTCACATGCGCCATTTCCGAGGTGCGGCGCATGGTGCTGGAGAAGCCCCAAGGTTCGCCATAGCGCTCCTGGCGCCAATCGATATGCGCGTCGATCTGCAGGATGGTCAGAGGGCCGTGATCGGAAAAGGCCTGGATGAAGGGAATCGGCGTCGAATCATCGCCACCGATCATGATCGGCACGGCGCCTTCGGCGAGGATGCCGCGCGCGCAAGATTCGATCAACTTGCGGTTCTTCGTGCCCTGTTTCGACTGAGTCGGCAGATCGCCGAGATCCGCGAAACGATATTGTCCTTTTTGCCGAGCAGCGGCCCGCCGAAATCGAAATCCCATGAATCGAGAAAGGCGGCATCGGCCTTGAGCGCCTTGCGCAAGGCATCGGGTGCCTTTTCATACGGGCGGTTGTCGATGCCCTTGTAGGGCGTGCCGTGCGGCGCGCCGAACAGCGCGGCCTGGGTGGCCTTGGGCGATGCAGAGAAGCGGCTGCCAAGGAAAGGAGTGGAGGGTTTCTTCATGCGCATGGACTCTCTATTTCATAGCGAGCGATGCGGCGCCAGCGGTTTCCGGGTCCGAGGTGTCGAGAGGCTCCGGCCATTTCACGCGCGTCGCCGGCAGGATGAGGCGCGCCGTTGTGCCTTCATCCTTGATGCTGTCGAGTGTAACGTCGCCATCATGCAACCGGGCGATCTTGCGTGCGATGGCAAGACCGAGCCCGAGGCCGCCGTGACGCCTCGAGGAGGAGGCATCGCCCTGCTCGAAAGCCTCGAAGACCCGCTCGATGTCGCCGGGCGCTATGCCGATGCCGTGATCCTCGATGACGAAAGCGAGGCCATCGTCCGGCAAGCGCTCGATCCACAGGGCGATGGCGTTGCCAGGCTCGGAAAATTTGATGGCGTTGGTGACGAGATTGATCAGCACCTGGCGGATGCGGGTGATGTCGCCCTGGATTTCCGCCGTCCTTTCGAGATCGGCGGCCAAGGGAGTATCGGCCGCCTTGGCTTGCGCGCGGCACATCTTGTAGGCGATCTCGAGAATCTCCGCAGCATCCATATCCTGCTCGACCAGATGCAGCGTGCCGCGCTCGATGCGCGTGACGTCGAGGATGTCGGCGATGATGTTGCGCAGATGCGAGCTGCTCTGCAGAATCGTCGAGGCATATTCGGCGTAGACCGGGCTGCCGAGCGGTCCTTCATGCTGCGCCACCAGCATCTCGGAAAAGCCGACAATGGCATTGAGCGGCGTCTTCAATTCATGGCTGGTGATAGCAAGGAACTGCGATTTGGCGGATGAAGCGCGTTCCGCCTCTTCCTTGGCCGTGATGAGGTCGAGTTGGGCGCGACGCTCGAGCGAGATGTCGCGGATCACGCCGCGATAGCCGAGAAACTCCTGGGCGTGGCCCCATAGCGGATGGGCGGTGATCATCCACCAGTCGGTGATGCTGGGGCGCCTCACTTCCAGGCGCAGACCGTCGATGGCCTGCCGGTTGCCGGTGAGCTGGGTGAAGTCCTGCCAGCCTTTGTCATCGGGGCGGGCGCCGGCCGCCTCCTCCAACGTCTTGCCGAGGAGCTGGGTAGAGGTGCCGAGAAGTGTCGGCAGGCGGTCGGAAAAATAGGTCAGCTTTCCCGCCTCGTCGGTCTCCCACAGGAGATCGCTGGAGCACATCTCGAAGTCTTTGAGCAGAAGCGCAATGAATTCGCTCTGCCGATTCAAGTGATAGCTGTCGGCCGCGCGCCGCACGAGCGTGCGATAAAGTGCTACGCTCATCAGCGACATCAGCGAGGCGACGGCGACCGCGATGAAGCCCAACAGCAGGTCGACATCCTCGCCGCGCCGAATCTGGCTCACGAACAAAGCGCCGCTCACAACGACAGTGAAGGTGATCGAGGCCAGAGGGAGACGGGTCAAGGCGAAGGCGCCGGTCACCGAGATGATGAAACAGACGGCGAGGACGACATGCTGTGCGCCGATAGGCAGCTCAGGCAGGAGTTCGAGAAGGGGAAATGCCCAGAGGACGGCGAAAGCCAGGCTAGCAGCCTCGATGGCGGCAATGGTGCGGTGGTTGCTGCTGGCAAAATTGCGGTCTCGGAACCAGTGGTACAGCACCGTGACGGTGAGGCCGGCCTGGCACACGGCCCACAGATAGACCCAAGGCCCGACCGTCGCGGGAAGGCTGGACCAGATGACGATCAGCACGGCCAGCGCATTGGCGCCCATGACATAGGGGCGGAACTGCGCCAGGGGGGCGATCTGTTCGGCGCGGAACTTGCTGAAGTCGAACTTTGACCAGGAATTAATGCCGCCAAAGGCCGGGCCTGACGCATCGCCTGTGCGGTGTCCCATTTGCCCGATCGGGCCATCGCTTAACATCGGCATACGCAGTCAACCTGTCTCCCCGGCGACTAGCAGCCGGACGCACACATAGAATCGGCCCGGCGCTCTAACTCTTTGATTTGCGCATCGGATTATCCGAACTGGCAAAATTCGACCCTATTATTCCCAGTGGCGCTTGGGGTTGCGTTAAGGTGTCACCCGTTCTTCCGCTCTGGTTAACAATCCGCTACTGCAAAGTCCATCATGCAGAATATCACAGAGAAGGGCGGTCATAGAGCGACAGGCGAGGGCCGCGTCGGCGTCCTGATCGTCAATCTAGGAACTCCGGAAGCCACATCCTATTGGCCGATGCGGCGCTATCTCAAGGAGTTCCTGTCAGACCCGCGCGTCGTCGAGACCAACCGGCTCGTATGGTGGTTCGTTCTCAACGCCATCATCCTCACGAAACGGCCGACGAAGAGCGGCCATGCCTATGAGCAGATCTGGAACAAGACGCTCGACGAATCGCCGCTCAAGACCATTACGCGGGCTCAGGCCGAGAAGCTCGGTCGGAGACTCGCGGGAGACGCCCGCATCGTCGTCGACTGGGGCATGCGATACGGCTTGCCGCCGGTGGGCGAGCGTCTCGCGGCCTTGAAGGAACAGGGATGCGACCGCGTCCTGATCTTCCCGCTTTATCCGCAATACAGCGCCTCGACGACGGCGACCGTGGTGGACAAGGTGTTCGAAACCATGGCGAAACTGCGCTGGCAACCGGCGCTGCGCTTCGTGCCGCCTTATTATGCGGAACCCTCTCATATCGACGCGCTGGCGCACAGCATCGAGAGCCATCTCGCCACGCTTGACTGGCTTCCCGATACAATCCTCGCATCCTATCACGGTCTGCCGGAAAGCTATGTCGAGGCGGGGGACCCCTATTATGACCACTGCCAGGAAACGACGCGACTGCTGCGGGCGAAGCTGAACATGCCGGAAGAGAAGCTACGGGTGGTGTTTCAGTCGCGCTTCGGCAAAACGGAATGGATCAAGCCCTATGCGCAGGATACCGTTGCGGCGCTGCCGGCACAGGGCGTGCGCAATCTGGTGATGGTCATGCCGGGCTTCGCGGCGGATTGTGTCGAGACCCTCGAGGAAATCGCCATCGGATTGGCCGCGACATTTCGCGAAAACGGCGGCGAAAATTTCTCCGCCGTTCCCTGTCTCAACGAATCGGATGCCTCGATCGCAATGCTCGAGTCAATTATCCGCAAGGAATTATCGGGCTGGTGATGAAGGGACTTGCGATTCAATAACTTGTCCCTATGTTAACCCGTTGAAGACGGCGCTTGACTACTTTCCCGGGTCGCAAGCACCTTCAGGCCGCATGGGCCAGGTGTGAAGATGTGATCGGGACTTCAATTTTGGCGCGTGACGGCAGGGAAGGCCGGCGCGCAGCTTTCCAACCGCGCGCCAGTCATGGAGTGGAGACGGGCTTATGTTCGAAGGCGCTGGCATTGCAGTCATAATTCTCCTGGCGGTGGTCCTGTTCGGCCTCTTGCGGTCGATCCGGATGGTGCCGCAAGGCTCCAACTACACGGTGGAGCGTTTTGGCCGCTATGTTCGCACCTTGCCGCCTGGCCTCGGCGTCATCATTCCGTTCTTCGACCGCGTCGGCCATAAGCTCAGCATGATGGAGCGAGTCCTCGACGTGCCGAGCCAGGAAGTCATCACCCGCGACAACGCCATGGTGAAAGTCGACGGCGTTGCTTTCTTCCAGGTCATCGACGCCGCCAAGGCCGCCTATGAAGTGCAGAATCTGGAACATGCCATCCTCAATCTGGTGATGACGAATATCCGTACCGTCATGGGCTCAATGGACCTCGACAGCCTCCTATCGCAGCGCGACGAGATCAACCACCGCCTGCTCGGCGTAGTCGACCAGGCGACGACGCCCTGGGGCATCAAGATGAACCGCATCGAGATCAAGGACATCAGCCCGCCGCGTGATCTCGTCGATGCCATGGCAAGGCAGATGAAGGCCGAACGCGACAAGCGGGCCACCGTCCTCGAGGCGGAAGGCCAGCGCCAGTCGCAGATCCTGCGGGCCGAAGGCGAGAAGACATCGGTGGTGCTCGAGGCCGAAGGCCGGCGCGAGGCCGCCTTCCGCGACGCCGAAGCGCGCGAGCGCGCGGCGGAAGCCGAGGCCAAGGCGACGCTCCTCGTCAGCGACGCCATCGCCAGCGGCAATATCCAGGCGATCAACTACTTCGTCGCCAACAATTATGTGAAGGCCATCGAGGCGCTCGCCAGCGCTCCCAACCAGAAAGTGCTGATGCTGCCGCTCGAGGCCACGGCGCTCATCGGCTCGCTTGGTGGCATCGCCGAGATCGCCAAGGAAGCCTTCGGCGGCGACGGAGATCAGGCGGCCGCCAGGCGCAAGAGTTCGGCCAGCGTTCCGCCCGTTCTGCCCAAGAGCTGAGAGGGAGCCTTCCGGCCATGCAGCAGTTCTTTCCGTTTCTCGGCGGCTGGACCTGGTGGATCATTGCCGGGCTCCTGCTTCTCGCGGAGCTTGTGCTGCCGGGCGTTTTCTTCATCTGGCTGGCGCTCGCCGGAGCGGTTATCGGCGCCCTCGACATTTTTCTCGACCTCTCCTGGCAGATCGAGATCGCCTTGTTCGCCGCTCTCACCGTGCTGTTCGTCCTCTTCGTGCGGCCGCGCTTCAAGCTGCCTGGTGGCGCGGCGAATAACCTCAATCAGCGCATGTATGGTTATGTCGGGCGCAGCTACGCCCTTGACGAAGCGATCGTCAACGGCCGCGGAAAGGTCCGCATCGACGACACGCTGTGGGTCGTGACAGGCGCCGACCGCGGCAAAGGCGAGTGGGTGAGGGTCAAGGCCGTCGACGGCGCGTGCCTCGTCGTCGAGCCGGTAAACGGGCCCAACTGAGCTCCCCTCTCACGCTGGGCGCGGGAGAAGGGGGCAGGTCGAGATCTGAGCGTCCTTCCTACTGCACGCCGTGGCGCAAGAGGTCGTGGACATGGACGAGGCCGACGGGCCGGTTCTTGTCGTCGACGACAAACAGGCTGGTGATCTTCGTCGAATTTAGAATTTCGAGCGCTTCCGACGCCAGCGTGTCGGACACGATAGTGCGCGGCGTGCGCGTCATGACGTCTGAGACCGTGAGGTCGATGAGATCGCGCGACATGTGACGGCGAAGGTCCCCGTCGGTGAAAATGCCGATCAGCTCACCGCTTTCACCGTCGACGACGCCGAGGCAGCCGAAGCTTTTCTGTGTCATGGTCACCAGTGCCTCGGCCATCGGCGTCGTGGGCGCGACCAGCGGTAGTTGCGACGCTTTGTGCATGAAGTCCTTCACATGGGTAAGCGCGGCGCCAAGCAGCCCGCCCGGATGGAAGGTCTTGAACTGCGCGGCGTTGAAGCCGCGGTCCTCGAGCAGCGCCAGCGCCAATGCGTCGCCTATCGCGAGCTGCAGCATGGTCGATGTGGTCGGCGCCATGCCGATCGGACAGGCTTCGCGGCAATCGGGCAGGCAGAGTGCCACATCGGCGTGATGGCTGAGCGTGCTGTCGGCGCGGCTCGTCAGGCCGATCATCTTCACCTGGAAGCGCTTGGCATAGTCGAGCACCGCCCGCAGCTCGGCCGTCTCGCCGGAATTCGAGATCATGATGATGATGTCGTCGCGCCCGATCATGCCGAGATCGCCGTGACTGGCCTCGGCCGGATGGACGAAGAAGGACGGGGTGCCGGTGGAAGCAAGCGTCGCCGCGATCTTGCGGGCGATATGTCCGCTCTTGCCCATGCCGGTCATGATGACGCGCCCGGAGCCCTGCTTGATCAGGCGGATGGCTTCGCCGAAAGCGCGGCCGAGCGGGCCGTCAAGGGCCTGGATCAGCCGGGCCATCGCCTCGCTCTCGATGGTCAGGGTTCGTTTGGCGGAACCGATCCAGCTCCGCAGTCCCTCGGGGTCGACTTCAATTACTTTTGCCATGGGTATCCCTTAGCGGGCGATCGGGCCTTAGCGGGTACGGTTTCCCGTCCGATCACGCGCCAAAACTTAAGATTTCGGTCACATTCATCAGTTCAGGCCGATCCGGCCCAGACCGATCGTGGTCTAGCGCATCCGGCAGCAACAATAAACCGGACACGGTATCGGCGCGGAGAATGCCCGCCGTCAACCGTCCCTTAACCATGTTTTCGCTAGGTTATCAGTCATATGAGGGGGAGTATGGTCCGCCAGCGTATTATATATTGCGGGATGGCGGCGGCATTTCTCTTGAATGGCGCGGCGCAGGCCCAGGATTATTCTCTGGGATTGAGGAATAGTCTTGACGCAGTGGATTCCCTTCAGGAAGTCGAAATCAGGAACCCCAATCCGACGACGCTCGAGGTCAATCCAACGGTCGAGCCACCGCCCGAGCCGGTGCGCAAGCGGCGCACCGAAGACGATCCTTACGCTGCGCTCGGTCTCGGCATCGGCGGCCTCACTGTGTTTCCGGTGTTGCGCGCCGGCATCATCGCATCCGACAATCCGGCTTCATCAGATACCGACCGAAAGAGCGATGTTGGCGTCCGTCTGCGGCCGTCTCTGCGAATCACCAGCGACTGGGTGCGGCACGAACTCCTGATAGAAGGCGATGGTGATTTCATCGCCTATGAGGACATGTCCGAAAACGACACGAACGACGCTTCCGTCCTCTCGCGGCTCAGGCTCGACATGCGCCGCTCGACCACGCTCGTCCTCGATGCCGCATATGAGTTGTCGCAGGACAGCGGTGCGGAGAACGAAGTGCCCAATACGGCGATAGGCAATCGCACCGATCAGATCATCAGCCAGAACATCGCGCTCACTCATCGGGCTGGGCGGATCGCCGCGACGGTGAGAGCCGGGTCCGATTGGCAATATTACGGTGATGTTGATCTCGCGGGGGGCGGCAAGGAAGACAACTCCGATCGCGACTATGTCGAGCCCATCGCCTCTCTGCGGGTCGGCTATGAAGACTCTCCAGCATTCCAGCCTTTCGTCGAGGCGGCCTATGTGCCGCGTATTCATTTCGACAAGCGCGACCGCAACGGCCTCGAGCGCAGCTCGGAAGGTTATCGTTTCGGCGCCGGCGTCGCCTTCGACCCGTCGCCCCTATGGTCGGGCGAGTTGGCCCTCGTTTATGCCTTGCGCGACTACGAGGATCCCGAGCTTGAAACGCTCGACGTCTTCGGTCTCGATGGCCGGGTGACATGGCGGCCGAGCGAGCTGACGACGCTCGATCTGATACTTGCCACCGGTCTCAATGAGACGGCCTCGGCGGATTCAAGTGGTGCACGCACCTACATAGCGCGCCTCAAGGCCGCACATGATCTGCGCGACAATCTCACGACGACCGCTGGCGCCGGTCTCACCTATGAGAAATATCAAGGCACCGGCGAGACGGAGCTGACATTGCGGACCAATGCCGGTCTCCTGTGGCGGATGAATCGCTGGCTCGCCTGGACCCTCGATTACGATCTCATCTACAATGACAGCAATGTGCCCGGTAACGACTACTACGAGAACCGCGTCACCGCCGGCATCGAACTGCGGCGGTGAGCGGCTCACTTTATTGTCAGCCTAGTCCACCAGCTTCTTCGATGAGGCTCTTCAATTCGCGCTTGAAGGCGCCGGAGAGATCGTCGCGGGCCAGGCCATAGGCGACATTGGCGGCGAGAAAACCGACCTTGTCGCCGCAGTCATACGTCTTACCGCTGAATTTGAGGCCGGAGAATTTTTGCCGCGCCTGCAGGCGGATCATCGCGTCGGTGATCTGGATCTCGCCGCCGGCGCCCGGCTCCTGCTTCTCGATCTCGGCGAAGATTTCGGGCTGCAGGATATAGCGGCCGGAGATGATGAGATTGGAGGGAGCCGCCTCGCGCTTCGGCTTCTCGACCATCGCCTCGATGGTGAAGGCGCGGCCCGACCAGGTTCCGGGCTTGACCACGCCATAGCGATGCACATTCTCCCACGGCACTTCCTCGACCGCGATGACATTGCCGCCGCCCTGGGCCTCATAGACATCCATCATCTGGCGCAGGCAGCCCGGCTTGGCGTGGATCAGCATGTCGGGAAGGATGAGCGCGAAAGGCTCGTCGCCGACAATGTCGCGTGCGCACCAGACGGCGTGGCCGAGGCCGAGCGGCTCCTGCTGACGAGTGAAACTGGTCTCGCCGGCGCGGGGGAGGGAATTCGCCAACAGCTCGAGCTCGGCCGTCTTATTGCGCTGACGGAGCGTCGCCTCGAGCTCATATTGCTTGTCGAAATGATCCTCGATGACGTTCTTGTTGCGTCCGGTGACGAAGACGAAGTGCTCGATACCCGCCTCGCGCGCCTCATCCACCACGATCTGTATGACCGGCCGATCAACGATGGTCAGCATTTCCTTCGGGACAGCCTTGGTCGCCGGCAGAAAACGCGTGCCGAGGCCGGCCACGGGAAAAACTGCTTTCTTGATACGGCGCTGCATTGTGGTTTACTCCTTGTTAAGCGTTTTCTCTGCCGGTCCCGAAGTCGCGACGCATTTTTGCGCCAATTTGGGTTAAATCGTGAAGATAGGGAATATTTCTGACGAAAGCTTTAGAGGAGAACAGAAGCATGGCCGTATTGGTGACCGGAGGGGCGGGCTATATCGGCAGCCATATGGTCTACGCGCTCGCTGATGCCGGCGAGGAGGTCGTCGTGCTCGACAATCTCTCGACCGGCTTCTGGTGGGCGATCGCACCCCAGGCCAGACTTGTCGAAGGCGATATTGGCGACGAGACGCTCGTTGCGCAACTGGCCAAGGATCACAAATTCGACGCGATTATCCATTTCGCGGGCTCCATCGTCGTTCCCGAATCCGTCGCCGACCCTCTCAGCTATTATCTTAACAACACGGTGAAGACGCGCAGCCTGATTTCGGCCGCGGTCAAGGCTGGAATTCCGCGCTTCGTCTTCTCCTCGACCGCGGCCGTCTATGGCAACCCCGAGAAGGTGCCGGTCGAAGAAAACGCGGTGCTGGCGCCGATCTCGCCATACGGCTCGTCCAAGCTCATGAGCGAATGGATGCTGCGCGACAGCCATGCCGCCTATGGGCTGCAATATGTGGCCTTGCGCTACTTCAATGTGGCGGGCGCCGACCCCAAGGGAAGGACCGGCCAGTCGACGCCCAAGGCGACGCATCTCATCAAGGTCGCCTGCCAGACCGTGCTCGGCGAGCGTCAGCAGATGGATATCTTCGGCAACGACTACGACACGCCGGACGGCACATGCCTTCGCGACTACATACATGTCAGCGACCTCGCCCAGGCGCATCTCGATGCGCTGAAGCATCTGCGGAATGGCGGCGCCAGCGGCGCCTATAATTGCGGCTACGGCCTGGGCTACAGCGTGCTCGACATCATCAAGGCGGTCGAGAAGGCGGCGGGCAAGCCGGTCAATGCGCGCCTGGCGCCGCGCCGGGCGGGCGATCCTGCGGCGATCGTCGCGGCCTCCGACAAGATCAAGCGGGAGATGGGCTGGATGCCCCGGCACCAGGATATCGACCGCATCGTCCAGAGCGCGCTGGCCTGGGAAGATTATCTGCGCCAGCGCAACGAGGCCGCCTGAAAGGGGCCGCATTTGGCGGCTTTCTTCGTCCTCTGATATGACGGTTGAGCTGGCGAATCACCTCAGCCGTGAATCGAGGACGATAATGGCAAGATTCAGGACATTGGCGGCCGCTCTTCTGACGGCGGGCCTTTGCGCGATGACGGCATCCACGGCTTTCGCCGATGCCAAGTTCGAGAGCTTCATCCAGAGCCTGTGGCCCCAGGCCAAGGCGGCCGGCATCTCGCGCGACGTGTTCGACAGCGCCTTCGCGGGCATCACCGATCCCGATCCCGATGTGCTGAAGCTGGCGAGGGACCAGCCGGAATTCACCACGACCACCTCGCAATATCTCAGCAAGGCGATAACCCAGATCCGCATCGATACCGGCCAGAGCCTGAAATCCTCGCAAGCGGATCTGCTCTCGGCGATCGAGAAGCGCTACAAGGTCGACCGTGCTATCCTCCTCGCCATCTGGGGCATGGAAAGCAATTTCGGCAAGGACAAAGGGCAGATGAAGGTCATGCGCTCGCTCGCGACCTTGCTCTATTCCGGAAGCCGAAAAGACTATGCGGCGGAGCAATATATCGCCGCGCTGAAGATCCTGCAGAGCGGCATCGTCACGACGCAGAACTTCACCGGCTCCTGGGCCGGCGCCATGGGCCATACCCAGTTCGTGCCGACCTCCTATCTCTCCTTCGCGGTAGACTGGACCGGCGACGGCAAGAAGGACATCTGGAACTCTAGCCAGGACGCGCTCGCCTCGACGGCCAACTATCTTGCGAAGTCGGGCTGGAAGAATGACCGGCCGTGGGGCTGGGAAGTGAAGCTGCCGGACAAGTTCAACCGCGCGCTGATCGGCCGAACCAACTGGCGTCCAGTGGCCGAATGGGCGAAGCTCGGCGTCAAGCCGGCGCGCGGCGGCGAATTCGGGTCGTCCAAGGCCGACGCCTTCGTGATGGTTCCGCAGGGTGTCGATGGGCCTGCCTTCCTGGTCACCCGCAATTTCATGGCCCTCATGGACTACAATCAGTCGCACTCCTATGCAGTGGCGGTGGGCCATCTGGCCGACCGCATCAAGGGTGGAGCGCCCTTCGTGACGCCATGGCCCAATGTCGACTACGATCTTTCCTTCGAACAGCGTGTGGAGATCCAGACACTGCTCTATCGCCGCGGCTTCGATCCGGGCGGCACCGATGGACGCATCGGGGCGCGCACCTATGAGGCCATTCTCGGTTTCCAGCGCAAGGCCGGGCTCAAGCTCGACGGCACGCCGAATGTGGCGCTGCTTGAGCGGCTGCGCACCGGCAGCTAGGATCACCTGATGATCCGGCGTGTGCTCATCCTGGTTGTGGCGATCTTCGCCTTGGCTGTGCCGCTCGCGGCGCAGGAGGCGAAATCCGACAAGGCCTATTTCACCGCCAAGGAGACCTATCAGATCTTCGTGCTGGGCGACTCGCTCGCCGCCGGTCTGTGGTCGGGTCTGTCACGCCAGATCGAGAACGACGACCGCCTGTCGCTCAACGGACGCTACAAGGAGGATTCGGGCCTGTCGCGACCGGAATATTACGACTGGAACGGTGCGCTGCCGAAGATCCTCGCCAGCAACAAGATGGACATCGCGATCGTGATGATCGGATCAAATGACGCGCAGGCGATCCGCGATGGTCAGACGCGCTATGACTTCGACACGCCAGAATGGCGGCAGGCCTATGTAAAGCAGGTCGACGCGCTGATGGCCAGCCTCAAGGCGGCGGGAGCGGCGGTCTACTGGATGGAAATGCCGCCGATGCAAGCCGCCAAATACGATGCCTCGCTGAAGATCATTTCGACCATCCATGAGGAGCGCGCCAAGGCGGCGGGCGTCCGCTTCATCCGCACGCGCCAGGACCTGTTGAACAAGGGCAAATACACCGACTCAGGTTTCAACCAGGATGGTGAATTCTTGCGGATGCGCGCCCGCGACGGCGTGCATTTCCTGCGTGAGGGCAACAACAAACTGGCCGCCATGGTAATGGCTGCGGTCAACAAGGATATCGACGCCGCGGTGGCGGCCGAACCGGCCGAGCCGGTGGAAACGCCGCCAGAAGCGGCACTCAGCGAGACACCGCCGGGCTCAGGCCTGACCGGTTCGGAGCTGCTTGGGCATGGCAAGGGCGACTTCGCGGGCAAGCCTGCCACGCCCAGCGATCCGGCGATGGCGCAGCTCGTCAGAACGACGAAGCCCGGTACCGAGGCCTCGCGCCTCTTCGGCCGCGGCGAGGCTGTCACGGCCAAGCCTGGACGCTTCGACGACATCTCGCCGGTTCAATAGCTCAAGACCCATCCCTGACTCGCAGATCCTCGCTCGCCGTGAAGCCGAGCATCGCCGCGCCGATGAGTCCCGAGTCGGTGCCGAGTTCCGCAGGCAGCACCGGTGTGTCTCTGTTCGCGTCGCTCCACAACCGGCGCCGGATGGACGGTTCCAGGCGGTCGCGCAGGAAGCCGTCCGAGAGACCGAGGCCGCCGCCGATGATCAGAGCGCCTGGGTCGATCATGTCGATCATCTGGGCAAGCCTGTCGCCCAGCAGCTCGACGGCATCGCGCAGGACGCGGGCGGCAATCGGATCGCTCCGTTCAAGAGCAAGGACGTCCTGTGCACTGCTGCCGGCCCGGCTGGACAGTCGATCATAACGGCCGGCCAGGCCCTTGCCCGATGCATAATCCTCGACGATCGCGTCGGTACCTTCCGTGTGGATGCCGGGCCAGTAGCTGACAGTGCTGCCGAAGTGAATGGCGTAGCCCCTGGCACCGCGATAGGGCCTGCCGTCGATCATCAGGCTGTAGCTGAGACCGGTGCTGATCGTGACATAGGCAAAATTGGCGAAAGGCCGTCCAGCGCCGAAACGCGATTCCGCCATTGCCGCCGCCCTGGCATCCGAGTCGTAAAAGGCCGGCGCAAACCCCGATAGATGGGCCAGTAGAGCCTGGCCGTCGCCGGGTAGATAGGTACTGCTCTGCAACCTGCCGGTGACGTCGACAAGCTCCGGCATGCCTATGCCGATCGCGGCGATGCGCGTGCCCGCCGCCTCGCTGCAAAGATCCGCAACCAGGTTCTTGACGTCGTCCTCTATGGCCTTGGGGTTCCGATGCGCCAGGGTCGGAACGATCCGCCGCGCGAGGACGGCGCCCGATGAAATATCGACGAGGCCCGCCGCAATCTTGGTGCCGCCGAAGTCGATGCCAATGCAAACTGTCACGCGACTAGGCCCTTGCTCCAGCCGCCGGGGAATCGGCATAGACACGAGCGTCGGCGCAATCCCAGATGACGGTGGATGGCCAGTCCGGATCATAGGCAGTGGCGGCCATGATCCGCCGGAGCGCTGTCTGTTTGTCGGCACCGATCAGCACCAGAACCGCCGAGCGTGTGAGGTCGGCAATGGTCGCGATGCCGACGGACACGCCAAATTCGGGAACGCGGCTCGCCGAGCCGAAAGCGGGGTCGGTAACCACATTGTCCTGGCGGGTCGCCTCGGCAAGGCGGATCACCCGCGAAATGCTGTTGCGCGGCGATCCCTGTGGATTGAAGGCAACGTGGCCGTCGGAGGCGCCGCTGGCGAGCAGGAACAGATCGATGCCGCCGGCCTGCGCGATGCGGGCGTCGAAGGCGGCAGGATCCATCGGATCGGGAAACCATATGTTCTCGCCGCGGATATGAAGCGCCGGTGCAAGGCCCGCATTGATCGGCCGGCGCAGTTCATATTCGGCGAAATGGAGGCAGGTCGTGGGATCCGTATCGGACAAGAACGAATACCGGCCGGCCTCATCGCGCGTCACATAGTCGTCCATCATCACGATGACCAGTCGGGAGAGGTCGGCGGCCTGCTGGGCGGCAAGGCGCGCGAGAGCCTCATAGGTCGACCTCAGGCTGCGTCCGGCCGGGCAGCCGAGCAGGAAAGGCGCCTCACCCTTGGCGACGATCCGGGTGAGTATATCCTGGGCGAGGCGTTCGCCGAGGGCCTGAGACGTTTCGAACACATGCAACTTTTCGGGCAAAATGACTGATCCTTCCTTGGATGATTTCGGAGCGCCGCCTCGTCAGCCCCTGAACTTCGTCAGCCGCATGGCGATGAGCGTGCCGCCTAGCGTGGCCGCCAGAAGCAGCGTGCCGAGCGCATTCGTCGCCGGCGTGAGATTTGTCCTGATCATCGACCAGACCAGCGTCGGCAGAGTGGCCGCACCGCTGCCGGTGAAGAAGGTGATGATCAGGTCGTCGATCGACAAAGCCAGCGCGATGAGGGCGGCGCCGATGAGGGTGGGAGCGATGATCGGCAAGGTGACGGTCCAGAAGGCGCGCGCCGGCGAAGCGCCGAGATCCCGAGCGCTCTCGATGATCGACAGGTCGAACGTACGCAGGCGCGAGAAGATGATCATCACGACGAAGGGCAAGATGAAGAGGAGGTGGCTCAGGATGACGGTGAGCAGGCCGAGCTTGAGACCGATGCCGATGAAGAACGACAGGAGCGAGACCGCCAGGACCAAAGCGGGCAGCAGCAGCGGCAGTCCCAGGAGAAAAGTGACAAGTGCCGCCGTGCGCTCTGAGAGCTTCAGCATGCCCAGCGCCGTTACCGTGCCCACGATGGTCGATATCGCGGAGACGGACAGTCCGATGATCGTGCTGTTGCGCAGGGCGTCGAAGAATTCGGGCTTGGCGAATAGCGCCCGCCACCAGCGCAGCGACAGGGAAGGAATGGGAAAGGCCGCGATGTCGCCGCCGGTGAAGGAGAACAGCACGACCAGCACGAGGGGCGCGGTCATGAAGATGACAAAGACCAGACCGGTCAGTTGCCAGATGAAGGAGCGGCTCGCGGTTTCCATCAACGCGGCCTCCACAGGCGCAGGAGGAGACCGGCGGTCAGCAGCACCAGGGCCGAGGCGGACAGCATGACGAAGGACATCGCCGCCCCAAGCGGCGCATTGAAGGCCTGGCCGAACTGGCTTTCGATGATACGGCCGAACATGCTGATCGTGCCGCCGACGATCGCCGGCGTGATATAGTCGCCGACGGCGGCGAGAAAGCAGAGGGAAAAGGCCGCGAGGATGCCGGTGCGGCAGCGTGGCACGAGGATGTCACCGACGATCCGCCAGCTCGAGGCGCCGAGATCGCGCGCCGATTCAATCTCCGTTTCCTGCACGCCGCGCAGCGACGAGAAGATCGGCAGCACGGCGAAGGGGAGCAGGAAGTGGACCAGCGTGACGACAACAGCGCCCGGAGAGTAAAACAGCGACGTGATAGGCTGCTCGATGAGCCCAAGGCCGATCAGAGCGCTGTTGATGACACCCTCGTTTCCGAGAATCGTCTTCCAGGCATAGACCTTCATCAGATAGCCGCCGAACAAGGTGAGCAAGGTCACGAGCAGCAGGAATGGCGCCAGCTTTCCGGCCTTGAATCGGATCACATAGGCCAGCAGGAAGCCCAGCACGGTCGTAATCAAAGCCGTCAGCAGGGCAAGCTTGAACGTATAGAAGAGGACCGGAAGGTGCTGGCCGAGGGTGCGCGCGTAATTGGCCAAGGAGAAATCGTGGACAACGCGAAAGGCCGCCACGCGCCAGAAGCTCATTATGAAATAGTTCAGGGACGGCAGAATGAAGAGCAGCATGAAGATGACCGCCACCGGCGTCATCATCCACGCTACCGACCATTGCTGCCGGTTCCACCGCATCATGCCGTCCCCGTATCGTCCTGCGCCGTCAGGCCGCCTTGAAGCCTTCATAGGCCTCTTGCCAGTCGGTCCAGGTCATGATGCCGTCCGCTGCCTCGAGCGGTGGCATCTGGTAGAATTTCGCCTTGCTGCCGAAGTCTGCCAGATTGTCATAGGGGTAGATCTTCAGGGACGGATCGAGTGCCGCGATCGCATCCTGGTTGCAGATTCCCTGGACCGTCTCCTTCGCGAGCGCGAGCTGCGATTTGGTCTCGATCATCTCGTTGAGCACCTTGTGGGCGGCGGCGGTGTTGCGGCTGGTGGCCGACAGAGCGCAGACATCGAGCCAGGCGAAGGTGCCTTCCTTCGGATAGGTGAACTCGACCGTCTTGCCTTTGTCGGCGGCATATTTCTTGATGAATTCACCGCCGCTGAAGGTGATTCTGACCTCGTTGCGCGCCAGTGCGTCGGCGAGCTCGCCGAAGCTGACGGCAATCTGGCGTACATGCTCCTTCTTCAGTTTGACCAGGAAGGCGATCGCCTTGTCGAGTTGCTCCCGCGTCAGGCGGGTCGGGACTTCGGCGTCGGTGGTCAGCATGGCCGCCAGCAGCAGGTTGCCCAAGGGATCGTCCGCCATTCCGACCTTGCCGGCATATTCGGGCTTGAGCACGTCGAGCCAGCTGGTCGGGGCGCTCTTGATGACGGCGGGGTCATAGATCATGGCGCCCGATCCCCAGGTGAACGGGACCGCATAACGCTTGCCATCGATCAGGATGTTGCGGTCGTCGCGGAACAGCTCGGACACCTTTTGCAGATTGGGGACCAGCGCATCGTCGATCGGCTGAATGAGGCCGGCCGCCGCCAGCAGCGGCACATAGCCCATATAGGGCGTAATGAGATCGATATCGCCGCCGCCGCTGGCGAGGCGGGTGATGATCTCGTCATTGTTGTTCATCGCCGCGAAAGCGAGTTCGATATTCTGGTCGGCCAGGTTGGATGTCGCCATCAGGCCGGCCTGATAACCGTCCCAGCCGAACATGGTCACCTTATCCTTGCCGGCAGCGGCGGCGGAGCGGAACGAGGCCAGGGCCGCGGTGCCGCCTGCCATGACGGCCAGCATCTGCCGTCGTGATACCCGCGCCACCTGGCGTATTCCGATTATTCCGTTGTCGCTCATTCAAATTCCTCCAGTTTGTGTCGATGGGTTTGTTCGAAGCTTTAGCTGTCGAGCAGAACTTGCGCGTCATGCGTCCAGCCGACAGTCAGCTCCTGGCCGGGGACATGCGGGTTGCGCTGATCGGCGGCGTCGGCGGCGACGACCAGCTGGCTGCCATCGGAAAGCGCTAGCGCATAGCGCAGATGCGATCCGAGATAGATGCGCTCGAGCAGGCGCCCTTGAAGGGTGATGTCGGCAGTGCCGGCGGGCGGTGCGATCCTGATCAGTTCCGGCCTGACCGCGATGCTGAGATCGCCGTCCTGTCCCTTGCTCTCGAAGCTGCCGCCGGCATCCAGCGTCACGCGGTTTGATCGGCGCGCCGCCTCGAGAACATTGGCCTCGCCGAGGAATGTCGCGACGAAGCGGCTGCGCGGGCGCTGATAGATATCCTCCGGCGAGCCGATCTGGACCAGATGGCCCTCGTTCATCACGGCTATCCGTGTCGCGAGACTCAACGCCTCGGCCTGGTCATGGGTGACAAAGACGAAAGTGCCGCCGATCTCGCGATGGATGCGCCGCAGCTCCTCCTGCATGGTCTGACGCAGCTTCAGATCGAGCGCCGCCAGGGGCTCATCGAGCAGCAATACCTTCGGCCGCATGACCAAAGCGCGGGCAAGTGCTACGCGCTGGCGCTGGCCGCCGGAGAGCTTGTCGATCGGACGATCGAGGAACGACTGCATCCGGACGAGTCCGGCGATATGCTCGACGCGCTGCGCGATGTCGGCGCGGTCGCGTCCGGCGATGCGCAGGCCGTAGCCGATATTCTGTCTGACATTCAGGTGGGGAAAGAGGCCGTAGCCTTGGAAGACGGTGTTGGTCGGCCGTTTCTCCGGACCGACGGCGGTCAGATCCTGCCCGTCGATGAAGATCCTGCCGGAGCTCGGACGCTGGAAGCCGCCGAGCGCGCGCAGCAGGCTCGTCTTACCGCAGCCCGATGGGCCGAGAATGGCGAGGAAATCGCCATGCTCGATCGTCAGATCCAGCGGATGCAGCGCATGGAAGGCGCCATAGGTCACTGCGAGACCGTCCAATCGGACAAGCCCGTGCTCGCTCACCCCTGTCGCGGCGGATGGATGCACGGTCTTCACAACTCCGCGGCAGGCTTGCCGATGCTCGCCATCCCGTGCTCCGGATCCGGCAGCGGAAACGGACCTGTCGTCGGTATGGCGAAGAGCGACTCCTGGAGCTGCGCGAGGCCGGTCGCCAAGGCGCCGACCAGGGTGGCGCGATTGCCGAGCGCGCTCGCCTTGATCAGCGGCGGCTGCTCCGAGCCGGCTTTGACATAGGCGCCGGCGCGCTCGACCAGTTCGGGCTGAATGCCGATATTGCCGCCGAGAACGATCATGTCCGGGTCGATGATCGCGGTGAGCGAAAGGAGTCCGAAGGCGAGCAGCTTCGCGGTTTCGTCGATGGTGCTCTCGGCGAACGGGTCGCCCCGGCGCATGGCCTCGAAGATGTCGTGAACGGATTGAACAGCCGGGTCGTCGCGGCGCTCTGTGGCCAGGCGGCGATAGCGGGCCAGAATGCCTCGGCTGCCGATGGCGCGCTCGAAGGCGCCCTCGCCGAGGATGTTCTCTTCGAAGGGATCGTTCTCGATTGGCAGGAAGCAGATTTCTCCGGCCGCGCCGCGCTTGCCGCGGACAAGCCTGCCATTGATCATCAGGCCGAGGCCGATGCCGGTGCCGAGGGCGGCGAAGGCCAGGTTGTCGGCGCCGCGTCCGCGTCCCTGCCAATGTTCGCCCAGGACGGCGAGATTGACGTCGTTTTCGGCTGACGTCGGCACGCCGAGCAAGGTGCTGAGAGATCCGGCGATATCGGTTCCGGTCAGGTCGGGTATGGATGGCGAATGATTGAGGCGGCCACTGCGCGGATCGATGATTCCGGGGCAGCCGATAACGGCGCGCTGGATCCTCGCCCGGTCAATACCGGCCTCCGCGATGAGGCGGTCGACTTCGTCCGCGATGTGACGCAAGGCCTGGAGCCCACCGCCCGGATGCGTGGCGGTCGTCGCCTCGGCGACGACATGCGAGCTCAGATCGGCAAGGGCGAGCCGGCATTTGGAGCCGCCCAGATCGATCCCGACGACATAGGCGGCGGAAGATACGATCTGATAGGTGATGCCGGTTCGGCCGATATTGCCGTGTGTGCGGCCGACCTTGCCGATCCATCCGGCGTTCTCGAGCTGGAGCGCCACTTCCGATACGGCCTGCTTGGACAGTCCCGTCCGCCGGGAAATCTCGGCACGCGTGATCGGGCCTGCGGTGACGATCATTTCGACCACCGTTCGCAGGCTGAAGAGCCGGGGCAGCGCCGTGGCGGAGGCGTTTGGCGGGAGAGTTTCCATCACACTTTGGAGGCGGGACAGTTAGTTCAATCTGGTGACGAACTAATTAGGCATGGAGAAAAGCAGCTGTCAAGCCGGGCAATTTATCAAATCCGCTCCGCCGTCGGCGCCGGAGGGACGGAGGCGGGGTGGAGTTGATGGGAGCCTGACAGGGCTCCCGGAAGGCGCTGCGCGCCCTCCGACGCTCTATCTCGGCAGTTCCGAAGATCCCATCAGATACTCATCGATGGCGCGCGCCGCCTGGCGGCCCTCGCGAATGGCCCAGACGACCAGCGACTGCCCCTTGCGGATGTCACCGGCGGCAAAGACCTTGTCGACGGAGGTCTTGTAGTCGTCGGTCGTGGCTTTGACATTGCTGCGCTTGTCCCGCTCGAAATGCGTCTCTTGCAAGAGCCCTTTCTCTTCAGGTCCGGCAAAGCCAATGGCGATCAAGACCAGGTCGGCCTTGATGATGAATTCCGTGCCGGGCAAAGGCTCGCGCTTCTGATTCACGCGGGCACATTTGACACCCGTGACCTTGCTCTTTTCGCCGACAATGGCGAGCGTGGCGCAAGAAAATTCGCGCGCCGCGCCCTCGGCCTGTGATGAGGAGGTGCGGAACTTGGTCGGCCAATAGGGCCATACCAGCATCTTGTCTTCCTGCTCCGGCGGGACCGGGCGGATATCGAGCTGCGTCACCGACAGAGCGCCTTGCCGGAAGGACGTACCGATGCAGTCGGACGCCGTGTCGCCGCCGCCGATGACGACGACGTTCTTGCCGGTGGCGACAAGCGGGGGCTCGCCCGACACATCCTCGCCGCCGACACGCCGGTTGCTCTGGATGAGGAAGGGCATGGCGTAATGCGCGCCTTGAAGCTCCATGCCGGGCAGGCCCGGATCGCGCGGACGCTCGGCGCCGCCGGCCAGCAGCACCGCGTCATAGGCATCTGTGAGCGAATGGAAGGGACGCGTTACGCCGATATCGACGTTGTAATGGAAGGTGACGCCCTCGGCCTCCATCTGCTCGACCCGACGGTCGATCGGATGCTTCTCCATCTTGAAGTCGGGAATGCCATAGCGCAGCAGGCCGCCGGCCTTGGCGAAACGCTCAAAGACATGCACCTCGTGGCCGACGCGGGCGAGCTGCTGGGCGGCGGCGAGGCCGGCCGAGCCCGAGCCGACGATCGCCACGCGCTTGCCGGTCCGCTCCTCCGGCGGCTCAGGCTTGATCCAGCCTTCCGACCAGGCCTTGTCGGCGACCGCCTGCTCGATGGTCTTGATCGTCACTGGCACGTCTTCGAGATTGAGCGTGCAGGCTTCCTCGCAGGGTGCGGGACAAATGCGGCCGGTGAATTCGGGGAAATTATTGGTCGAATGGAGATCGATCGCCGCCTCCCGCCATTTGCCCTGATAGACGAGATCGTTCCAGTCCGGGATCTGGTTGTTCACCGGGCAGCCGGTGTGACAATAGGGAATGCCGCAATCCATGCAGCGCGCCGCCTGCTTTTGCGTGTCGCGGTCATCGAGCGGAATGGTGAACTCACGGAAATGGCGCACGCGGTCTGAGGCCGGCGCGTATTTCTGCTCCTGCCGATCGATTTCCAGAAAGCCGGTAATCTTCCCCATCGTCTTCTCCTAGTTTCCCGCCGGCGGCAGGCCGAGCGCCATCTCGGCGCGCATGATCCAGGCCCCCACATCGGGCCGTGAGCTGAGATCGAAGCCACCCTCATGGGCAAGCCGCGTATATGCGAGAAGGGCGATGTCGGCGACCGACAGGCTGTCGCCCACGAACCACATCTTTCCCTTGATCAACTGCTGCATCAGGTCGAGCGCCTTCTCGCCGCGCTCGACGCGCCAGGCTTCGCGCTGATCCTTGGTGCGGCCGAGATAGACCATGTGGTAGCGGCTGGTCGCCACATAGGGCTCGTGGCTGTATTGCTCCCAGAACAGCAATTCGTCGATCTTCGCCTGGGTGAAGAGATCGGCGGGAAGCAGGCTCGTATCCTGCGCCAGATAACGGATGATCGCATTGGACTGCGCCAGGCAGCGGCCGTCATCGAGCTCGATCATCGGCACCTGGCCCATCGGGCTCTTGCGGAGATAGGCCTCCGTGCGGCTTTCCCCCTTGGTGATGTCGATATCGATCCATTGATAGGGGATCTGCAGAAAGTCAGCGGTGATGCTGACCTTCTGACAGTTGCCGGACCCCTTGTCGCCATAGACGCGCATCATCCGTCAATACCCCTCATGCTGAGGTGGCCGCCGAAGGCGGGCCTCGAAGCGTCCATCAGGATAGAGCGAAAGTGCGGAAGCATACCCTTCGAGGCTCGCTGCGCTCGCACCTCAGGGTGATGGTTTTGGGATCGGCCTGCACTCATCATGCCCTCCGCTGCATGCCAATGGTCATGCCGTCGCTCGTCTCCTGTGCCTTTTCGAGCTCGTGCAGAGCGCGGGCATATTCGACCGGCATTACTTTCACGAATTTCGGCAGGTAGTCGCCCCAGTGATCGATGATTTCGCGTGCCCGGCCCGAGCCCGTATATTTCAGGTGACGGCCGAGCAGATGCCAGATGCGCTCGGCGTCGTGACGATCCATATGCGCCGTCACGTCGACGAGCCCGTGATGCTCGAGATCGCCGCCATGATGGTGGAGCCGTTCGATCGATTCCTCTTCCGCCGGCACAGGGGCGAGGTCGACCATCGCGAGATTGCAGCGCTGGGCGAAATCGCCGCGCTCATCGAGCACATAGGCGACGCCACCCGACATGCCGGCGGCAAAGTTGCGCCCCGTCTCGCCGATCACCAGCACGACGCCGCCGGTCATGTATTCACAGCCATGATCGCCGACGCCCTCGACGACGGCAATGGCGCCGGAATTGCGCACCGCGAAGCGCTCGCCGGCGACCCCGCGGAAATAGCATTCGCCGCCGATCGCGCCGTACAGCACCGTATTGCCGGCGATGATGGACTTTTCCGGGACGAAGCCGATCCTATCATGCGGCTTGACGATGAGCTTGCCGCCAGAGATGCCTTTGCCGACATAATCGTTGGCCTCGCCGGTGAGTTCCAGCGTCACGCCATGCGCAAGAAAAGCGCCGAAGCTCTGTCCGGCAATGCCGGTGAGGCCGACGCGGATCGTGTCCTCGGGGAGACCTGTGTGACCATAGCGCTTGGCGACCTCGCCCGAGAGCATCGCGCCGATGGTGCGATGGACATTGGTGACCTTGGCCTCGATTTCGACGGGCGTGCCGGAAGTGAGCGCAGGCTCGGCCTGCTCGATCAGATAGGTGTCGAGCGTTTCGGAGAGATCGTGCTTCGGAGGCTCGTCGCGGCGGATCGATACCTTGCCGATGGCCTGAGGCTTCTCGAAGATGCGGCTGAAATCGAGGCCCTTGGCCTTCCAGTGGTCGATGGCCGCAAGCTTGTCGAGATATTCGCTCATGCCGACGAGATCGTCGAAGCGGCGGATGCCCATCTCGGCCATCAGCTCGCGCACTTCCTCGGCGACGAAGAAGAAATAGTTGATGACCTGCTCAGGCGTGCCCTTGAAGCGCTTGCGCAGCACCGGATCCTGGGTGGCGACGCCGACCGGGCAGGTGTTCAGATGGCACTTGCGCATCATGATGCAGCCGGCGGCAATGAGTGGTGCCGTCGAGAAACCCATTTCATCGGCCCCGAGCAGGGCCGCGACCATGACATCGCGGCCGGTGCGGATGCCGCCATCGGCCTGGACGATGATGCGTCCGCGCAGGCGGTTGGTGACGAGGGTCTGCTGTGTCTCGGCGAGGCCGATCTCCCACGGGCTGCCGGCATGCTTGATCGAGGTCAAGGGTGAAGCGCCGGTACCGCCCTCGAAGCCCGATATGGTGACATGATCGGCGCGCGCCTTGGCGACGCCCGCCGCAACCGTGCCCACACCCACTTCGGAGACGAGCTTTACCGACACCGAGGCGGAAGGATTGGTGTTGCGCAGATCGAAGATGAGCTGGGCCAGGTCTTCGATCGAATAAATATCGTGATGAGGCGGTGGCGAGATGAGGCCGACTCCCGGCGTCGAATAGCGCACGCGGGCGATCGTCGCGTCGACCTTGTGGCCGGGCAGCTGGCCGCCTTCGCCAGGCTTGGCGCCTTGCGCCATCTTGATCTGGATCTGATCGGCGTTGACCAGATATTCGGTGGTGACGCCGAAGCGGCCGGAGGCGACCTGCTTGATCGCCGAGCGCATCGAATCGCCATTGGGCAGCGGCTTGAAGCGATCCGGCTCCTCGCCGCCTTCGCCGGTGTTGGAGCGTCCGCCGATGCGGTTCATGGCGATGGCGAGCGTCGTATGGGCCTCGCGGCTCAAGGAACCATAGGACATGGCGCCCGTCGCGAAGCGCTTGACGATGTCCTTGGCGGGCTCGACGTCGTCGACGGGGATCGGCTTGCGACCGATCTCTTCCGCCTTCCTGATGCGGAACAGCCCGCGCGGCGTCATGAAATGTTCGCTCTGGTTGTTCACCAGCCTGGCGAAATCGCGATATGTTTCGTGCGACTCTCCGCGCACGGCGTGCTGCAATTTGGCGACCGATTCCGGTGTCCAGACATGCTGCTCGCCACGGATGCGATAGAGATATTCGCCGCCCACTTCGAGCGTGCTCGACAGCACAGGATTCTCGCCGAAGGCCGCGGCGTGGCGGGCGAAGGCTTCCGCGGCGATCTCGCCGAGGCCGACGCCTTCGATCTGACTCGCCGTGCCGGTGAAATAGCGCTTGATGAATTCGCTCGAGAGACCGATGGCGTCGAAGATCTGGGCGCCGCAATAGGACTGATAGGTCGAGATGCCCATCTTGGACATGACCTTGAGGATGCCCTTGTCGACGGCCTTGATATAGCGCTTGGCGGCCTCCTCGGGCGTAATCTTCTCGTCGAGCGAGGCGATCATGTCCTCGAGTGTCTCGAAGGCCAGATAGGGGTTAATCGCTTCCGCGCCATAGCCCGCGAGCGTGCAATATTGATGCACTTCGCGCGGCTCGCCCGATTCCACCACGAGGCCGACCGAGGTGCGCAAGCCCTGACGGATCAGATGGTGATGGGTGGCGGAGGTGGCGAGCAGCGCCGGGATCGGCACACGCTCGGCGGACACCGCGCGATCCGACAGGATGATGATGTTGTAGCCGTCGCGCACCGCGCGCTCGGCTCCCGCCGAGATGGCCTCGAGGGCGGCTTCCATATATTCGGGGCCATTGGCGACGTCATAGGTGACGTCGATGGTCACGGTGCGGAACGAGTTGTCCTTGACCACGCCGATGGTGCGGATGCGCTCCAGCTCCTCATTGGTGAGGATGGGCTGCGGCACTTCGAGACGCATGTGGCTCGAGGTGCCCTTGAGGTCGAGCAGGTTGGGCCTGGGGCCGATGAAGGAGACCAGCGACATGACCAGCTCTTCGCGGATCGGGTCGATCGGCGGGTTGGTCACCTGCGCGAAGTTCTGCTTGAAATAGGTGTCGAGGAGCTTCGGCTTGTCGGATAGCGCCGAGATGGGCGTGTCATTGCCCATCGAGCCGACGGCTTCCTGGCCTGTCTGCGCCATCGGCGCCATCAGGAGCTTCAAGTCTTCCTGGCTGTAGCCGAAGGCCTGCTGGCGGTCGAGCAGGGGAACGGCGATCTTCGGCCGCTTGGTCCTGGCGGCCGGCATCTCGCGCAGCACGACCTGGGTGCGCTTCAGCCATTCCTTGTAGGGATGCTGGGTCGCAAGCGATTTCTTCAACTCGTCGTCGGAGATGATGCGCTTCTGCTCGAGGTCGATGAGCAGCATCTTGCCGGGCTGGAGGCGCCATTTCTGGATGATCTTCTCCTCGGCGAATTGCAGGCAGCCCATTTCGGAGGCGAGCAGCACGAACCCGTCATCCGACACCATGTAGCGCGAGGGGCGCAAACCGTTGCGGTCGAGCGTGGCGCCGATGAGGCGGCCGTCGGTGAAGACCATGGCGGCGGGCCCGTCCCAGGGCTCCATGAGTGCCGCGTGATATTCATAGAAGGCGCGGCGATCGTCATCCATCAGCGGATTGCCGGCCCACGCCTCAGGGATAAGCATCATCATCGCATGGGGGAGCGAATAGCCACCCATGAAGAGAAGCTCGAGCGCGTTGTCGAAACAGGCGGAATCGGACTGACCTTCATAGGAGATGGGCCAGAGCTTCTCGAGATCGCGGCCCAGGATGTCCGACTTCATATTGGCCTGGCGCGCCGCCATCCAATTGTAGTTGCCGCGCAGCGTGTTGATCTCGCCATTGTGGCAGATGAAACGATAGGGATGCGCCAGCGGCCAGGACGGGAAGGTGTTGGTCGAGAAGCGCTGATGCACCATGGCGAGCGAGGAGGTCACGCGCTCATCCGCCAGGTCTTTGTAATAGAGGCCCAGATCCTTGCCGAGGACGAGTCCCTTATAGACGATGGTGCGGCTCGAGACCGAGACCGGATAATAGGTGCGGCCCTTGGCGCCCAGCACTTCGAGGACGCGGTTCGACACCACCTTGCGGCAGACGAAGAGCTTCCTCTCGAAATGCGCCTCGTCGCGGATGGTGGGGCCGCGGCTGATGAAGAGCTGGCGGTGGAAAGGTTCGGTCGGCTTGACGCTATGGCCGAGCACGCTCTCGTCGACCGGCACGTCGCGCCAGCCCAATACCTTCAGGCCTTCCTCGCGCGCCGTCTCCCACCAGATGCGCTCGATGTCCTGGCGATAGACGGGCTCGCGCGGCATGAAGAGCTGGCCCACGGCGTATTGCTGCGGCTCGGGCAGGGCGAAGCCAAGGCGCTTGGCCTCGGCCTGGAAGAAATCATGCGGGATCTGGAGCAGGATTCCGGCGCCGTCGCCCGCCTTGGGATCGGCGCCGACGGCACCGCGATGCTCGAGATTGCGCAGGATGCTCAGGCCATCGGCGATGATCTTGTGGCTCTTGATGTTCTGGATGCTGGCGATGAGGCCAATGCCGCAGGCATCATGCTCGCGGCGCGGATCGTAAAGACCCTGCGCCTCGGGCAGGCCTTCGGGAAGAAGCGGGGTCGCGTGGTTCATGGCCTCGAGCCTTTCACGTTTCCTGAACACTTTTATAAACCACTGCGCGGGGTGAGAAACCCGTTCAGTGGGGCAGATCGTACGGTCGGTGCTGGAGTTTCGTGATGCCGGGCCTGCCGCGGGCTTTCCCGCGTGGCCTGATCTGGATCGAACCTCCGGCACCCTTCAAGGGTCGTCCCGGAGCTTCAATCCTTTTTCGTTTTCGTCGTTTTAGCTCGGGGCGTGCGCAGGCAGTCGGCCGTGTTACCGGTCGTCGTGTTCAGAGCCGTATTGGCATTGGTCCGGATCATCCGGGCGTTCCTGAACTTTGTTGCGCTGCAAAAAGGACAGTCATGCTGTCCTTTTTCTTTTATGTCAGACTAAACCCAGGGGCGCAAGTAAAGATTGGCCGTCGAATAAAGATCGAAACAAAATTGCGCGAGGTCAGCTGAGTGAAGGGTTGGCAGGCGGCTTGCGCTTGAGTAGGCATCACTTCCTCACCGAAAGGCCTCCTCCATGAATTTCGCCTCCGACAATGTCTACGGCATTCACCCGAAGATCCTCGCCGCGATCGAAGCGGCCAATCAGGGCACGTCTCCATCCTACGGTTATGACGATTATTCGAAGCGGGCAGAAGCGAAGCTCTCGGAGGTATTCGAGAAAGAAGTGCGCGCCTACCTGGTAACGACCGGCACGGCGGCGAACGGACTGGCTCTCTCGGCGCTGGCGCCGCCTTACGGCGCCGTGTTCACCCACAACGAGGCGCATACGGCGATCGATGAATGCAACAGCCCGGAGATGTTCACCGGTGGTGCCAAGGTCATCGGACTCGAAGGCGCCGAAGGCAAGATCACGCCGGCGGTTGTCGAGAAGGCGTTGAAAGGCTTCCTGCGCGGCGAACATGATCCGAAGCCTGCCGCACTGTCGATCACCAATTCGACCGAGCTTGGCCGCGTCTATCAATCGGCCGAGATCAAAGCGCTCTCGGAGGTCGTCAAATCGCGCAAAATGAAGTTCCACATCGACGGGGCGCGCTTCGCCAATGCGGTCGCGGCGCTCGGTGTGAAACCGGCCGAGATCACCTGGAAGGCCGGCATCGATGTCATGTCTTTCGGCGGCACCAAGAATGGCGGCATGTTGCTCGAGGCCGTCGTCTTCTTCGATACGGGGCTGGCGGAGGATTTCCTCTATCGGCGTATGCGCGGCGGGCAGCTCATTTCAAAGAGCCGTTTCCTCGGCGCCCAGATGCTGGCCTATCTCGAAAACGACCTGTGGCTCGATAATGCGCGCATCGCCAATGGCCTTGCCCAGTACCTGGCGAAAGGCTTGCGGCAATCGAACAGCGTCCGCATCCCGCTGCCGGTCGAGGCCAATGAGATCTTCGCGGTGATGCCGCGCGCCCTGCATGACAAGCTGCAGGCGGCGGGTGCGCACTTCCATCAATGGGGAGTGGACATTCTAGGCCCCGGCGGCATCGCGGAGGACGAAGTCTTCTGCCGCTTCGTGCTGTCCTTCGCAACGCCACGCGAGGATGCCGATCGCTTCATCGGACTGCTGAAACAGGGCTAGCCGAAAATGTGGCGATCCCTGGCCCAAACAGCCAGATGATCACGCAGCATCTCCACATAATGTGGATCGTCGGCGAGCTCGGCGAGGTCCGACAGCCTGTGCATGCCGATCAATATGCCGATGCGCTCAGGCTCCATCGAATTTCCTGTCATACGTCCATATCGCTCGGCGATCATTAGCGTCAGCTGCGGCGCTATGAGCGAGGAATAGATGAAATCCTGATGCAGCGGTCCGAAACCTGAATCGGCGAAATCGTAGACTCCATTGATGCGCTGGTTCCCGTGATCGAAGGCCATGTTCCAGCCATGTCCGTCGAAGAAGCCGTAGGTCGCGCCCAAGGGATCAGGCGTCAGAGCCTCATAGGCATCGAGCGTTCTTTCACAAAGTGCTCGATATTCGGCCGGCACGAGCGGCAGCGCCTTGGAACGGATATCAGCGAGGGGGCGCCAGGGCAGTATCGCCGTCGCGCCGGCGGCACGCAGGATCGCCGGATCGAGCGCGTGTAATTCGGCATAGAACTGCGCCAGGTCATCGGCGAGACAGTCGCGCGTTGTCGTTGGCAGCTTCTCATATTGTTCCCTGACGAGATGCTCGCCCTTTATCTTCGTATGGCGTGAGAAGAGCATCGGCTCCTCGATCAAATCGAGATCCGGCACCGGCAGCGTGACATGCGGGCGGATGGCGGCAAGGATGCGGGCTTCGCGGCGCAAGGCCTCCTCGGCCTCTTCGCCGCGCGGGAACTTGAAGATCAGGCGATCGTCGACGTCGAGCGCCAGGGAATGAAAGCCCATGGTGAGCGGGCGGAAGCTGGCGGTCGCCAGATCCGGAAACACGCGAATGACGGCATCGCGGTAAGGGGTAATGTCCTGAGTCATCTCTGCTGTCCCAGTTGAGAAAGTGGGTTGGCGCGCTGAAACAAGCGCGGCAGTTGGCTCAGACAATGTGTCGGGTGATCATCCTCATTGAGTCCTATATGGCCAAGCGAACCCTGAGGAGCAAGTTCAAACCACCTGGAAGCCCTTCACATAGGGATCGTTGTCATCGAGGAAGATGGTGTTTAGGCCGGTGATGCGGGCCCAGCCTTCGATCGAGGGGATGATCGCGTCGAGATCACCAACCTTGGTGTGGCCTTTGATGCGGCCCTTGAAGATCGAGCCGATGATCGATTCATGCACGAAGACATCCTTGTCGCCGAGCCGGCCCGTCGCTGCGAGCTGCGCCATGCGCGCCGAGGTGCCGGTGCC
Source organism: Nordella sp. HKS 07 (assembly GCF_011046735.1). NCBI lineage: Bacteria > Pseudomonadati > Pseudomonadota > Alphaproteobacteria > Hyphomicrobiales > Nordella > Nordella sp. HKS 07. The sequence goes on along the minus strand of NZ_CP049258.1, from coordinate 792,101 downwards.
GCAGGGGGAGCGGTCGATCGCCTTGTCGCCATAGAAGACGGCGTTTCGGGCCGAGCCGCCTCTCGTCTGCGGCTTGCCGGTCCACAGCACATGAGTGAGGCGGTCGATGGCGGGGTTTGCCGGATGCGCGATCTTATGGCGTTTGTTGAATGCATCCCTGAGCTGCGGCGACCAGCGCAGGAGATCGGCGGGCTTTGTCTCGGCCAGGTCGAAGTAGTTCTGCTGGGCCTCGACGATCGCGTAGAAATTGCCCCCATAGGCGATATCGACGTGAAGTTCGCCCAGGCCCTCGACGGCGATCGGATAGGCGCGGCCCAGGAGAAAGGAGGGGACATTGACGATGCGCACGCGCTCGACATGGTTCCCGGTCTTCTCAAAATGCGCCTCGACGAGACCCGCAGGTGTGTCGAGACGCAGGAGTCCCGGCGTCTTTGGTACGACTAGCCCTTGTTCAATGATGACCGTGACGGTGCCGATTGTTCCATGACCGCACATGGGCAGGCAGCCCGAGGTCTCGATGAAGAGGATGCCGACATCGCAATCTTCGCGTGTGGGCGGATAGAGAATCGCACCCGACATCATGTCATGGCCGCGCGGTTCGAACATCAGCCCGGTGCGAATCCAGTCATAATGCTCAAGAAAATGCTGGCGGCGCTCGAACATCGTGACGCCGTCGAGCCTCGGCACGCTGCCGCCGGTGATGACCCGCACCGGATTGCCGCAGGTATGCGCGTCGATGCAGAAAAATGTAGATCTGGCCATAGCTTAGCCTTGAGCTCCATCGCTGATGGTTCTGTACATTGTATAAAATATAAAAACAAGAGCCCGAATCGCGGACAATATTCAACCACGGGATAGCGCGGGAACACACGTGCTTCGCACCCTGTGCTCGCCATTTTCGCACGTTTGTCCGACAGTGTCGGATGAAGGGAGCTCGCGCGACGTGATTACGACCTGTCGTAGTGCATTTTTTTGCCGGCGCGTCGGACTAAAAGTCTCACCGCGGGCAAACTTCACCCGGCCGTATTGACGGCCAAGGGGCTGGTGGTTGACAATCGCGCCTCGGAACGGGGCGGTGCTTTCTCGAAGCCCCTGAACGATAAGCGTGATCCGCACGCAAGCAACCCAGGTGGATAGGATTTATGCGATACGAAGCACCCAGCTCGACCAAGGCCGCGGTTACACTTCTCTCAAAGGAAAAAGGAAAGTCTGCAATTCTGGCGGGAGGAACCGATCTTCTCGTCCGCATGAAGGGGGGCTTCATCGAGCCTGACCTCATCGTCGACATCAAGCATATCCCGCAGATGCGGCAGATCAAGAAGACCGCCTCCGGTTTCCAGGTTGGTGCTGCGGTCTCGGGCGTCGAGCTCGGTGAAAGCGCGGTCAAGAAAGCCTGGCCAGGCGTCGTCGAGGCGGCGAATCTCATCGGCTCGAAGCAGGTGCAGGGTCGCTGCACCATGGTGGGCAACCTCTGCAATGCATCGCCCGCCGCCGACAGCGTTCCGGCTCTCATCGCCGCAGGCGCGCAGGCCGTCATTGTTGGGCCGAAAAAGAAGCGCACCGTCCCGGTCGAGAAAATTCCGACCGGTCCGGGCCGCACAAGCCTCGCCAAGGGCGAAATCGTCGAATCGCTGCTGTTGCCCAAGCGCCCGGCGCGCTCGGGCGATGCCTATCTGCGCTTCATCCCGCGCTCCGAAATGGACATCGCGGTGGTGTCGGCCGGCGTCAATCTCGTGCTCGACGCGAAGGGTGTGATCAAAGAGGCGCGCGTGGCGCTGGGCGCCGTCGCGCCGACCGTGCTGCTGGTAGCGCCTGCCGCCAAGGCCATCATCGGCAGCAAGCTCGACGATGAAGCGCTCGACAGGCTCGCCGCGGCATGTTCGGCCGCCTGCTCGCCGATCGACGATAAGCGCGGAACCATCGAATTCAGAACCAAAGTCGCAGGCGTGCTGGCAAAGCGGGCTGCAAAAATCGCGTATCAGCGCGCAGGAGGCAAATAATTATGGCTGGCGTTCACGTATCCACAACGATCAACGGCGATCCCGCCGAGTTCGTCTGCGAGGCGAACGAGCCGCTGCTCGATGTCCTGCGCAACCGTCTCGGCCTGACCGGCGCCAAGGAAGGCTGCGGCACCGGCGACTGCGGCGCCTGCAGCATCACGCTCGACGGTGAACTCGTCTGTTCTTGCCTGGTGCTCGGCGCCGAAGCGAACGGCCGCAAGATCGAGACCATCGAAGGCATGGCGGATGGCGACAAGCTGCATCCGCTGCAGCGTAAATTCATCGAGCATGCCGCTCTCCAATGCGGCATCTGCACGCCGGGATTCCTGATCGCGGCGCGCGCTTTGCTCAAGAAGAACGCCAACCCGACCGAAGAAGAAATCCGCTTCGGCCTCGCCGGCAATCTCTGCCGCTGCACCGGCTATGACAAGATCGTGCGCGCCGTACAGGACGCTGCCCGTGAGATGAGAGGAGCCTGATCCATGGCTTACGACACCAACTATACCGGTCAGAAATTCAAGGTCGTCGGCACCCGCCCGCTGCGTCCCGATGGCATCGACAAGGTGACGGGCCGCGCCCGCTACGGGGCCGATGCATTCGCGCCGGGCCAGCTTGTGGGTCTCGTGCTGCGCTCGCCGCACGCCCATGCCAAGATCGTCAAGATCGATACGTCGAAGGCTGAAAAGCTCGCCGGCGTGAAGGCGGTCATCACCAGCGCCGACCTGCCCGACCTCACCAATGGTGACAGCGGCATGTATGACATCCTGGTTAACTGCATGGCGCGCGAGAAGGCGCTCTATGACGGCCATGCGGTGGCCGCCGTCGCCGCCGTCGATGCGAATACGGCGAAAAAGGCGCTGAAGCTCATCAACGTCGAATACAAGGTCCTTCCGCATGTGACCGACGTCGATGAAGCGGTGAAGCCGACGGCGCCGGTTCTGCATGCCAAGATGTTCACCGAAGGCGTCGAGCCCAAGCCGACAAAGGCATCCAACGTGGCCAAGCGTACGGAATATGGCCATGGCGATGTCGAGCAGGGCTTCAAGCAAGCCGATGTCATCATCGAGCGGACCTTCAAGACCGAGCAGACACATCAGGGCTATATCGAGCCGCATGCCTGTCTCGCCAATGTCGGGCCGGACGGCCAGGGCGAGATGTGGGTCTGCACCCAGGGCCACTTCGTCTATCGCAATACCTGTGCCACGCTTCTCGGCATCGATGCCGCGAAACTGCGCGTGACGGCGTCCGAGATCGGCGGCGGCTTCGGCGGCAAGACCCATGTATGGGCCGAGCCGCTGGCACTCGCTTTGTCGCGCAAGGCCAACCGGCCGGTGAAGTTGGTGATGACCCGCGATGAGGTTTTCAAGGCCTCTGGTCCGACGAGCTCGACATCGATCGACGTCAAGATCGGCGCCACGAAGGACGGCCGGATCACTGCCGCCCAGGCCACCTTGCGTTATCAGGGCGGCCCGTTCCTCGGCATGTGGGCCGAGCTCGGCGCCATGACCTCCTATGCCTGCTACGACCTCAAGAATGTGAAGACGGTCGGCTATGAAGTCGTGGTCAACCGGCCGAAGGTCGCCGCCTATCGCGCGCCCTCCGCGCCGATGGCCGCTTTCGCGGTCGAAAGCGTGATCGATGAGCTCGCGCATAAGATCGGCATGGATGCCGTCGAGTTCCGCATCAAGAACGCAGCCAAGGAAGGCACCAAGTCCTCCTATGGCCCGACCTATGGCCCGATCGGCATCGGCCCGACCCTCGAAGCGGCGAAGAACCATCCGCATATGAAGGCGCCGCTCAAGAAGAACCAGGGACGCGGCATGGCCTGCGGCTTCTGGTTCAATTTCGGCGGCCAGACCTGCACTTCGCTCAACGTCACGCCCGACGGCTCGGTGACGGTATCGGTCGGCACGATCGACGTCGGCGGCTCGCGTGCCTCCATGGCGCTGATCGCGGCGGAAGAGCTGGGCGTGCCTTACGAGAATGTGCGCTGCATCGTCGCCGATACGAGCTCGCTCGGTCACAACGACATGAGCGACGGCAGCCGCGTGACGTTCTCCTCGGGCATGAACACGGTCATCGCCGCGCGCAATGCCAAGAAGGTGCTCATCCAGCGCGCCGCCAAGATGTGGGACATCCCGGAAGACGCGGTCACCTGGGAAGACGGTCATGCGAAGCCCGCCGGCGCAAATGCCGGCAACTTCCCGCCGCTCTCGCTCAAGGAGATCGCGGCAGCCGCCGCCAATACCGGCGGACCGATCGCGGGGCATAATGAGTTCGTCGCCGACGGTGCGGGTGTCAGCTTCGCCACCCATATCTGCGACGTCGAGCTCGATCCCGATACCGGCGCCACCAAGATCATCCGCTACACGGTGATCCAGGACGCCGGCAAGGCGATCCATCCGGCCTATGTCGAGGGCCAGTATCAGGGCGGTGCCGCGCAGGGCATCGGCTGGGCGCTCAACGAGGAGTATATCTACGGCAAGGACGGGCGGCTGCAGAATGCCGGTTATCTCGATTATCGCATCCCGGTCTGTTCGGACCTGCCGATGATCGACACGGTCATTCTGGAGATCCCGAATCCGAACCATCCGTATGGTGTGCGTGGCGTCGGCGAGACATCGATCGTTCCGCCGCTCGCTGCGATCGCCAATGCCGTCTCCAACGCGGCCGGGGTGCGTATGACGCATATTCCGATGTCGCCGCCGCGCATCCTGAAGGCGCTGGACGAGCAGGCGAAAGCGAAGGCAGCCTAGTGTGCTGAACGCGAAGTTCCTGAAATCTGGCCGCTTGTACCGACAGGAACTTCGCGTTCAAAAGCACACTAGAATTATAAATCTACTAGTGTCCTTTCGAATCCGAAGTTCGCTCGGAAGACGCTGCTGGTTGATGCGAACTTCGGATTCGAGACACTAGTATGGTCAAGGTCGTGCTCTGGGGGTCGCTCAGGGCGGCCGCCGGAGGCACGGAGGCCGTCGAGGTTGAGGCCGGCAATATCCGCGAACTGTTCAGCAGGCTCGAGACCGAATATCCCGGTCTCGAGCCGCATATCGGACGCGGTATCGCGGTATCCATCAACGGACGCATCTTCCGGGATTCGTGGGACGAACGAATTCCGGAGAATGCGGAAGTTTACCTTCTGCCGCGCATCGCCGGAGGATAAGTCCTCGGCGGGTTGCGCCCCCGCCACAAATCGCCCATTCTCGCTTGATTGGACAAAACAAGCAGGTGTGGCTTGAGCGACAGCCCAGACGCATCGTCAAGGCGACCCCAGGTCGTCATCCTCGGCGCCGGGTTTGGCGGGCTGACGGCCGCCAAAACACTCCGTCACGCGCCCGTCGACGTGACTTTGCTCGACCGGCACAATTATCATCTGTTCCAACCGCTGCTCTATCAGGTGGCGACAGCCGGCCTGTCGCCCGCCCAGATCGCATCGCCGATCAGGCGCATCGTCTCGCGGCAGAAGAATGTCGCGGTGCTCATGGACAAGGTGGTCGATATCGATAGGTCGAGGAACGAGGTGGTGACTGCCACGCGCCGCGTTCCGTTCGATTATCTGATCGTCGCCACAGGCGCCCGGCATGCCTATTTCGGCAATGATCAATGGGAGGAATTCGCCCCTGGCCTGAAGAAGATCGATGATGCGACAGAGATCCGCCGCCGGATTCTCCTGGCCTTCGAACAGGCAGAGGCCACGGAAGACGAGACTGAACGCCGTCATCTCTTGACCTTCGTCGTCGTCGGCGGTGGTCCGACCGGGGTCGAAATGGCGGGCTCCATCGCCGAGTTGGCGCACCGCACGGTGAGACGCGATTTTCGCCGCATCGACTCCACTCAGAGCAGGATCATTCTGATCGAAGCGGGTAGCAGGATCCTGGCCTCATTCCCGGAGCGACTGTCGCGCTCGGCGACAAAGCAGCTTGCCCGGCTCGGCGTCACCACCATGACCGGCGCCGCGGTCACGGGGTGCGATCAGAACGGAGTTTCCCTAAAGGACGGCAGCCGGATCGCCTCCGCTACGATTGTCTGGGCGGCGGGCGTCGTGGCGTCACCGGCGGCCAGGTGGCTCAAGGCCGAATGCGATCGCGCCGGCCGGGTCCTTGTCGACGCGAAGCTGCATCCGCCGGGCGCCGACAATATCTTCGTGATCGGCGATACGGCCGCGGTGACCGATGCCAAAGGCGTCGTTGTCCCCGGTATCGCGCCCGCCGCCAAACAGATGGGCCGCTATGCCGCTCTGGCCATCATGGCCAAGCTCGATCACCGCGCGGCCGATCCGTTCGCGTACCGGAATTATGGGAATCTCGCGACCATCGGGCGCAAATCGGCGGTCGCGGATTTCGGCGGCTTCGGACTGTCCGGATTCGTCGCCTGGGTGATCTGGTGCTTTGCCCATATCTGGTTCCTCATCGGCTTCCGTAACCGTGCCATCGTCTTCCTCGACTGGGTCGTGGCCTACTTCTCGTTCGAGCGAGGCGCGCGTCTCATCACCGGGGATGAAAACCGACAATCGGCCTCGACTTCGGGTCCGGAACGATCAAAGTCCTGACACCACGGCGGAGATCAGGGAAGCCGATGTGTCTATGAATTCTTGCGCAGGAACTCCCTGAAGGCGTCGAGGGTTTCCTGGCTTACATGATGTTCGATACCTTCGGAATCGACCTGCGCCGTCTCCGCGCTGATACCCAAAGCCAGCAGGAAACTCTCCACCACCTGATGCCGCTCACGGCTCATCTCGGCAAGACTTTTGCCCTCCTCGGTCAGGAAAATGCCGCGATAGGGCTGCTGGAGGATCAGACCTTCCGCAGCGAGGCGCTTGAGCATCTTGGCGACTGTCGGTTGCGCTACCCCGAGGCGCTGCGCGATCTCGACTTGCCGGGCCTCGCCGCGGCTCGCGATCAGCTCGGCGATCAGCTCGACATAGTCCTCAGCAAGTTCGCTTCGCCGATTGTGGCGGGTCTGACGGAAACCTTCGGCGCGCGCATCGGCGCCGGAGGTTTCATCCGCCGGACTGTTTGAGGCCTCTTTCAACTCACTTCACTCCAAAACGATATAGCTACGGCTATATAACATTCCGATACTTTTCACAAAATATAGCTCTTGCTATAATATTACGCATATGCTGATATTCTTTGAGTGGGCTAATTGGGAGAGTGTCATGTCGGGCTGGCCGGTCGATCTCAAGAGACGCGGTTTGATGGGGGCGGGACTATTAGCGGCGAGCAGTGCCCTGGTCGGTGCCAAAGGTGCGCTCGGGCAAGGCGATCAGGTGTCAGGGCATCAAGGGCACAATTCCGCCGCCGCGGATACCAGCGCGCACGTGAACGCCCATGGCGAGATGATCACCGTTGGCGATGTCGACAGCGCGAACAACGGCTTCGACCCCACAGCGATGCTGACCGAGTGGGATACGGGCGAGGTGTCGTACCTGCCCGACGGGCGCAAGCTGCGCACCTTCCAGGTGACCGCGGAAGACAAGGAGATCGAGATCGCTCCTGGCGTCAAATTCCCGGCCTGGACATTCAATGGACGTGTTCCCGGTCCCGCTTTGCGCGTCACCGAGGGAGAAAGGGTGCGCATCGTCTTCAAGAATTTCGGGTCGCATCCTCATTCGATGCATTTCCATGGATTTCACGCTGCCCGCATGGACGGCATTCCGGGCGCCGGTCTCGTCGCGCCTGGCGAGGAGTTCACTTACGAATTCGATGCGAGACCCTATGGCTGTCATCTTTATCACTGCCACGCGCTGCCCTTGGCGCGGCATATCCACAAAGGCATGTATGGCCTGTTCGTGATCGATCCCGATCCGGCGCGTCATCCCGAGATGGCCGAAGCCGCCAAGTCGCGTCTTCTCGGCACGCCGGAGAACGCAAGATGGCAGGAGATGGCCATGGTCATGAACGCCTTCGACACGAATTTCGACGGCGAGAATGAGTTCTACGCCTGCAACACGATTGCCCATTGCTATGCCAAGAAGCCGATCAAGGTGGTGCGCAGCCGGCCGGTCCGCATCTATCTGGTGAATGTGACGGAGTTCGATCCGATCAACTCCTTCCACCTGCACGGCAACTTCTTCGACTATTACGACCAGGGCACGACGCTCACGCCGACGCTCAAGACGGTCGACATCATCATGCAATGTCAGGCGCAGCGCGGCATCCTGGAATTCACCTTTGCCGAGCAGAGCGATCATGAGCCGGGGCTCTATATGTTCCACGCTCATCAGTCGGAATTCACCGAGCTTGGCTGGATGGGCATGTTCGACGTGGTGGAGGCCCTGTCATGAGCGTCGACGAAACCCCGCAATCCTCCGTCGCGCCGTCCTATGCCAGGCTTTCCTGGCTTCTCGTGCCCCTTGCTTTGCTGATCGGCGCGCTGTGGTGGCTCGTCTCCAGTGATCTGCTCGGCAATTTCGGCAATGGCGCGCCGCCGGTCGAGAATCTCACCGTCGAGCGCACGATACTCGACCAGAATGGCATCCGGCTCCTGGTGAGGGGCGGTGGTTCGGAACCGATGACCATCGCGCAGGTACAGGTCGATTCCGCCTATTGGCGCTTCACCCAGGATCCGCCCGGACCCCTGGAACGCGGCAGCGTCGCCTGGATCTCCGTTCCCTTTCCCTGGGTGCTTGGTGAAGCCCATAGCGTGACCTTCGTCACCAATACCGGCGCTACCTTCGGGCACGACATTCCGGTGGCGGTCGAAACACCACAGGCCAGCTCGCTTAATTTCGTGTCACAGGGGCTGTTGGGCGCCTTTGTCGGTATCGTGCCGGTCGTGATCGGGCTGGCTTTCTTCCCGGCCTTGCGCGGCGCCGGCCCGGCGCTCATGAAGTTCCTGCTGGCAATGACCGTCGGTCTGCTGGTTTTCCTTCTGATCGACACGCTGGAGGATGCGCTTGAATTCGCCGGACGCTCGGCGAGCATCTTCCAGGGACCGATGATGGTGATCCTGGCCGCCGGTGCGAGCTTCGCCTTCCTGCTCAGCCTGTCGCGCCGGCAGGGCGCGCCAAGCGGCCTGGCACTTGCCACCTACATCGCCATCGGCATCGGTCTCCACAATCTCGGGGAAGGGCTTGCCATTGGCGCCGCCTTTGCCGCCGGCGCCGCCGGTCTCGGCACATTCCTGGTCATGGGTTTCACGCTCCACAACATCACCGAAGGCATCGGTATCGCGGCCCCGCTTCTCAAGATCAAACCGTCATTGAAGCATTTCGCGCTGCTGGCGCTGATCGCCGGAGGGCCCGCCGTCATCGGCATGTGGGCCGGGAGTCTCGCCTATGCGCCACATTGGTCGGCGCTGGCGCTGGCCATCGGCGCGGGCGCCATCGCGCAGGTCGTCGTCGAGATCAGCGCGCTGCTGGCCCGCGGCTCGAAAGACCTGTCCAGCGGGCTGATGACGAAGCCGGTGCTGACCGGAACCGCGACCGGCTTGGCGATCATGTATGTGACCGCCATGCTTGTGAAGATATGAGAAGGAGTCACGATCCCGCGGAGGTGCCGAAGAGAATACGTCTCTCCGCATCGGAAACTGGCTTCGGCGAGGAATAGGAGTCGCGCGTGCCGGCATAGGCCCTGATCACCGCCGGGCGTCTGGCGATGGCGTCGAACCAGCGCTTGAGATTCGGATGATCGTCGAGCGCCTGGCGGTGGCCCTTATGCGGAACGATCCAGGGATAACAGGCCATGTCGGCGATCGAATAATCGCCGGCAATGAATTCGCGATCGGCGAGGCGCGTATTGAGGACCTTGTAGAGACGAGATGTCTCGCGTGCATAGCGCTCGATCGCATAAGGCACCTTCTCCGGCGCATAGACATTGAAATGGCCGATCTGCCCGGCCATCGGCCCAAGTCCGCCGACCTGCCAGAACAGCCATTTCATCACTTCATTGCGGCCTCTGAGATCCCCAGGCAGGAAGCGGCCGATCTTGTCGGCGAGATAGAGCAACATGGCGCCCGACTCGAACAGGGCGATCGGCTCGCCGCCATCGGCCGGAGCATGATCGATCATTGCGGGGATCTTGCCATTCGGTGAGATGGCCAGGAAGTCCGGTCTGAATTGCTCGCCCTTGCCGATATCGACCTTGATGATGCGGTGCGGAAGCTGGGCCTCCTCGAGGAATACCGTCATCTTGAGGCCATTCGGCGTGCCGCAGTAGTATAGATCGATCATTGGCAGGTCCGTTCGTGTGAGAACACGAGAATGCGGTGTAACGGGACTTCGTGAACAGCGCCAAAAACGGCGAATCGCGGTGAACCAAAGGGCGAAGCCGGCCGGCATGCCTGATATGCGCCGAGGCAGGGTGCCAAACCGCCATCCGCGGTTAAGATTGCGCTCCTAATGCCAAACGGGAGGAACTATGACAGGCGACGATCTTTCCTATGCTTCGGCCGGCAGCATCGCCGAAGCCATCAAGAGCAAGAAGCTGTCTCCAGTCGAAGTCGTAGATCACTTCCTCAAGCGGATCGAGGAGCGCAATCCGAGCCTCAATGCGGTGGTCCATCTGGCGCCGGATGAGGCGCGCGAGGCGGCGAAGGCGGCCGAGCAGGCTGTCATGGCGGGCAGGACGCTCGGGCCGCTCCACGGCGTGCCAGTGGCGATCAAGGATCTCTTCGACTTCAAGCCGGGTTGGCCGGCAACCCTTGGCGGCATTCGCGCACTCAAGGACTTCAGGCCGGATATCGCTTGTCCCTTTGCCGAGCGCATCGAGCAGCGCGGCGGCGCCATCATTGTCGGCAAGACTAACAGCCCGGTCATGGGCTTTCGCGGTGTCACCGACAATTACCTGTTCGGGCCGACCGGCAATCCGTTCGACACGACGAAGAATCCGGGCGGCTCGTCGGGCGGCAGCGCCGCGGCGGTGGCCGATGGTCTGCTGCCGCTGGCGGAGGGTACCGATGGCGGCGGCTCGATACGCATCCCCGCTTCCTGGTGCGGCGTCTATGGCTACAAGGCGGCCTTCGGCCGTGTGCCGATGTGGACGCGGCCCAATGCGTTCTCGGCCGAAACACCCTTCCTCTTCGAGGGACCGATCACCCGCAATGTGCGCGACGCCGCTCTGGCGCTCACCGCGCTTGCCGGTTATGACCGCCGCGATCCTTATGCGCTCGACGAGACCGTGGATTTCCTTGGCGCTCTCGATCGCCCGATCAAGGGCATGCGCATCGCCTACAGCCCCGATCTCGACGTGTTCCCGGTCGAGCCCGAGGTCGCCGAGACGGTGCGCAAGGCGGTCGATGCCCTGCGCGAGGCGGGCGCTGTCGTGACCGACGTCAAGCTCGGTATCAAACGCTCGCATATGGAGCTCGCCGATCTCTGGTGCCAGATTATCATGCCGCTCAATGTCAGCGGCATATACGGCCTGCAGGCGGCGGGCGTCGATCTCCTCGGCAAGCACCGCGCCGACCTGCCGCCCGAATATCTCTATTGGTTCGACCGCTACAAGGACATGACGGCGGTCGCGCTCAACCAGGCGCAGGTCGTGCGCACCGAGATCTATGATGCGGTGCAGAATGTCTTCGCCGATCACGACATTCTCATCTCGCCGACACTCGGGTGTCTGCCGGTCACCAATGCGAAGGACGGCAATACGCTGGGGCCCGAGACGGTCGCCGGCGAAAAGGTCAACCGGCTCATCGGCTGGTGCCTCACCTTTCCGATCAACTTCACCGGCCATCCGGCGGCATCCATTCCGGCAGGCCTCGCCAAGGGCATGCCGGTCGGCATGCAGATCATCGGCAAGCGCTATGCCGATACGGATGTGCTGGCGGTGAGTGCCGCTTTCGAGCGGCTCAGGCCCTGGCAGCAGACCTACGATATTTGCCGAAGCCGCGAATTGGCTTAGTCTGCGCGTAGTTTTGTTATTTTGTGAGTGAAGAGGAGTGGGGCATGAGCTGGCTACCGACAAACGATCCGATTCTAGGCGACGTCAAATCCTGCAATGCGCTCGATCTCGTCATCGTGCCCCGCGTGCGCGATCTCGGCGATGGCTTCAATGTGCGCCGCGCCCTTCCGCATGGTCGCCGCCAGATGGTCGGGCCTTTCATCTTCTTCGATCATTTCGGGCCGGTGCAGTTCATCGCCGGGCATGGCATGGATGTGCGGCCGCACCCCCATATCGGGCTAGCCACCGTCAGCTATCTCTTCGACGGCTCGATCCTGCATCGCGACAGCGAGGGCAATATCCAGGAGATCATGCCGGGCGCGATGAATCTCATGACGGCGGGGCGCGGCATCGCCCATTCCGAGCGCACGCCCGACATGCAGCGCAAGAACGGTCAGGCGATGTTGGGCTTGCAGAGCTGGATCGCGCTGCCGGCTGATAAGGAAGAAATGGCGCCCTCTTTCCAACATTTCGACGCGGCGACACTGCCGATCATCGAAGACAGGAATCTGCGCGCGCGCGTGATCGCCGGATCGGCGTTCGGCGCTACTTCGCCTGTTACCATGGTGTCCGACTGGTTCTATGTCGAAGTGACGGCGGAGGCCGGCGTCGCCGTGCCGCTCGATGCCACCTATGAAGAGCGCGCCGTCTATCTGGTCGAGGGCGAGGTCGATATCGCCGGCGAAACATTCGCCGCACCCCAGATGCTGATCTTCCGTCCCGGTGACCGCATCACCATCAAGACGGCGAAGAAGACCCGCATGATGTTTCTGGGCGGCACTGCAATGGAAGGGCCCCGCCACATCTGGTGGAATTTCGTTTCCTCGCGCAAGGAGCGCATCGAGGCGGCGAAGGAGGACTGGAAGACCGGTCGTTTCGGTCCGGTGCCGGACGAGACGGAGTTCATCCCGCTCCCCGCGAAGTGACAACTGGCGATAGAAAATCCCATGGAGGAAAATGAGACCTACGGCGAGATCCGCCAGGAAATCCGCAAATTGTGCCAGCGATTTCCCGGCGCCTACTGGCGGGAGCTCGATCGCGAGAGACGTTACCCGACGGACTTCGTCGCGGCCCTGACGGAGGCCGGCTGGCTGGCGGCACTCATCCCCGAGGAACATGGCGGCTCCGGTCTGTCGCTCTCGGCGGCCGCCGCCATTCTCGAGGAGGTTCAGCGCAATGGCTGCAACGGCGCTGCGGCGCATGCGCAGATGTACATCATGGGGACGCTGCTCCGCCACGGCAGCGATGATCAGAAGCGGACTTATCTGCCGCGTATTGCATCGGGCGAGTTGCGCCTGCAGGCCTTCGGCGTCACCGAACCGGGCAGCGGTTCCGACACGACATCGATCAAGACATTCGCCCGGCGCAACGGAGACGCCTTCGTCGTCTCCGGACAGAAAGTCTGGACATCGCGCGCCGAGCATTCGGACCTGATGCTGCTGCTGGCGCGGACGACATCGCGCGATGAAGTCGCCAAGCGCACCGACGGCCTGTCCGTCTTCATCGTCGATATGGCCGAGGCGCTGGGGCATGGCTTATCGATCAGGCCGATCCGCACGATGATGAATCATGCAACAACCGAAGTGTTCTTCGATGAGTTGCGGATACCGGCCACAAGCCTCATCGGCGAAGAGGGCAAAGGCTTCCGCTACATCCTTTCGGGCATGAATGCCGAGCGGATCCTGATCGGCGCCGAATGTATCGGCGATGCGAAATGGTTCCTCGTGAAGGCCGCCGGATATGCCAAAGAGCGCGCCGTATTCGGCCGGCCGATCGGCCAGAATCAGGGCGTGCAGTTCCCCATAGCCAAGGCCTATGCGTCCATGCGGGCGGCCGAGCTTATGGTCGCGGAAGCGGCGCGCTTGTTCGAGGCCGGCCGGGATTGCGGAGCGGAAGCGAACATGGCGAAGCTGCTCGCGGCGGATGCGGCGTGGGAGGCGGCCAATGTCTGTGTGCAGACGCATGGCGGCTTCGGTTTCGCTGAGGATTTCGACATTGAGCGGAAATTCCGCGAAACGCGGCTCTATCAGGTGGCTCCCATCTCGACCAACATGATCCTGAGCTATCTCGCCGAGCATGTTCTCGCCCTTCCGCGGTCCTATTGAGGTTTGGCATGACGCGCCCGCTCGCCGGTCTCCTGGTTGTCGCCATCGAGCAGGCCGTGGCGGCGCCGCTCTGTACCGCGCGTCTCGCCGATGCGGGGGCTCGTGTCATCAAGATCGAACGCCCGGAAGGCGACACGGCGCGTCATTACGATGCGGCCGTTCACGGCATGAGCGCCTATTTCGCCTGGCTCAATCGCGGCAAGGAGAGCCTGGTGCTCGACCTCAAATCCGCCGGGGACCGGCATATCGTCGAGACCATGCTCGGCAAGGCCGATATATTCGTCCAGAATCTGGCGCCCGGAGCCGCCGAGCGGCTGGGTCTCGGCGCGGCGCAGCTGGTCGCGCGTTTCCCGCGCCTGATCGCTGTCGATATTGTCGGCTACGGAAGGGATACGGCCAGCGGCGGTTTGCGCGCCTATGACCTCCTGGTCCAGGCGGAGTCCGGACTCTGCTCGGTCACCGGTTCACCCGAGCGCCCGGCCAAGGTCGGCGTCTCGGCGGCCGATATCTGCACGGGCATGAATGCGCATGCCGCAATCGTCGAGGCGCTCTATGCGCGGGAGCGCAACGGCAAAGGTGCCGCGATCGAAATGGCGATGTTCGACGGGCTGGCGGACTGGATGAATGTGCCGCTGCTCCACCATGATTATGCCGGGCGCATGACGGAACGCTTCGGACTCGCCCATGCCTCGATCTATCCCTACCGGCCCTATGCCTGCCGGGACGGGGAGGTTGTGATCGTCGCCCAGAACGCCGATGAATGGGCGCGCTTGTGCCGGCGTGTCCTTGCGCGACCCGAACTCATCGATGATCCCCGCTTTGGCAGCAACACCGCGCGGTTGACCCATCGCGTGGCGCTCGATCAGGAGATCGCGCCTGTATTCGCCGCATTGACGACAAGCGAGGCGATCGAGCGTCTTGCGGCGGCGGGCCTGGCCTGGGGCCGTGTCTCGACGGTCGCCGATCTCTCGACCCATCCGGCGTTGCGGCGGATCGCCTGCCGGGCACCCGGTGGCATGTTCGAACTCGCCGCACCACCGCTCCATCCCGATCTCACTGCCGTTTCGGTGCCGGCTCTCGGCGAACACAGCGCGGCGATCCGGCGGGAATTTTCGCCTGAAGATCAGAAAGCCTGAATTCAGACGGTGAGCGGGAGCGCTCTCTGAACGGTGCCAATTCTGCATAGTGGTGCAATTGGTTGCACAGCGGATAGGCGCCGACGAGATCCATTTCCACGACACGGGCGCAGACGCCGGCGGTAG
Organism: Nordella sp. HKS 07; assembly: GCF_011046735.1. Taxonomy (NCBI): domain Bacteria; kingdom Pseudomonadati; phylum Pseudomonadota; class Alphaproteobacteria; order Hyphomicrobiales; genus Nordella; species Nordella sp. HKS 07. Next base: position 776,850 of record NZ_CP049258.1, on the reverse strand, counting down.
CCAAATGGAACTTTGGCGCGCAGGAGACGTTGTTCGGCAACATGTAATTATGCGAGGTCGGGAATGAGCACTATACTGCTGGTGATTTTGATTCTGTTGCTTATCGGTGCGCTACCGAATTGGGGATACAGCCGCAGCTGGGGCTATTACCCGAGCGGAACGGTTGGGCTCATCTTCATCGTCCTGCTCATTCTCGTCCTGACCGGACGGGCCTGATCGTCTTCGACATAGCCATGACTGGTGGAGTCCAGGAGCGGCTCGTTGCGCGAGGGCGATCACCGCAACGAGCCGTCTGCTTTCGGCGGCTCAAACTGCCGAAAACCAAGCTGGGAATAGTTCAGCTTGTCCCGGCTCTTCCCGGTCGGCAAGTTGGACCAAGGGGTAATATCGGTCGGGCGTTGATCTTTCTGCCAGGGTCGCACACGGAAACGAACCTTGGAGGGGTATGTCCGTCATATATTCGTTCCTCCCGCGCCGGTGTTTCCGGATCAAGGCGAGTTCACACAGCTATTGCTGTTTTGCAACAATCAGGTAACTCTGGGGAGAGGGATAAGGCTCTGCGCGAGATGCGCACGACATTTTGATTGGTCGAGCAATGAATCAGCCCGCCAGAGTAGGCGCGAACGGAGAGATCGCTATCTCTGACGGGCCTCCCGATTAACTCTCAAATAGGTCGCAAGGCTGCCGCCGAAGGGGCGCCGGAATTTGGTGTGCGTAAAATGAATGAAGATTCTTCGAGAAATGGTGGGCGGTACATGGATCGAACATGTGACCCCTACGATGTCAACGTAGTGCTCTACCGCTGAGCTAACCGCCCACGCCATTGTCTGAAGCGGGCCTGCGTATAACGGGAAGCCGGCCGCAGCGCAAGCCTTTATGACCACCCCGCCGGCCAGCTGGAGCCGGAAAACGATACTCGTCCAGGATTTGTTTCGTTGGGGCAGGGACCCCAAGTGGATTCGGTTCGAAACCCTGCATTTCCGCTAACGAGGTGACGCCCGGTACCCGATCAGGCCGCCATCATGCGGTCGACCTCGGCCACGAGCTCGCGCAGGTGGAAGGGCTTGGACAAAACCTTTGCTTCCTTCGGCGCCCGCGAATCGGGGTGGAGCGCCACGGCGGCGAAACCGGTGATGAACATGATCTTGAGGTTGGGATCGAGTTCGGCTGCCCGGCGGGCGAGCTCGATGCCGTCCATTTCGGGCATCACGATATCGGTCAGGAGCAGGTCGTAGGAGCTCTGCTTGATCTCCTCGAAGGCGCTGGCGCCCTCGCCGAATGACACGACGGCATGCCCCGCCCGTTCGAGCGCACGCACCAGAAATCGCCGCATATCCTCGTCGTCTTCAGCCAAAATAATCTTGGCCATCATATCCCTGATCGTTTCGCCATGATGTGCGGCTTCTCCTATAATCCAGCACACTAGGCGGGACAGGTAAATGTCCTATAAAGCGCGTCTATCCTGTGGACAACGACGCTTTTGACCGCGATACTCGCCCAACTTAGCCACCCAGGAGCTTCTCGAATTGGGCAGACCTGCCGAGTTGGAACCCTTCGCCATTCTCGCCCCACGCCAGTGGACACGGCCCGTCATCTTCAATTCGCCCCATAGCGGCCGCATCTATCCGGCTGATTTCCTGGCCGCGTCGCGCCTTAACCCGCACGCGCTGCGCAAATCGGAAGACTGCTATATCGACGAGCTCTTCTCCTTCGTCGCCGACCTGGGCGCGCCCTTGCTCCACGCGCATTTCCCGCGCGCCTTTCTCGACGTGAACCGCGAGCCCTATGAGCTCGACCCCCGCATGTTTCGCGAAGACCTGCCTGGCTTCGCCAATATCTCGTCCATGCGGGTTGCCGGCGGGCTCGGCACCATCCCGCGCATCGTGAGCGAGGGCGACGAGATCTATCGTGGCCCCCTTAAGCTGCCTGAGGTGCTGTCCCGCATAGAGACGATGTACCGTCCCTATCACCGGGCGCTGTCCGATCTCATCAACCGGGCCCGCGAGGCCTTCGGCTATTCATTGCTGGTCGATTGTCACTCCATGCCGTCCACGGCCTGCTCACATGTGACGCCGCATCCCATGGGCCGGGTCGACATCGTGCTAGGGGATCGCCATGGGGTGGCTTGCGCCGACGAGATCGTGTCCATGCTGGAGGAGTTGATCCGCAGTCAGGGCCTCAGGGTCTTGCGCAACAAGCCTTATTCCGGCGGCTTCATTACCCAGAATTATGGTTCCCCCAGCCATAACCGGCATGCCCTGCAGATCGAGATCAATCGGGCGCTCTATCTCGACGAGCGCACGCTCGAGCGCAGCCGCGGCTATGCTGCCGTCAAGCTCACCCTGCATCGCATATTCGCCGGTCTGCTCGCCAGCCTCCCCGATATCATGCAACCGCGGCGCGAGGCGGCCGAGTAAGAAAAAAGGCCGGTATCACTTTCGTGAACCGGCCCAAGTCTAGGGAGGAAACGCCCAGGAAGGGCATGCGAGGGAAGACGTCGTCTCCACTCGCGAGATCTATTTGGCAGTGCAGCAGCAAAAATTCAAGTCAAAGAGTCAATCGAAGTGAATTTTTTGCCGGTGCTCCAAAAAAATGCAACACGCCAAAACATCACCTAATCCATTGTTATTGTTGTATAATGCGTGAATTAGGACGCGATATCCAGTCATCTTTGGATACAAGATATGCGCAGGACGCATGTCTCAAAGCTGGATAACTCTGCTGCGATGCAGCAAGGTTTCGGGGATTTTGAATAGAAACTCCATAAAAGTGGTCGAGTTATTGCGCTTATGGGAATCGAATCGGAATAGCGCTATCCGTCGTTCTGCCTTTCCCTCGCGCTAGACTAGAAAAAAATATCTCCGAAATAAGCCAGGAATCTCTCATGCCAACCCCGGACTGGACTGAACTCACCCGATTTGCACTCGAGCTCGCCGAGGCCTCCGCCAAAGAGATCATGCCCCATTTCCGCAACGACATCCCGGTGGACGTCAAGGCGGGGGTGGTCTGGGACCCCGTCACCGAAGGAGACCGGGCCGGCGAGCGGGTCATGCGGGCGATGATCGAGGAGCGTTTTCCGGATCACGGAATCCACGGAGAGGAATATGGAACGAAGCCCAGCCGGTCTGGACTGACCTGGGTGCTGGATCCGGTGGACGGTACCAGAGCCTTCATTTCCGGCATGCCGACCTGGGCCACACTCATCGGGCTGAACTTCGAGGGCAGGCCCAAGGTCGGGGTGATGAACCAGCCTTTTGTCGGCGAGACCTTCTATGGAAATCCCGACGGCGCCTGGTCACGCTATCGCGGCGCCGAGCGCAAGCTTGCCACCCGCGCCGGCCGTCCCCTGGCCGAGGCCACATTCACCACCACGGCCCCCGAGCTCTACCGCTCCGAGGCGGAAAAAGCGGTGTTTAATAAGTTGCGCCTGGCGACTCAACTCACCCGCTATGGCGGCGACGCCTATTTCTTCTGCGTCCTGGCAGCAGGTCAGGTCGATCTCGCCCTCGACGCGCATTTGCAGCCTTATGATATAGCTCCGCTTATCCCGATCATCGAGGGGGCGGGCGGCGTCGTCACCACATGGGATCGGGGCGAGGCGGCGCAAGGCGGCAATGTGATCGCCGCCGGCTCGCGCGCGCTTCACGAGGAAGCGCTGGCTGTCATTACGCCCGCGTGAAGGCGTCGAAGGCGGCGAAGAACTGCTCGCGGATGCTGTCGCGCTCGAACAGTATCTCATGGCGCGCCTCCGGAATGACGGCGAGCGATACGCCGGCGGCGGTCGCGCAGAAGCGCCGCGTCGCCTCATTGTCGACGACACGGTCGCGGCCCGCCGCAACGATAAGGATTGGTGCGCGGAAAGCCGTCGATTTGGCCACCCTGTTCAGCTGGCGCAGCGAGTGGAGCGCCGCATTGAGCCAGGAGAATGTCGGGGCGCCCAGCCCGAGGTCCGGCTGCTTCGCCAGTGTGGTCGTCGCCTGGTGATAGCGGCGCTGGTCGCTGGTCAGGTTGTTGCCGGGGAAGTTCTGCGGCGCGATCGGCCGTTTGCTCTGGCCGGGCAGGAAGAGGCGACCCAAGCCGGCCTTGGGGGCGAGCGCGCACATAAAGCGCACCAGTGACAGCGGCCACAAGCCCGTATCGACCCCCATCAGCGGCGCCGACAGCACCGCGCGTTCGAACCACGTGCGCTTGGTCAGCGCCCGGAGAAGAATCAGGCCCCCGGTCGAATGTCCGATCGCGTAGAAGGGGGGCGGGCAATCCGGCAGGACGACCTGCGTCATGAAGGAGGTGAAGTCGTCATCATACTCGGAGAAGCTCTTGATGCCGTCGCGGGAGCGATCTTCGTAAGCGCGCTCCGAACCGCCTTGCCCGCGGAAATCGAAGGTGGCGACGGCAAAGCCGCGGCGAAGAAAATCGGCGATCGTCTCGAACCATCGTTCGATGAAATCGCCTCGGCCGCAAACAAGCACCACCGTGCCCTTCGGCGAATTTGGAACGGCAAGTGCTGCGCGCAGCTTGCGGCCATCCTTGGCCGTCACCGTGGTCGCGACCAGTCCGTCCGGCAAGCCGTTGCCGGGCAAGGGGGTGAGCGGAATCAAGGGCGGTTGGATATCCACGGGCCTAGCGCATACAGCAGGCGGGGCGAACCGGCAAGAATCAGCCCGTGAACGCTCCGTTTCCCGCCGTGGCCGGTCAACCCAGCTTGATCGAGTGAACTCGTCCCGATCGAGCTGGATGGAACTAGTGTGCGGAACGCGAAGTTCCTGATATCAGGCGGCTTGCCCCGACAGGAACTTCGCGTTCAAAAGCACACTAGAATCATAAGGTTTTCTAGTGTCCTTCCGAATCCGAAGTTCGCTCGGAAGGTCCCGATGGCTGTAACGAACTTCGGATTCGGGACACTAGTGTGCTGAACGCGAAGTTCCTGATATCAGTCGGCTTGCCCCGACAGGAACTTCGCGTTCAAAAGCACACTAGAATCATTAGGCTTTCTAGTGTCCTTCCGAATCCGAAGTTCGCTCGGAAGGTCCCGCTGGCTGTGGCGAACTTCGGATTCGGGACACTAGCGCTTTTTGACTTCGGTGAGTTCGCCCGACGATGAGTTGAGCTTGACGGAGAAGGGCTTGCCGTCGCGCGTGGCGTTGAAGGCGTAGACCTTGCCGCTGCAGGTCACCTGCTTGACGCTCTTGAAGCCATAGCCTGAGACGATCTCCCCGGCCTTGCTGCAGGAGATCGCAGCCGGCTTCTTCTTGGCAGCTGACGGCCTCTCTTGGATCTGCGGCTTGGCGTAGGTCTTGCGCTTGCGCGGCGGGATATATTCGGGCTCGTAATAGTCCGGATCATAGGCATAGTCGTCATAATCATCCCGGTCATCCTCATAGAGGTAGGCCGGGCGATCGCGCCGGAAATAGCGATAGTAGCGCGGCTCCGGGATGTATTCGGGGCCGTAGTAGTAATCATAAGCCGGATCATAGGCGTAGTATCTGAACTTCAGCTTCGCTCCGGCATCCGCGACACCCGCGAATGCAATCGTACCGCTCACCAAGGCAGCTGCGACAAGTCCAAATCTGGTTAGCATGATATCATACCCTCGCACGTCGGAAGGGGAGCCGCTCCGCTCCCCTATCGGTCTCGATCTCAATAGTCGCCGTAGTCGTCGTCATCATAGTCGTCCCAGCCGCCCCTGCGGATCCGGTCGACATCCTTGATCTTGCCATTGCGCGACTTCATGGTGATCTTATACATGTCGCCGCGCCGAAAGGCATAATACTTGTACTCGGAGCCTTTGCAGTCGGACGGACGGACGCGGCGGAACCCTGCCGAAGCCACGATACGGGCGCCCTGACGGCAAGATATCTGCCGACCACCGCCATAATAGACCGGTCCCGGATCATAGTATCCGCCGCCGAGGCCGATACCGATATTGACATCCGTGCCGGCCGAGGCCTGGCCAATGGTGCCGAAACCCAGCACGCCAACAGTCAAGGCTCCGACCGCGATTAATTTCTTGAGCATAACCCCTATTACTCCTTTGCCACGCTCTTTCGCGCAACACGAACACGTTGCGGGAGGATCGTGAAGAAAATGCGGCGGACATGGTGCCTTTCCGCTTCCGATTGTAACACCTTGTGTACAGCGAAGGAGGCTTTGGCTGCCGCCAAGTGTTTCTTGGCTCCACAGCATCGGACCGAAAAGTGCGAAGCGGTTTTCGGATAATCCGATGCGCAAATCAAAGAGTTAGAGCGCCGGACCGATTCTATGTCAGCGCCCGGCGCTCTAAAGCTGGTGACGCCTGAGGACGTCACCGGTGCGCGGGTCGAGCTCGATCTCGAGCCGATCGCCATTCAGCTTTGCCCCGAATCGATAGACCGATCCAGCGCAGCTCAACTCCTCGATATCCCTGTAACCCTTCAGTTTGAGGAGTCCCACAGCCTCGCGGCAGCTCAAGGTCAGATTGACGCCCTTATAAGCGGGCTTGGCATAAACGGGTCCGCCATCCTTACCGCCATAAGGCACGAAGAAATCATAGTGCGAAGGCCAGGTATAGCCCGGCTTGCCGCCGGGCGGATCGGACTGCGCGTTGGCCGAAGCCGCCAGGAGAGGAAAGGCGAGAGCGAAAAAGGCAAAAGCGTGACGCAGTCTGGCGGCCATGATGGCTCCTTGTGTTCAGGTGACCACAGCATCCCAGAATGCGCCTGAACCTCATCCAGGAGAGATATTCACTTGGGGTTCATTCCCCAAACGAAAAGAGCGCCCCTGAGGGCGCTCTTCCCTTTATCTCATATCTGCGCGCTAGATGGGATCGACGTCGACGATGTTACCCCAGCGGTTGACCCTGACGCGATACCAATCGCCCATTTTCTTGGCCTTGAAGCGCATGACCTTGCCGCCGCAATTGATGGCGTTCACTTTGTAGAAGCCGTGATTCTGCACGATCTTCTTGGCCTTCCAGCAACTGACGCCGTCATAGCCGCCACCATAGGCAGGATAGTAGCCGCCACCGTAATAGCCGCCGCCGTAATAGCCGTCACCGTAGCCGCCGCCGATACCAAAGCCGACATTCACATCGATATTGGTTTTCGCCTGGGCCGGCACGGCCGCAATGGCGGCAGCGGTCACAGCGGCAGCGGCAACGATAAGCTTCGCGAACATATATGTCTCCTTGACCTTCTTCTGTGATGGCCTCGCCATCGATGGGTGGGAGATTACGGTTTTGTAACTGAACGCAGTTCGAAGCGGCCGTTCATTCTCCATTCACTCTCGTTTCTCGGTGTGCTCTGTGTAACCGGCTGAAACCGTTGAAAAAAATGAACAGCGGGGTAGCCCTTGAAATATCTCGCGCGGAAATTATTTGAGTCTATGCGGACGCCGCCGCGGCGGGTTCGCACCGAACGGCCCAGTCAATTCAGATGGGCTCAACCAACTGCACCTTGCTCAAGGAGGATGTGCATATGTTTGATCTTTCCCCCCTTTATCGTTCGACCGTCGGCTTTGACCGTCTGGGCCAGCTTCTCGACAATGTCGGAAGCTTCGAAGTTCCGGCCTATCCGCCCTATAATATCGAGCGCGTCAGCGAAGACGAATATCGCGTGACCATGGCGGTCGCCGGCTTCGGCCAGGACGACATCACGATTGAAGTGAAGCAGAACATGCTCAGCGTCACCGGCAAGAAGGTCGATAAACGCGAATCGAAGAGCGAGTTCCTGCACCAGGGCATCGCCCAGCGCGCCTTTGAGCGCCGCTTCCAGCTCGCCGATTATGTGCAGGTTGTAGGCGCCGAGCTCAACAACGGTCTTCTCCACATCGCGCTGAAGCGCGAAATTCCGGAGGCCATGAAGCCGCGCACCATCGCCATCAACGGCAGAAGCGAGCCGAAGGTGATCGAGAACAAGAAAGCGGCCTGATCACCCTGTTTTCAAGTCTGATCGAGGCGCCCGCATCCCTTGCCGGGGGGCGGGCGCCTTTCGTTTCGGGATCAGCGACCCGTGTGGACCCCTGCCATATTCACGAGATGAACCAGCGCGAGGAGGGCTACAAAGGCACAAATGATCATGACCGGTGTCGTCGGGAGGAGGCGCGGATTGAGATCGCTACGAGGGCGCTTCTCGATGATGACCATGCGGGCGATGACGGCAAGCGCGCCCGCCAGGACCAAAGCGGTGACAATAAACTGGGTCGTGATCATCGCGGGGTGAAAGATCCAACGTCCCTTGCGTAGGAAAGCCGAAGGGCGGAATTGACAGGCCATCTGCATATCACTATGGTCCCGCCTCCGAAAGAGGTGCCTGGACGTTCGGTCCGGGCGCAATTTATTTTGGTTTATTTGGTGATTGTCATGAAGATCCGTAACTCATTGAAATCGCTCTTGAAACGCCACCGTGACAATCGTCTCGTGCGGCGCAAGGGCCGCATTTACATCATCAACAAGACCAATCCGCGCTTCAAAGCCCGCCAGGGCTGAGCGATTCTGTCGACGGTTTTGTGATCACCGCCGCGGGGCTCCCACGGCGGTGATCATTTTATTGCCGCACGCGCTCCTGTATAATGGCGCCATGTTGATCCGGCGCTGTCTTGTCGCTCTATCCGTCCTCTTCGCTATCGCTTCGACTGCCGAGGCCCAGACGGAGCCGCGCGATCACAGCCCTGAGCCTACGCCCGCGGTCGCCCGGCTGAAGCCTTCGGAAATGCGTGCCGAGCAGCTCGACAAGCTCTTCGCCCGCCTGATCAAGAGCGAGGACGGTGCCGAGGCGCAAAGAACCGAGCAGACGATCTGGAACCTGTGGATGACGTCGGACAGCCCGACCGCGGACGCGCTCCTGGCGCAGGCGATGAAGGCCTCCGCTTCGAATGAAACAGGTCTTGCGCTGTCCATTCTCGACAATGTCATCGAGGTGCATCCCGACTATGCGGAAGCCTGGAACAAGCGGGCGACCGTTTACTTCCTGATCGGGCGCTACAACGATTCGCTCAAGGACATAGAAAAGGTGCTCGAGCTCGAGCCCCGGCATTTCGGCGCGCTATCGGGCCTCGGCATGATCAAGCGCCAGCAGGGCGACCTTGCGGCGGCGCGCGCCGCCTTCAGCGAGGCCCTGAGCTACAATCCGCATATGGAAAGCGTCAAGCGCGCGCTCGAGGAAATCGAGGCCGAGGAACGGCCGATCTGAACAGGTACGTCTTGCATCGGCGGGCGCGGGCGTGGCAGCTTGGCCATGTGGCGATGCAGGCGGAAGATCGATCCCTGTTTCTTAGGTCTTCGCGAAATACCCTGCAAATCCGCTGCAAATTCCCTGCAAACGCGGTCCAGTCTGCAGGGAATTCGCATCCCGCGCTAGTCGCGGTCGAGATAGGCGACGCGCAGCATGTTGGTGGCGCCCGGCGTGCCGAGCGGAACGCCGGCGGTGACGATGATGCGCTCACCCGGATCGGCGAAGCCTTCGGCCTGCGCGATATGGCAGGCGCGCGAGACCATGTCGTCGAGGTCGTACGCGTCGTCGGTCAGAACGCAATGCAGGCCCCAGACCAGGGCCAGGCGACGGCTCGTGGCGGTGATCGGCGATAATGCGATGATCGGCACATCTGGACGCTCGCGCGACATGCGGATGCCGGTGGAACCCGTCGCCGTATAGCAGACGATGGCCGCGAGATTGAGGGTCTCGGCGACCTGGCGCGCCGCCGCCGAGATGGCATCGGCGCTGGTGGGCTCGGGGTCACTTCTCTGCGCCGTGATTATGCCGCGGTAAAAGGCGTCGTTCTCGACCGACCGGGCGATCGCATCCATGGTGGCGACCGCCTTGTCCGGCCATTTGCCGGTGGCGCTTTCGGCCGACAGCATGATGGCGTCGGCGCCTTCATAGACGGCGGTAGCGACGTCGGAAACCTCGGCGCGTGTCGGCACCGGTTCGACGATCATTGATTCGAGCATCTGCGTCGCCACCACCACCGGGCGGCCGGCGCGCCGCGCCGCGCGGGTGATCTGCTTCTGGCGCGCCGGGACGGTTTCGAGCGGCAGCTCGACGCCCAGGTCGCCGCGCGCCACCATGATGCCGTCGGAAATCTCGAGAATTTCCTGCAGCACATTGAGGGCGGAAGGCTTTTCGATCTTGGCCATCACACCGGCGCGTCCGGCAATGAGCTTGCGGGCCTCGGCGACGTCCTCGGGGCGCTGCACGAAGGAGAGCGCGATCCAGTCAACGCCGATATGAGCGGCGAAATCGAGATCGGCGCGGTCCTTCTCCGTCAGGGCCGGTATCGGCAGGATCGTGTCGGGTAGGTTGATGCCCTTCTTGTCCGACAGCGAGCCGCCGAAGATCACCCGCGTGGTGAGCTTGTCGGGCTTCACATCGGTGATCTCGACGCGCAGCCGCCCGTCATTGACGAGCAGATTGTCGCCCGCCTTGACGGCCGAGAAGATCTCCGGATGACCCAGATAGACGCGCGTCTCGTCGCCGGGCTCGGGGTTGGCATCAAAGGTGAAGGTCTGGTCGGCAGTGATGCGGACTTCGCCGCCCTTGAACGTACCCAGCCGCAATTTCGGTCCCTGAAGATCGGCCAGAATGCCGATCGGCCGGTTGAGCTTCTGCTCCACTCTGCGAATCGCGCCATGCAGCTCCTCGAGCAGCTTGTGCGAGGTGTGGCTCATATTGATGCGGAATACGTCCGCGCCGGCGAGAAACAGCTTCTCGATCATCTCCTGGCTGGAGGAGGCAGGTCCTAGAGTGGCGATTACCTTGACGCTACGGTTGCGTCTCACTGCGATTGCGTGCCGCTGGTGGTCGTCTTTTCGCCGGAGAGTGAGATGGTCCAATCGACTTCCTCTTTGGTATCGACCTCAAAGAAGCCGGTCTTATTGTATCCGCGTTCGGTGCAGTTGCCGATGCCGCGGATGGTGAAGATCTTGTCCCTGGTGCACATCATCGACTTGCCGCCCCAGGAGCCGCCCTTATCGTAGTCGACGGCGAAAATGTAATAGTAGCGTGCGATCAGCGGGCCTTTCAGCAGCGTCTCGCAGCCATTGGCGCCGATATTCCACCAGCCTTCCGATGCCCAGCCTTCCTTGTCCTTGTAGCCGAGCGCCACACCGACGCGGCTTTCGGTCTTGTTGCAAAGCTTGAGATCGGCCTTGGCGCCTTGCGTCATGAAAGCCAGCGCCAAGAACGCCGCTGTCGATATTGCCAAAAAGTGTGCCATCCGTCCCGTGGACCCCGGTGATACTAGCGAATCTGTCATAACATTCCCTGTCAATGCACAGGCGTCAACAGCGGCGGGCCTGAAAGCGTGCCAAGTTGTGCCACAACCAGTCCTCCCGTCAAGTTTGGCAAGATGATGACTGGCCGAATGGGACCCCGTATAAAACCTGCAATGTTTGAAACAAGCCTTAATGAGAGTTTTGTCAGAGTTGACGGGAATTTGAAGCGGGGGCTGATCCTTCTCGCCGATCATGCCCGCAATAGCGTTCCAGCCGAGTATGGAGCGCTCGGTCTGCCGCGCGAGCAGTTCGAGCGCCATATCGCCTATGATATCGGAGTCGAGGCGGTGACGCGGGGGCTTGCCCATGCGCTTGGCTGTCCCGCTTTGATGACGACCTATTCGCGTCTCCTGATCGATCCCAATCGCGGCGTGGACGACCCCACTCTCGTCATGCGGCTTTCGGATGGTGCCGTCGTGCCCGGCAATGCCGAAATCGACGTGGCGGAGCGGGAGCGGCGCATCGCCCGGTTCCATCGCCCCTATCACGCCGCCATAAAGGCTGAAATAGACCTGGCGCTGGGGCAGGGGATCGACCCGGTATTGGTTTCCCTCCACAGCTTCACTCCTTATTGGAGGGGGGTACCCAGGCCCTGGCATGTGGGTGTCCTGTGGGAGCGGGACCGGCGCTTCGCCGGATATCTGCTGAAGGCGTTCCGGGCGGCGGGTGATCTCTGTGTCGGGGACAACGAACCCTATTCCGGTGCCCTCGAGGGCGACACCCTATATACCCATGGAACAAGCAGAGGCTTGCGGCATGGCCTGATCGAAATCCGCCAGGATCTGATCGCCCAGCAATCAGGTGTGGATGAGTGGATATCGCGTCTGGCGCCCATCCTCGAAGGGTATATGTAAGGTGGCAAATGACGACTGATCCCAATACCGAGACCGAGCTCGAAGCTGCGGTGTTCCGCCGGCTTGTCGAGCATTTGCGCGGGCGCAGCGATGTCCAGAATATCGATCTGATGAACTTGGCGGGTTTCTGCCGGAACTGCCTGTCCAACTGGTATGAGGAGGCGGCCAAGGCGCGGGGGCTCGAGGTTTCGCGCGACGATGCGCGCCAGCGCGTCTACGGCATGCCCTATGCGGAGTGGAAGGCCAAGCATCAGCGCGAGGCGAGCCCGGCCCAGGACGCGGCCTTCAAATCAACCCATAAGCACTAGCTTCAGCTCAGGACCATCCTCATGGACGCCAAGACCAGTTTTGCCCAAGGCCAGCTCAAGAGCCTCGTCGAGCGTATAGAAAGGCTCGAAGAGGACAAGAAGGCGGTCGCGGGCGATATCAAGGAGGTCTATGCCGAAGCCAAGGCGAATGGTTTCGACACGAAGATTCTGCGGAAGGTCATTTCGTTGCGTAAGAAGGACCGCCATGAGCGCGAGGAAGAAGAGGCGATCCTCGATCTCTATCTGAATGCGCTCGGCATGCTGCCGACGGAAGAAGCGGCATAGTAGGATCCGCTTCCTGCCCGCTTTTTTTCGGCGCGACCGGAACTTGGTTGGCCGTCGCGCGTTCCGCCTTCTGGAACGGGATGCGATGAGCCGATGAGCTGCTCCTCGTAAGAAGTCCCGGCTGGACACACAGCAAGGGAGGTATGACAGTGACGCGTATTCCGGCGAGCCCGCCTCCTATCGAGAAAACCGAGATTATTGAGACGTTTCTGCGCATGGTGGGTGGTGGCCTGACCATTGGCCTGCTGATCGTGTTGCCGGCGCTCAAAATCCTGGGCATCGCGTAATCCCTGCGTCGGATCCGCCGCCAGGCCCCACAGGGACGGTTGCGAGGATGGACAAGCGGACACAACTGATCCTGGCGCGGGCCAAGGAACTATTCGCCGCCGACCACGCGGGCGCGGCTTGGCGTGCCGCCATCGACAATCCGGATGCCGCCATCATGGCCCATCAGGGGCGCTATCTGTCGCGCGCCGAAGATCAGCTCCTGGCGGAGGGGTCAATCGAGTGCGTCGACCAGAGCTGATAGCCCGCGGTCGCGATTGCGCCGGCGCCCATTATCTGAGACGGCCGGCGGGGAACGCTCAGCTCCCTGAAGAAGTTCTGAAGGTCATGTGCCCGTCGCGAAACCACTGTGCGAGCAGAACGAAATTCCAAAGCTGAGACCGGCATTCAGTTGCGCCACACATGCGCGGAATTCAATGCGGTGATCGATTGACCGGGCCCGCTCCCTACGATTATCTCGATCTCACTGTACTTCTGGATCTTTCTCTGGCCCCAGCCCAGAGGAAGGCGACCGGAGAGCAGCCGATGCGTGCTCACGCCTCTCTCGAAAGCATGTACGCGTCTTCTCCGGCATTTCCCGATATACGCTGCCGAGGTGAGGCAAGCGGCAGCCGGCGTGCAAGAGGCCAGGCCGGACTGACCTGAACCGATCGTGATCTGGCGGTGGCCGATCAGTTGCTGTCGGTGATGTCTTCGATGAACTGGCCCAGCGTCTGGCGCTTTTTCTGCAGCGCGACCGGCTCGTTCATCAGCATGCTGCCCTTGGCCGAGCGATTGACTTCGAGCATGTCGCCCTTGCCGCTGGTCGTGGTCTGCAGCGACGGCAGGGGCGAGGCGGCATTGGCCTGCGCCATCATCAGGGTCGAGGACGACGAAAGCTGCGGGGCGGCCATCTCGGCGATGGTCTCGCTGTCATCCGGCACCACTTCCTGCGGTGCCCCATCGCGGCGGATCGCCTGGTCAGGGCTGAAGGTCAGCTGCTTGGGCCACCAGAACAGATCGTCATTGCCGGCGGATGCGGCCAGCGGGCGGATCAGCGGAACGTTTTCCGCCGTGCCGTCACGCAGCGAGTCGGCGAAACTGCCCTTGGCGGAGACATTGGCTGTCTGGGTGACATCCGGCTCCTCCACCATCGATTCCGCTCCGGCCACCGGGCCGAGACTGTCGGACGGAATGTGCGACTTGAAATTTGTTTCGACGCCGCGGGCTGGCGCCGAGGCCGGCTCGATCTGCATGTTGGCGGCGGCCATCATGAGGACTTCAATGGGTTTCGGCCGCGGTAGCGGGACCGGATAGGCTTCAACTACCTCGACAGGGCGCTGAACGACAGGCTTTGCGCGCGGGGTAGGCGCCTGCGAATCGGCTTCAGCCGCCGGCGTCGCCTCAGGAGCGCTCGCGGCCGCCACATCCTCGTCCTCGTCGCCATTATAGCTGTTGGCGATGGTGGCGAGCTTCGCTTTCATGGCGCCATGATCGGGCGCCGACTCGGTCGTCGCCACCATGACCTGGTCCTGTGCATTGCGCCGCGCCCCGATGGTCTTGCGATAGTCGCGGAAAATCTTGGCCAGCTGGTTGGGCGACACGCGCGGCCACATGCGGACCTTGCCCGAATCGACATGGACAAAACCATATTGACCGGAGGTCGGATAGTAGCCGACGCCGCCGACCTGGCGGACCAGTGCGCTGTTGCGGAGCCGCTGTGTCGGCACGTCGGGGAAATAGATATCGATTGCCTTGCCGATCATGTGCTGGCTCTTCTTCGCCACATTGCGGCCGATGCGCTTCAGGAAGGCATTGGTCTTGGGCGAACGGTAGCCGGAAACGATATGGACGGGCCGGGTCGAGCCCAGATCGGCATGGAGTTCCCAGACGAGGTCGATGGTCTTGGGATCGATGCGGATCACCTCGTTGCGCCGCCAGTCACGCAGAATGTAATTGAGCTTTTCCATCGCGGAAGGAATGTAGCGGCCATTCACTTTGTAGGTGACGGTCAGGCTTTCCTTCGTATGGGTCTGATAGAGGGAAAGGGTGCGGGTCTCGCCAGCGGCGGTGGCGTCATTGTTACTGAATCCGAACCACAGGCCGGCGGTCAAGGCACCGACCAAGGCGGTAGAGAGAGCGATCCCTCTTACGCGCGAGGTCAAAGATCCACGTTGTCCGTTTTCAGCGGCCAGGAAACCCATACTCACTTTTAGACCGGCTGAACCCCGGTTCCCCTTGCTATTGTCCCGAAAACAACGGTCATCCGTCCCAGAAACGGATTACACCAGTTCCATGCTTGCGACAAGAATACGGCTACTCTTAGGCAGTATAGCTGTCGAAAAATAACCTAAATCACTATCATTAACGGGCGCTTAAACAAAAAAGGCAAGCTGCCTCTGCGGCAGGTTTCGGGGTCACCTTGCTGCCACAGCCGTGGCCGAGAAGGCGGTCTCCATGCGCTGATCGCGGCCATAGACATCGTCATAGTAGACGATCCTGCCCTTCTGATCCGGCCAGGCAGTGAAATAGGTAAGATGGACCTTGATGTCTTCCTTGACCTTGGCGCTCTGGCTCACGCCGCTATCGATGCGCTTGGCCACTTCTTCGTCGCTCAGGCCCAGAAGCGTTTCTGCGAAGATACGGGGGTTCTCCACGCGCACACAGCCATGACTGAAGGCACGGGCGGAGCGCTCGAAGAGCGAGCGCGCCGGCGTGTCGTGGAAATAGATGCTGTGTGAATTGGGAAACAGGAATTTCACCTCGCCCAGCGCGTTGTCGTCGCTCGGCGGCTGCTGGATGGAATAGGGCACGCCCTTGCGGTAGGCCGACCAGTT
Source organism: Nordella sp. HKS 07 (assembly GCF_011046735.1). Taxonomy (NCBI): domain Bacteria; kingdom Pseudomonadati; phylum Pseudomonadota; class Alphaproteobacteria; order Hyphomicrobiales; genus Nordella; species Nordella sp. HKS 07. The sequence continues at coordinate 761,057 of NZ_CP049258.1, read as the reverse complement.
GACCGAGCTCGAGCGAACGATCTGGCCGCCCTTGGTGATGACGCGGTAGCCCAGCCGGTCCAGATAGGAAGGATCTCGCCTCAGGATCGGCAGCATTTCGTTGCGGATGATCGATGGCGGCACGCCCCAGGAGGGATTGAAGACAACCGTTTCCATCCGATCGTGGAAGGCGACCGTCTGGGTCTCGGGTTTGCCGATGATGACCTTGGTGCGCCACACCTCGCGGCCGTTGTCCACGACTTCCAGTTGATAGGCGGCCTGGTTCACGAAGACATATTTGCTGCCCAGCGTTTTCGGCAGCCAGCGCAGGCGCTCCATGTTGTAGACCAGCCTGCTGACCATGCTTTCTTCGCTGCGCCCGTTGAGGGCATTGACGGTCGCCTGGTCAAGCGCGCCGGTGACTTTGATCTGGGCTTCGGTCTGGAAGGCCGACAGCGCATCCGACACCGCCGGGTCAAGAACCAGCTTAAGGCCATAGGCGGCGTCTTCGGTGGTGGCAGGCAGGCTGTTCTGCGCCGTGTCCTCGCCTTCGAGATAGCCGAGCCGCTCGAGATAATGGCGGACGAGGATGATACGCGAATCCTTGTCGCCGGGCTTCACCCGCCTGCCCGGCGGAATAGTCTCGCTGTCAGCCACATGAAGCGCGGCGCGCTTTTTTGCGAGCTCGGCCTTGAACAAGGCATAGGCCGGATGCCGCGGCTGCAGGCTGTTGAGATATTCGACTGGAAATGGGCTCCAGGCCAAGACCTTGATGGCAGTGCCCGGCGCCACCGGCTCAGTCTCGATATCGTTGTATTTGGTCAGCTGGTTCGGGATGATCCGGCCACCCGAGGCATGGCGGGCATATTTCAGCGCCATGGCCGTTATGCCCAGGTCAAGCCTGGCGAGATGGACCAAGTCTCCCTTGAAGGAGGTCGGGCTGTCGGTAAAGGTTCCCAAGGCCGGTGGCAGATAGTCGGAGGGCTGCATCGCCTCGTCGGCGCTCTTCGACAGAAGACGCAGCACGTCCTGGCCGCGCTGGTCGAGCCCGTCGGGCGTCGTCCACAAAGGCTTGAAGCCGTTGGCGCGGTAGAGATCGATGATAGCCGTCTTTTCGTTGCGGGTGACGCGCGGGGCCGCTTCCCGGCTCTGCAATTCTCGGTATACGGCCTGGGCCAGGGGCTCGGTCGGCTCGGGCTCGCTGAACGACTCCGCCTGCAAGGCTTCCAGCTTTTCCGGCTGGTAGACGAGCGGCGGCTCGGGCTTGTCCACATCGATCAGGGGCGCATTTTGGATACGGGGGCCCGGCTCCCGATTGCGCCGCAGTGTTTCACGGCGGGCTTCGCGCTTGCGTTTGAAATAGTCGAAGATGGATCCTGAGCTTTTGACGACCCGGCTGGGCGTATCCATGTCGCGCTCGGCCATGGCTTGGGGAGCTGACAGGCTCAAAGCCAGAACGAGCGCAGAGGCGCCCGCCAATCCCCGCGTCAGCCGCATAGTCGGAACACTCCCATAAGTTGCCGCCTCAGCGCGCGATCCGGAAAAGCGGGTACCGGGTTTCCTTCCCTTTACCCGCAAATCTCGGCAATCCGATCACGTCTATCACCTAGCTCGCCCCAGCCCGAGGCGGTTGACCTAGCTAAACGTGCCTTCATGGCATTTCAACGGTCGAGGGGCCACTTGGTTGCATAAAAGAAAAACTGTTACGTTTTTGCCGCAACGACGCGTTGATCGGGTCGCGATCACTCTAGAACGTTACGAACTTGGATAATAATCCAAATTGAATCATATGGTTAGCGGGCGTTCTGATGCTGGTCCTGCCGGCTGGCGCTAGCCAGTCGAGCGTCCGTTCTCGCCGTCCTCGAGGCCCAGATCGCGCATCTTGCGGTACAGGGTGGAACGGCCGATCCCGAGTTTGCGCGCGACTTCCGACATTTGGCCGCGATAGCGATGGAGCGCCAGGCGAATCATGTCGGCTTCGATCTCCTCGAGCTTGCGGATATGGCCGCCGTCGGTCACCGCGGGGATACCGATCGCCATGCCGTCGGAGATGACCGAGCCGGTCGAGCGCGAGGGGCCGGCGGCGGCCGGCGCGGCGGCCGCCGGCGTTGCGGGCAGTTCCGGGATCTTCACCTCATAGCCCTCGACCAGCGAGGCAATCTGCGGGAAGTCCTGGATTTCGAGGATGTCGCCTTCGCACAGGACAATGGCACGGAACACGGTGTTCTCAAGCTGGCGGACATTGCCCGGCCAGCTGTAGAGCTGCAGCATCGCCAGCGCTTGCGGATCGATGCCATGCACCTTGCGGCCTTCCTCGGCGGCGAAGCGGGTAATGAAATGATTTACCAGGGCCGGGATGTCGTCCTTGCGGTCCTTGAGCGGCGGCACCATGACCGGGAAGACGTTCAGGCGATAATAGAGATCTTCGCGGAACTGGCCGGCCTTGACCATCTCGATCATGTTACGGTTGGTGGCCGAGATCAGCCGGATATTGATCTTCATGGGCTTGCGCGCCCCCACCGGATCGATCTCGCCTTCCTGGATGGCGCGCAGCAGCTTCACCTGCATGTCGAGCGGCAGTTCCGCCACTTCGTCGAGGAAGAGCGTGCCGCCGTCGGCTTCCTGGAACTTGCCGATATGTTTGGCGGTGGCGCCGGTGAAGGAGCCCTTCTCATGGCCGAACAGGATGCTTTCTACCAGGTTTTCCGGAATGGCGCCGCAATTGACGGCGACGAAATTGCGGCCGCGCCGCTCACTCTCGCCATGGATGGCGCGGGCGATGATCTCCTTGCCGACACCCGACTGGCCTTCGATGAGAATCGGGATATTGGACTGGGCGCCGCGGCGCCCGAGCCTGATGACGCCCGCCATCGCGGCCGATGAGGCAATGAGGTCGTCGAAGGTCAAGGCGCCACCGACCTTCTTGTTGAGGCGTTTCACCTCCTCGGTGAGAGCGTTCACCTTCAACAGGTTCTGCACCGAGACACGCAGGCGCTCGGGCGAGATCGGCTTGACCACGAAATCATCCGCCCCGGCGCGCATCGCCTTGATGACGGTCTCGATGGAGCCCTGCGCCGTCTGCACGATCACCGGCACATGGCCGCGCACGCCCGCCATGCGCTCAAGGAATTCGAGCCCGTCCATACCCGGCATCATCAGGTCGAGGATCACAAGCTCGAGCTGGCCGCCTGTCGGCCCGCTCAGTATGTCGAGGCCTTTGGCGCCGCTTTCGGCACTCACCGCTTCGAACCCGAAGCGCTTCATCATCTCTTCGAGGATGCGCCTCTGGGCGGGATCGTCTTCAACAATAAGAACGCGTGCTGACATGCCTGACCGACACCACTCATTATCCGATGGCCGCTCGGGTCAAAAAGCCGGATCACGATGCGCGCCCAACCGCATCTCTGGCTTCCCCCCAATTTCACGGTCGAACTGTGACAAAGAAGGGTAAAGGGCTGATTAAGGGTATGGCGAGAATGGGGACAGTTCTCGAGCTTGTCCAGAGCCCTCGAAGGTGGCCTAGCGTCAGCTTGTTTCCCCGCGTCTTATTGCCGAGGTCCCGTGCATGGGCCATATGAGCACCAGCGCGGGATGCGAAAAAGTGGATGCCGGTTTTTCGCAAGAAATCCCGCGCTAACATATATGAGGCGATCACTTTTATGAGTTTGGGTTGATTCAACCCAAACTCATCGTGATCTAACGCCAATCGGATGGATGGATCATGGACGCTGCCGCTACAGCCAAAAAACTGGGCCCGTTGCCCGAATGGAATCTCGCCGATCTCTACGCATCGCCCGCCGATCCGGCTTTCGCCTCGGACATGCAGCGCGGCGAGGAGGATGCGAAGGGATTTGCACAGACCTACAAGGGCAAGCTCGCCGGCCTTTCGGGGGGCGATCTGGCAAAGGCGATCGAAGCCTATGAGAAGCTGAGTGATCTGCTCGGCCGCACCGGTTCCTACGCGCAGCTTTATTATGTCGGCGACACCACGGATCCGCAGCGTGCGAAGTTCTACGGTGACGTGAGCGCGAGCCTCACCAACATCTCTACCATCCTCCTGTTCTTCGAACTGGAGCTCAACAAGATCACCGATGCGGAGCTGGCGGCAAAGCTCGAAATCCCGGCGCTGGCGCATTATCGGCCGTGGATCGACAATCTGCGCAAGGAAAAGCCCTATCAGCTCGACGACAAGATCGAGGAGCTGTTCCTCGAGAAATCGCAGACCGGCTATTCCGCCTGGAACCGGCTGTTCGACGAAAGCCTCGCCGAGATGCGCTTCACCGTCGACGGCGAGGAATTGTCGCTCGAGCCGACGCTGACCCTGATGATGAATCCGGACGAAGCGAAGCGCAAAGCGGGCGCCGATGCGCTGGCTCAGGCCTTCAAGAAGAACATGCGGCTCTTCACCCACATCACCAACACGCTCGCCAAGGACAAGGATATCTCCGATCGCTGGCGCGGTTTCAAGGACATCGCCGATGCACGGCATCTGTCGAACCGGGTGGAGCCCGAAGTCGTGGCCGCACTCGTCGAAGCGGTGCGCGCCGCCTATCCGCGCCTGTCGCATCGCTACTATCAGATGAAGGCCAAATGGCTCGGCAAGGACAAGCTCGCCCATTGGGACCGCAACGCCCCTTTGCCACATGAGGACACACGCGAAGTTGCCTGGGACGATGCCAAGGCGACCGTGCTCAATGCCTATAGGGGCTTCGCGCCGGAAATGGCGGAGATCGCCGGGCGCTTCTTCGACAGAAAATGGATCGACGCGCCGGTCAGGCCGGGCAAGACGTCGGGCGCCTTCGCGCACCCGACCGTGCCCTCGGCGCATCCCTATGTGCTCCTCAACTATATGGGCAAGACGCGCGATGTGATGACGCTTGCCCATGAACTTGGGCATGGTGTGCATCAGGTGCTTGCTGCCGAGCAAGGCGCGCTCATGGCGCAGACGCCCTTGACGCTCGCCGAGACGGCTTCCGTCTTCGGCGAAATGCTTACCTTCCAGGCCTTGCTCAAAGAAGCCACGGATCCGAAGAAGCGCAAAGCCATGCTCGCCGCCAAGGTCGAGGACATGCTCAACACGGTCGTGCGCCAGATCGCCTTCTATACGTTCGAGCGCAAGATCCACACGGCGCGCAAGGACGGCGAGCTCACCGCCGAGCAGATCAATGCGCTGTGGCTCGAGGTGCAGAGCGAGAGCCTAGGGCCCGGCATCGCCTTCTCGGAAGGCTACGAGACGTTCTGGGTCTATATCTCGCATTTCATTCACTCGCCCTTCTATGTCTATGCCTATGCGTTCGGCGACTGCCTGGTGAACTCGCTCTATGCGCGCTACCAGGAAAGCGCCGAAGGCTTCCAGGCGAAATATTTCGCCATGCTGAAAGCGGGCGGCACCCAGCATCACAGCGAGCTGCTGAAGCCCTTCGGCCTCGATGCCAGCGATCCTGGCTTCTGGCAGAAGGGGCTCAAGGTCATTGAAGGCTTCATCGACGAGCTCGAAGCGATGGAAGCCAGCGCATAAGCCAAATACCCTCTCCCCCGTGGGGGGCGAGGGTATTTCATCTCATCGGTGAGACCTTAAGTGGCGGACGACGAAAACAGCCTGACCGGACGACTGCTCCGCTACGCCAATGTCGGAACGGGGGTGGGCGGCGCCGTCGCCCGCATCGCCGCCGGCCGGCTACTCGGCGGCGAACGGGGCACGGCCGCAGAAGGCCAGTTGCTCGCCGAGGCGCTAGGCCAGCTCAAAGGCCCGCTGATGAAGGTGGCGCAGCTTCTCGCCACCATTCCGGATGCCCTGCCGGCGGCCTACGCCGCCGAGCTGGCTCAGCTCCAGTCGCAGGCGCCCGCCATGGGCTGGGCTTTCGTTAAGCGCCGGATGGCTGCGGAGCTCGGTTCCGACTGGCGAAAGCTCTTCGCGGATTTTTCGCATGAGGCGGCGCATGCGGCCTCCCTCGGCCAGGTCCATCGCGCATCATCGCATGACGGACGGCCGCTCGCCTGCAAGCTGCAATATCCCGACATGGATTCGGCCGTCGAGGCGGATCTCAAGCAGCTCAACATCATCTTCGCGCTGCACCGGCGCATGTCGCCGGTGATCGATACGAGCGAGATCGGCGAGGAAATCGCGGCGCGCCTGCGCGAAGAGCTCGATTATGTCCGCGAGGCGAAACACATCCGTCTCTATACAGAGATCCTCAAAGACCATCCGACCATCCATGTACCGCAAGTCGAGGCGCAGTTGTCGACGCGCCGGCTTATCACCATGGGCTGGCTCGAAGGTCGCAAGCTGCTCGAATTCAAGGAGCATGGTCTCGACACGCGCAATCTCCTCGCCCGCCATCTCTTCGAGGCCTGGTGGACGCCCTTCTGCGGCCATGGCGTGATTCACGGCGATCCGCATCTCGGCAACTACTCGGCGTCGCTCGATCGCACGGGCATGCCCAACGGCCTCAACCTCCTCGATTACGGCTGTATCCGCATCTTCCCGCCGCGCTTTGTCGAGGGCGTTGTAGATCTTTATCGCGGGCTCCTCGCCAACGACCAGGCCCGCGTCGTGCATGCCTATGAGACCTGGGGCTTCCAGGGGCTCAGCAACGAGCTGATCGACATCCTGAATATCTGGGCCCGCTTCATCTACGGTCCCCTGATGGAAGATCGGGTGCGCGCCATCGCCGATGGCGTGTCGCCCGCCGAATATGGCCGCCGCCAGGCCTTCACGGTGCATCAGGCGTTGAAGGAGAAAGGGCCGGTCAAGGTACCGCGCGAATTCGTATTCATGGACCGTGCGGCCATCGGGCTCGGCGGGGTGTTCATCCATCTGCGCGCCGAGCTCAATTTCTACCGGCTGTTCAATGAGGCGCTGGAAGGCTTCAGCGTCGAAGGCGTCGCGGCGCGGCAGGGCGCGGCGCTCGCCGCGGCGGAGCTTACATCCAGTTCCCCATCAGGATGAAGGCCGACCAGAAGTAGGGATGCGCGGTGGGCACCGTTGCCGTTTCGCTGCTCGTATCTTCAATGACCGTCATCGCGCGACTGGCTTGTGTTAGTGGCTCTGTCTCTCCCCGGATCAGCGTGAGCTGCGCGTGCCGCAAGGCGTGGGCTTTGTCCAGGCCCTGCTTGATGAGCCCATCATAGAAGTCGGTCATAAGGACTGCCGTCGATTCGTCGGCGATCTGCCAGAGCGTAGACATCACCGCGGAAGCGCCTTTGGATTGCGCGAGCATGCCGAAGCTTTCGATCTCCTCGCCTTCGGCTCCGCCGCCAATGGCCGTGTCGCAAGCCGACAGCGTAATGAGATCGGTGCCCCGAAAACTGTACTGCTTCTGCGTGCGCAATTGAGCCAAGGTCAGCCCATCGCCATTTCCCAGAAGCAGATAGGAGTTGTTCTCATTGCCGGGACGGAACCGGAAGTGGCTTGCAATGTGAAGGATCTGCGTTTTCGTCGAGAGCGCTGTTGCCAGGCTTCTTTCGGTGAAGGCGTCATCGAGCTTCGGCTTGCCGCCGATGATCTTGAATACCGAGTCGAGTTCGCGGGCGGCTCCCGGCAAAGCCGCGAAGCCGGGAAATGGCCGCGTGACGCCGAAACCGGCTCCCTTGATCTTGTCACGGCTCATGGCCGCAAATTTTATCGGACTGGCCGGATTGTAGAGTGCCAGAGCGAAGTCCTCGACGAGATAATGCCGACCGTCATAGAGCGCCGCGTATGGCACATAGCGCAGGAAGCCCGACAGATCGAGAAGAAGAACCGGGACGTCCGCGTCGCCTCGTGAGACAGCTGCGTCGATATCCGATCGAATTGGCCTGATGAGCAGATCATAGAGAGCGGCCAGTTGGGCGGGAGCATCATCGCCCCGGTTCCTTACGGCGGCAATGGCCGCTGACACTTTGCCGGCGAGCTCCAAACGACTGACCGATATCTTGCGGTAGATCGTTTGTCGTCCTGCGCTGCTTGCGAAGAGATGTAGTTCGTCATCAAGGCTCATGATCTGCAAGAGCACGGTATTGCTCGGCATGGAGCGCAAGTCCGCCTGAATCTTCTCAGCGTAGTGTTCTCCGTAGACGAATGCTGTCTGCTGCTGCTGTCGTTTATCGAATTCGACGCGATCGATGAGATTGCGCGCGGATGCGAGGAAAACCCGTATGGCTTCACTACGTTTGCCCTTAAGTTCCTGCATCCGAGCCTGATCTTCGAGCGAGGCCGCTCCCGTCGCCTCCCGCGCAGCGCTCAAATCGCGCATATCGGCGGCGATTTTGAGGGCGGGCGCCATGGACATCTGCAGGTCCGCCCAGAATTTCAGTTCAGCCTCGGTGGGACGAAGGGTGCCCGGCTCAATGTCTCGATTGGTCGGCGAACGACCGCCTAGACTGCGGGTGAATTCGTAGAATTCCTGCTGTTTGAGCAGACCGCCCACGAACTGTGCTTCCGAGAACTGGCCGTCGTCCAACAACAGGTCCGACAACAGATAATAAGAAGGTTGAAAACTCCGGCCCAGCGTAGCGCGCAGTTCATCCGACAGTTTTGAATTTCGCGCGCGAACATCCTGATGTGCATTGACGGCCAGCTTGGCGAAGAAGATGGCCGTCGTCCTGTTGTTCGTGGCTGAGAGAGTTCGCGCCAGCATCCGGTAGGTGTAGCGCTGGCTGTCAACATCGGTGCCGAGTGCGCCGGTTTGAATGAGCAACGCCTCGAGTCCATAATCGAGGGCGGTATCATAGCGCTTGAGCTTGAACGACGTGTTGCCGAGGCGACCGAGCATGGTGGCGGTTTCGGCGTGATCGGGACCGTAGGCATCGAGGATGATCTCGAATGCCTTTTGATAGTAGGTGAGAGCGCTTTCGAATTGTTTGAGATCGTCGTCCACGTTGCCCAGATTAATGAGCGGATGGATCATCTCAACGGAGTTAGGGCTATGATTGACTTGCAATATCGCGATGGCGGCGCGGTATTCTACGCGCGCCTCGGCGTAACGGCGAAGCCCTTGGTAGGCGAGCCCCAGTACGCCATGAGCCGCGGCAAGAGTGAGGCCATCCGGCGAGGAGGACTTGGTGTAGAGGGTCAGTGCGGCCTGCGCCGCTTCGACGGCCTCTTGATTGCGGCTGAGAAGGTTAAAGGCGCGGCTCCGGTTACGGAGGGTATCGGCCACCTTTGAGGATTCCGGACCGCCCAATTTCACATAAATGGCCTGGGCCTGATCCAGGGCATTCAATGCCTCGCCGTAGCGCGCCAGGGCGATGAGGCTGACGGCCTTGTTCTGATAAAGATTTGCCGTTAATTCGTTTTCATCGCCCATGAGCAAGGTGATGAGGCGCAACGCCTTCTCCGTCGCGGCCAGCGACTCCTCCTGGCGTCCTGCGCCGGCGAAGCCGTTGGCGAGATTCATATAAGCACCCGCGACCTGCGGATGCTTTGGCCCCAGTTTGCGTTCGAAGATGCTGCGGGCCGCTTCATAGGCCACGATGGCTTCCTCGTAGCGGCCAAGCCTTTCATAGACGAAGCCGAGCTGTGACTGGATGTTGGCTTCGAGAAATTTCGATTCCTTGCTGTATCTCGCAAGGCTCAGCGCTGTCACGGCGTGGCGCAGGGCATCGTTGAGATCGCCCGGTTTTCCTCTTTCCCGAAGCGCGAAGCTCAACAGATAGACGGCATTGGCATTATTGATCCGCGCGAGCGGAGTGAACAGCCTGATCGCCATATCGAGGTCGCGCTTGACCCCGTTGCCATCCAAATAGGCCTCACCGAGGGCGATCATGGCGTCTGGATCACCCGCCTGGGCGCGTTGGGTGAGGAGAGGGATATTGGGGGGTGGTGAGGCGTTCTGGGCCGGGCAAGGACAGACAAGGCCCGTGAGCCACAGGCCAAGTGCAAGCCAGAAGACTACCAATCGCCGTCTCATGAGCCGTCCGGGGCGGGGAAGCAACGAGGATATTGCTCTTCCTTTGCGGGATTTTGAAGGCGACTCATGGGACTCATCGCCGCGCCGGGCCTCAGTTCTTGCGGCGCGTAAGGCTCTAGGCTAGGTAAGTTGCCCTAGAGTCTAAGGTTTTGAGGGGATTTCCGACATGGCGCAGCAGTCAGTGGACCACCATATGGATTTGGACGCGCATCGCAGGACCTATAGCGCCTTCATACGCGGTTCAGTGGCGCTCGGCATCGTCTGCGCCTATGTGCTGGTCGCGCTGAGCTCTTTCGCCTTCGGCAAGTCGCTCAGTGTTTTCATCGGTTTCGCCGGGCTCATCATCGGCTGCATCGCCGTGACGATCGACGCCCGTTCGGGCTCGCAGCGTTGGCTGCTTTCGACCGGCATTCTCGTGCTTTTCGGACTGATCACCGCCGTCAATGTCGGCTAGGACCTCCGACATATGAAGATCGCGGTCTCAGCCGAAACCTACCCGGGCGAGAGCCGCGTTGCGGCGACGCCCGACACGATCAAAGCCTTCATCAAAAAGGGCTTCGAGGTCGCCGTCGAGGCCGGGGCGGGCAAGGGGGCGTTCATTTCCGATGATGCCTTCGCCGGCGCCGGTGCCAAAATCGGCAATGGCGCGGATGTCCGCAAGGACGCCGATATCCTGCTCAGCGTCCGCCGTCCCGAGGTTCAGACCACGGAGCCGCTCAAGAGAGGCGCCCTGGTGGCCGCCATCCTCGATCCCTATGGCGACCGGCCGGGCCTCGAGGCGCTGGCCAGGCAGGGGCTCACCCTCTTCGCCATGGAGCTGATGCCGCGCATCACGCGCGCCCAGACGATGGACGTGCTTTCCTCGCAGGCCAATCTCGCCGGGTACAAGGCGGTGATCGATGCCGCAGCGCAATTCGGCCGTGCCTTCCCGATGATGATGACGGCGGCCGGCACGGTGCCGCCGGCCAAGGTCTTCATCATGGGCGTCGGCGTCGCCGGCCTCCAGGCCATCGCCACGGCGCGCCGGCTCGGGGCCATCGTATCGGCGACCGACGTGCGCAAGGCGACGGAAGAGCAGGTGAAGAGTCTCGGCGCCAAATTCGTCTTCGCCGATGTCGCCGACGCCGCGACGGCGGGCGGCTACGCGCGGGAGTTGTCTGACGAGGACAAAGCCAAGCAGGCGGCCCTCATTGCCGAGCACATCAAAGCACAGGACATCGTCATCACCACCGCCCTCATCCCGGGCAGGCCGGCGCCAGTGCTGGTGACCCAGGACATGGTCGAGACGATGAAGCCCGGCTCGGTGATCGTCGATCTGGCGGTCGAGCGTGGCGGCAACTGTCCTCTCTCAAAACCGGACGAGGTCGTCATCCATAAGGGCGTGACGATCATGGGCAATCTCAATCTTGCCGGTCGCCTCGCCGGCAATGCCTCGCCGCTCTACGCCAGGAATCTGCAGAACTTCCTCGATCCCCTGATCAAGGACGGGGCGCTCAATATCGATTGGGCGGATGAGATCATCACCGGCACGCTTGTCGCCAAGGACGGCGAGCTGGTCCACAAGATGTTCAAATCATAAGGGGCTTGCCGCGATGGAACATGCGATCGATCCCTTCGTCTCGCTTTTCGCGATCTTCGTGCTGGCGGTGTTTGTCGGCTACTACGTGGTGTGGAACGTGACGCCGGCACTCCATACGCCGCTGATGTCGGTCACCAATGCGATCTCCTCGGTGATCGTGGTGGGGGCACTCCTCGCGGTCGGCGCCGGCGCCATCGCGTCTGGCTCGACGCTCGCCATGATCTTCGGATTCCTGGCGCTCATCCTCGCCTCGGTGAATATCTTCGGCGGATTCCTCGTCACCCAGCGCATGCTGGCGATGTACAAGAAGAAGGATCCGGCCGCCGCCAAGTCCGCGAAGAGCCGCTGATGCCACATGTGAGGGGATTGCGGGGGCACCTTCTAGCGGCCATCGCCGCGTTTTCCTGTCTTGCCGGCCTGCAAAGCGCATCCGCACGCGATCTGACCGACGCCGAGAACACCATGCTCAACACCGCCGTGGAGACATACGACAAGGCGATGGAAAGCAAGGATCTCCAGATCCTGGTCCGGGCGATCCCGCCGCGCATCGTCAGGAAGATGGCCGAACACGACAAGGTGAGCGAGAGCGACATCCGGAAAACCTTGGCCGAGCTCATCGGCCAGACATTGGAAGCGCTGCGTGTTCAATCCTTCACAATGAATATGGCCGAGGCCCAGCAGGGGCAGATCGCCGATGGGACGCCCTATCTCCTCATTCCGACCGAAACGGTGATGACGACCGGCGGCGAGGACAAGAGCCTCATGCGCTCGGCGACGCTTGCCCTTCAGGACGAAGGCTTATGGTATCTGGTTCGCGGCAGCGATGCTCAACAGGTTGCCATTCTGCGCGAAGCTTATCCCGAATATGAAGCGGTGGCCTTCCCGGACGCCACCATGGAGCTGGTCAAGGAATAGTCATGAGCGCTTCACTCGCCGCCTTTCTCTATCTCGTCTCCGGTGCCTTGTTCATCATGGCGCTGCGCGGACTGTCGAGCCCCGAATCCTCGCGGCAAGGCAATTTCTACGGCATGATCGGCATGGGGCTGGCGATCATCACGACGCTGCTGCTCGCGGCACCGGCGAGCGGGCTCGCCTGGGCGCTCATCATCGGTGGTATCGCGATCGGCGGCGCGATCGGCGCCGTCACCGCCAAGCGGATCGCCATGACGGCGATGCCGCAGCTTGTCGCCGCCTTTCACTCCCTCGTCGGGCTCGCCGCCGTCTTCGTGGCGGCCGCCGCCTATTATTCGCCGGAAGCCTTCGGCATCGCCACCAATGGTGAGATCCACGCCCAGAGCCGCATCGAAATGGCGCTCGGCGCCGCCATCGGCGCCCTGACGTTCACCGGCTCGATCATCGCCTTCCTCAAGCTCGACGGGCGGATGAGCGGCAAGCCGATCATCCTGCCGGGCCGGCATCTCATCAATATCGCGCTGGGTTTGGCGCTCCTGGTCTTCATCTACAGCTTCTTCGCGGGCCAGAGCGCCTTGGCCTTCTGGCTCATCGTCATCATCGCCCTGGTGCTCGGCTTCCTGCTCATCGTGCCGATCGGCGGCGCCGACATGCCGGTGGTCATCTCGATGCTCAATTCCTATTCGGGCTGGGCGGCGGCGGGCATCGGCTTCACCCTCGCCAATACCGCGCTCATCATAACCGGCGCCTTGGTCGGCTCCTCGGGCGCCATCCTGTCCTACATCATGTGCAAGGGCATGAACCGCTCCTTCATCAGCGTCATCCTCGGCGGCTTCGGCGGTGAGACCGCGGCGGCCGCGGGCGGTGGCGAGGCCAGACCCGTCAAGCAGGGCTCGGCTGATGACGCGGCCTTCATCATGAAAAACGCCGGCTCGGTCATCATCGTGCCGGGCTATGGCATGGCGGTGGCGCAGGCCCAGCACGCTCTGCGCGAGATGGCCGACCATCTCAAGAAGGCGGGCGTCACGGTCAAATACGCCATCCATCCGGTGGCGGGCCGCATGCCGGGCCACATGAACGTGCTCCTGGCCGAGGCCAATGTTCCTTATGACGAGGTGTTCGAGCTCGAGGACATCAACTCGGAATTCGCCCAGTCGGACGTCGCTTTCGTCATCGGTGCCAATGACGTGACCAATCCCGCCGCCAAGGACGACCCCGCCTCGCCGATCTACGGCATGCCGGTGCTCGAAGTGTGGAAGGCGAACACGGTGATGTTCATCAAGCGCGGCATGTCGTCGGGCTACGCCGGCATCGACAACGGGCTGTTCTACCGCGACAACACCATGATGCTGTTCGGCGACGCCAAGAAGATGACGGAAGAGATCGTCAAGGCGATGGGCTGACGCCCTCATTGCACTCGAATTCGAGCGCGATGGTGTCGCGCTCCGTGAAGACGTCGTCGACGGCGGCGATGAGCGCTTGACATCGTGGGCCAGACGGTAGGATTTGGAAATATCAAGTTGAGGAGTTGCGTTCGGACTTCAACTCCTGAGTCTGACCGAAGAGGCTCCTCTATCCGAACTGCGACAGGATCAACCGAATGGCTCTCGGCCTCCGAAAAGTCCGTGAAATCCTACAAGCTTTGCTACGCGCGTGGAACAAGAAGGATGAGGGTAATCGTCTCGAGAATGCCGCACAAACCGCATCAGAGCCGGGCGTGACGACAGGCGGTGGAACTGCAAGTCAATCGCTCGGGACTCCATCACGGCCGGAGAATGTACAGACCATCCCTGGCCGGCCATTGAATGCGGCCGGATCGCGTGAAGCTGAGCGCGCAACACAATTGGGCTTTGGCGGAACAGGGACACATCAACGCCCCGAGAATGCAAGCAAGGGATCAAGTGATCCCAGAGTTCACGCAGACATTTTTCGTCTGGCCGACGGTGAATCCGAGATGGCCAGGAAAGCTCAGTGCCAAGAGAAGCAGTTGCCGGAGATTCGCGAATTCAATTGGCAAAGGCGGTCACCCACAAGTCCGCTGGCAGGTGTCGCCACGTAAATTGTGCATGAGGTTATCCGAAAACCACTTCGCATCTTACGGTCCGATGCTCTGACACGGGCTCTCCGTAAGCCCGTACCGGTTCTCGAGAACGGACAGGGCTTTCTCATAATTGTCACCCGGCTTGATTGCCGCCAGGCCGTGCAGATAGGTGTTAGCAGCCAGCCATAGGACGGTGTGCCTGGCCTGCGCTGGGGGCGGGAACATTTCCGAAGGCGACAGGGTCGAAGTTCAAAATCGTCTTGGCCGTGATGTGAGCATCCAGTTGAAGCCGCGCATCGGTGTTGCGATCGCGCCGGTTGAACTCGTTCGGTTCCGGCGCCACGTAGATTTCGATTCCGGACATATCGGCTGCACCGGCACGCCGGCCCAGAGTGGCGGGCGCGTAGGAGTGAATGATCTCCAGATTGTAGATGGCGGCAGGAGCGCAGCCTTCCTTTGGGCAGGACACGTAGATTTGAGGCAGTGTGCGATATTTGAGGAAGCCCGGAAACATCAGGCCGGCCCAGACATAGTTCTCGACCAGCAAGCTGCGTCTCGCTTGCGGCAAGTCCTTGATATAGGCCTCCATTTTGTCGGCGGGCGTGGCTGCGTCAGGCACGGAAACGGATGCCGCCATCCACAGGGCCATCGCGGCCTCTGGAGATGCGAACCAAGGCAACAGGGTCATGAGCTCCCCCTCTTTCCACGCCAGCGAACATAGGTGATCCCTGTCCGGAAATTCAGGAGACGCCGGATAAGCTTTACGGTCGCGCTGTTAACCCGCCACGCAATCGTCTAGATTTACAGTCATTTACCGCGCCCTGAGGTTCCCAAGCCGCCCATGACCGACGCCAAAGAGCATACCGTCCTCGAACTCCCGAAAGTCTACCTCGTCCGCATGACGGTGTTCATGCTGGTCGTCACCATCCTCGCGGTCGTGCTTTTTCCCCATATGCAGCGGGCCTTTATGGCCAATCCGGGCCTTAATGGGGTGATTATCGGCGCCCTCCTTCTGGGTGTTGGCTACTCCTTCCGCATTGTCTTGCGGCTGTGGCCGGAGATCAACTGGGTCAACGGCTTCAAGATCAGCGACCCGGCCCATGAGACGACTCACACGCCACGGCTGCTGGGACCGATGGCGACGCTGTTCCGCGACCGGCCCAACCGCACCGTGCTGTCGCCCCTGTCGATGCGCTCGTTGCTCGATTCGATCGCCTCCCGCCTCGACGAGGCCCGCGACATCTCGCGTTACATGGTCGGCCTGCTGATTTTCCTCGGCCTGCTCGGCACCTTCTGGGGCCTGCTCGAGACCGTCACTTCGGTCGGCGACGCGATCCGGGCGCTCGATGTCTCCTCGGCCCAGTCGGCCACCGTCTTCGAGGAGCTCAAGACCGGCCTCGAGGCGCCGCTATCGGGCATGGGCCTCGCCTTTTCGTCCTCGCTCTTCGGCCTCGCCGGCTCGCTGATCCTGGGCTTCCTCGAATTGCAGGCCAGCCAGGCGCAGAACCGCTTCTACAACGACCTGGAAGACTGGCTTTCCACCATCACCGATATCCAGGCGGGTGAAAGCGGCACCCTCACCGTGCCGCACTATCTGAGGCTCGACATGGCCGGCCTGCAGAAGGGCATCGAGCGCATCAACCAGACGCTTGACGAGGCGCTTGCCGCCGAGCCGGTGTCGTCGGCGCCCGCTGCCGTCTCCCCTGCCTCATCCTTCTCCGCCCCGGGCTTGCCGACGCTCTCTCCCCAGGACGGCGAATCGATGGAGAAGCTCGCCGACGCGGTGGCGAGCCTGGTGCAGCAGATGCGCGAGGAGCAGAAGATCGTGCGGCAATGGGCCCAGGCCCAGCAGGTCCAGCAGAACGAGATGCAGAAGCTCATCCTGCGCACCGCCAAGCAGCCACCGCAAGGCCCGGTGAGCCGGTTCGGCACCGCCGCCGCGGTAGAGGACGAATAGGCTATGGCGCAAGCCCTTTCCCGGCGAAGGCGTCATGACGATGCGCCATATTGGCCGGGCTTCGTCGACGCGATGGCGCAGCTCCTGCTCGTCATCACCTTCCTCCTGTCGGTCTTCATCGTGGCGCAGTTCCTGCTGGCGCGCGAAATCTCGGGGCAGGACAGCGCGCTTGGGCAATTGCGCTCGCAGATCGCAGAGCTGACCCAGTTGCTGGCGCTGGAGAAATCGGCCAAGGCCGAGCTTGAGCTCAATCTCGCGACGCTGGGCGACGATCTCAATGCCGAAAAGGCCAAATCGACCAATCTGGCGCTTCAGCTCGAAGGCGAGGCCTCCAAGGGTGAGAGCACAGGCTCGACCATCTCAGGCCTGCGCACCGCGCTGGACCAGGAAAAGCAGCTCTCCGCCGATGCTTTGGCCAAGGTCGAATTGCTGAACCAGCAGCTTGCCGCGCTCCGCCGGCAGATCGCGGCGCTTTCGGGTCTCCTCTCCGATGCCGAATCGCGCTCACGCACGGACCAGGCCCAGATCATCGATCTCGGCAAGAGGCTCAATTCGGCGTTGGCGCAACGGGTGCAGGAGCTGACGCGCTATCGCTCCGAGTTCTTTGGGCGCTTGCGTAAGATTCTCAGCCAGCGTTCAGACATACTGGTGGTCGGCGACCGCTTCGTCTTTCAGTCGGAAGTGCTGTTCCCGAAAGGCTCGGCGGTGATCAATCCGGCCGGTCTCGTCGAAATGGAAAAGCTCGCCACCGCGATCAAGGAGCTTGAGGCCGAGATCCCGCCCGACATCGCCTGGGTGCTGCGCGTCGACGGCCATACCGACACCGATCCGATCCAGACGACGTTCAAGTCGAACTGGGAACTGTCCGCGGCGCGCGCCATCGCTGTCGTCAACTACCTCATCCAGCAGGGCGTAAACCCTAAGCATCTGGTGGCGGCGGGCTTTGGCGAATTCCAGCCGCTCGACCCGGACGATACCGAGGATGCCAAGATGCGCAACCGCCGCATCGAGCTCAAGCTCACCGAACGTTGAGCACCCGGTCTAAACCTGTCTCAAATCAGGCGGACTGGGCGCTGAACTGGAGCTTGGCCAGGCGCGAATAAAGCGGGTTGGATTGGGCGAGCTCGCCATGCTGGCCCTCGGCGACGATCCGGCCCTCATCGAGGACGAGAATGCGCCCGGCATTCCTCACCGTCGCCAGACGATGGGCGATCACCAAAGTCGTGCGGTGCCGGGTGAGTTCCGAGATCGCCTCCTGGATCAGCGCCTCGCTTTCGGCATCGAGCGCGCTCGTCGCTTCATCGAGCAAGAGGATCGGCGCGTCGCGCAGGATCGCACGACCGATGGCGATACGTTGGCGCTGGCCGCCCGACAAAGTGATGCCGCGTTCACCGACCTGAGTGTCGTAGCCTTCGGGCAGCTTTTCGGCGAATTCCTCGATGTGGGCGGCGCGGGCCGCCGCCTTTATCTCAGCCAGCGAGGCTTCGGGCCGGCCGAAGCGGATATTGTCGAGGACGGAGCCCGAAAAGATAACCGTTTCCTGCGGCACCACCGCGATGCGCGATCTGACCGCGCGCGGATCGGCCTCGCGGACATCGACGCCATCGACCAGAATACGGCCCGCTTGCGGGTCGTAGAAGCGCTGAAGCAACGCGAAGATCGTGGATTTGCCCGCTCCTGAGGGACCGACGAGCGCCACAGTCTCGCCCTTGGCCACGGAGAAGCTGACGTCGTCGAGCGCCGGCCCGTCGGGCCGGGTCGGATAATGGAAGCTCACCTTGTCGAAGACGATCTCGCCCCTGGCGGGCGAGGGCAGGGGCACCGGCGAAGGCGGGGCGGCGATGGCTGGCTTCTCGTCGAGAAGCTCGGCAATGCGCTCGGCCGCGCCCGAAGCGAGCTGAACCTCACCCCAGACCTGCGACAGCTCGCCGAGCGCGCTGGCGGCGAGAACCGCATAGAGCACGAACTGGCTGAGCGAGCCCGCCGACATGGCGCCGGAAATGACCTCGCGGGCGCCATACCAGAGCACCGCCGTGACCGAGCCGAGCGAGAGGAAGATGATAGCGGCGGTCAAGAACGCGCGGGCACGGGTGCGCTTGGCCGAGGCCTCGAAAGCGACAGCAGTGGCGTCCTTGAAGGCCGTGATGGCGGTCAATTCCTGGACGAAGGACTGGACGGCCGTCATCGCCAGCAGGCGCTCCTGAGCGTAAGCCGCAGAATGAGCAAGCGTGTCCTGCGCCTCGCGTGACAGCGCGCGCACCCGCCGGCCGAAGAAGATGAGCGGCAGCACGATCAGGGGAATGGCCAGGAGCACGAGCCCCGACAGTTTGGGACTCGTCACCACCATCATCACGGCGGCACCGATCAGCATCACCAGATTGCGCAGCGCGACCGAAGCCGAGGTCGAGAAAGCCGATTTGATCTGGGTAGTGTCGGCGGTCAGGCGCGAGACGATCTCGCCCGAGCGGTTCGCCTCATAGAAAGCCGGACTCAGATCGAGCAGGTGCTTGAACAGGAGATCACGTGTATCGGCGACGATGCGCTCGCCGAGCCAGGTGACGAGATAAAAGCGGGCGGCGGAGGCGAGCGCCAGGACGGCAACCACCGCCAGCATCACCGCGAAATACCGGTTGATGAGGAGGTTGCCCTCGGCCGAGAAGCCATGGTCGATGACCCGGCGCACCGCCAAGGGCACACTGAGGGTGGCCAAAGCCGCGACCACCAGGGCCAGGAAGGCCAAGGCGACAGGCAGGCGATAGGCCGTGAGCAGAGGGAGGAAGCGGCGGAGCGGCTTCAGGCTCTTGCCGGCAGGCCGGGCCGGGGTGGTATCTTGGGTTGAACGAGCCATTCCGCTCCAGTTAGACCACCCGGACCGCCCTAAAAAGGGGCCAAGCCGCCGCACTTGCGTGCAGGGTCCCCCTCCTGTATAGACGCCGCCCGAAGCCCCTTGAATTTGCAGTTTTCCGGGCGCCCGGGCGCGCCGCCAAGAGAGTTTACGCCATGAAGAAAGACATCCATCCCAATTACCACACGATCAATGTGGTCATGACCGACGGCAGCAAGTTCCAGACGCGCTCGACCTACGGCAAGGAAGGCGACACGCTCAATCTCGACATCGATCCGAAGTCGCATCCGGCCTGGACCGGCGGTCAGCAGACGCTCATCGACCGCGGCGGCCGCGTCAGCAAGTTCAAGCAGAAGTTCGGCTTCCTCAACAAGTAAGCCCGAAATTCCGCCTTTACGCTATAAACCCGGCCCTCGCGCCGGGTTTTGTGTTTGGGAGGACAGGACATGCCGCAGGACACCAGGGACCGCATCGCCATCACCTATTGCACCCAGTGCCAATGGCTTCTCCGGGCGGCCTGGATGGCGCAGGAACTGCTCTCGACCTTCTCCACCGAACTCGGCGAGGTCGCCCTCGTTCCGGGTACGGGCGGCATTTTCCAGATCGCCTGCGGCGACGAAGTGATCTGGGATCGTAAGCGGGACGGCGGCTTTCCAGACGTCAAGACGCTCAAGCAGCTGGTGCGCGACCGGATCGCTCCGGAGCGCGATCTCGGTCACACCGACCGCGCAGGCCTTGCTAGCGACTGAGATCCCCGTCGGGCTGGTTGAGATAGATCAGCACGCCGATGATGGCGACGTAGAATTTGAAGGCAGCCTCCTGGCCGTTCCAGGTCTGCGACTGCCACATGGCAAACCATTCGCCGCCCACCACCATGAAGCCGAAGAACCAGACGAGGAAGCCCATCGTGGCGCCGATGACGGCGAACCGCTTGGCCTTGTTGAACTCGGCGCCGGTCGCGTGGCGCGCCTTCCAGAGGTGCCAGGCGCCGATGAGGAACAGGATGAAAGTCAGGCCTTCGCCCAGGATGATGAACCAATAGGCCACATGCCAGAGACTCTCATTGGTGATGGCACGGTACATCAGCTTGTTGCCCGGGAAAGTTGTGTCCATGTTGAGCACATGCTGGACGAAAGCGAAGTTCGAGCCGAAATCGGTGATGTTGCCGAACGTCACCATGAAGGCGAAAGCCGCCAGGCACAGGCACATGATGATTTTGGACAGACGGACGGTCATAATCGAATCTCCCCCGAATGCGATTGCGCCATTTTAACTAGAGCGGGTACGCATCGCCATGAGATAATCCGGTTGAGCCGTGAGGAGCCCCCATGCGCAAATGCATCATCGCACTGACCGATAGCGCCAGGCGCTATGCGGACGGCCATGGGATCATGAAGGAAGTGACAAAGCTCGGCCTCGACGACGACTGCCTTCCGGGAGATATCGTATCTCTCGAACGCGAGGAGATGCCGCATGACTTCGTGATCCTGCGGCGGCGCTGGGTGATCAGCGGCGAGGGCCGGCGGCTGGAACTAACGCTGGATTACCCGGCCCGGCCGTTGAAGGTCTGAACGCCGAATATGGTCGGGAGCCGAGCTTTCCTCATTGTTTTAGAAACGAAGCAAACACTCGAGTCCTCATTGTCGGACTGCAGAGATGGAAGCGGCAAGCGTTTCAGCGGCGTGCCACTTTGAACACAGCAGCCAGACGGTCCATCTGGTGGCTCACCGGGCTCGGCTGCGGCGGGGAGAACCGCGCTTTGGTTGAGAGCATTTCATCCAGCTTCTGAATGCGCTCATGCAACCTGAGCGAGCGGTCGACGAGATCCTTCAAGGCGGCGGGGATCTGATCGAAGCCAGTCAAGGTATGGCCGGCGCCGATTTCGGACAGATGGATGCGGTGCTTTTCCTTGGAGGCATCCTCCAGCGTGATTTCACCGGCAGAGACGGCGCGCTGCAACAGAAGCCAGGAAGCGAGCTGCATGAGCCTCGTCGTCAGGCGCATGCTTTCAGTCGCATAGGCAATGGCGCCGGTGCGGTCGAGGAGGCGGGCATCCTGACGGCCCGGTCCGTCGAGATAGTTCGCGGTCTCTTCGACCAGGCCCATGCCTTCCTTGAAGATCGAAGCGAACTGATCGGACGCGGTGAAGCGCGCCAGAAAGTCGACCAGGCTCTCGCCGCGGTCATTCGTTGATTTGTCCCCTATCGCCGTCATGAGAATCGATTCTTTCGTTCTTCCTCCGTCTCACCCTCATCGGAAGGGGCTAACGGAACATTAAAACTTGCGTCATTTTCGGGCACTATCCACAGAAAATGGCCCGGCACTCGTCACGGAGCAATTTGCGGGCCAAAAAAAAGCCGCGCAAAGCGCGGCTTAAAAGGTTCTAACAGGGAGGCGTCAAACAGAGTGGACAGGAGCCACTCGGAGAATCCAGATGACTGGATTACATTGACAAAAATACAACCGAATCCCTTACTGATTGGTTAACGATACGGTTGCTTAACGCAAAAAGAGTCTGAACGCGGCTCAGCTCCTGAAAAACGCATCGGCGGCGGCCTTGCTCGACTGCTTGTCGGCAATGGCTTCACGGATGCGGACGACCTCGGCTTCCAAAAGGTGAACGCGGTGTTCGAGTTCGGCAACCGACAGCAGGGCCAGATCTTCGCCAATGACGATGTCGGGTTTCTTGAGCGGACGGATGTCGTCGAGGTCCATGGGCCTACTCCCTTGACGATGTGAACAGAATGGGCAGTTTGGCCTCTGCTTCCCGCACGTGCAAGTATAGGAGCCTACCATGTCAGCGCTGCCCCACCAGATGACCGCCATCGCCATCACGACACCCGGCGGACCTGACGTGCTCAAAGCCGAGGCGACCGCCCTTCCGGTCCTCAAGGACAGCGAGGTGCTGATCAAGGTCGCTGCCGCCGGTGTCAACCGGCCGGATGTATTGCAGCGCCAAGGCGGCTATCCGCCGCCCGCCGGGGCGCCGGCGACGCCGGGCCTCGAAGTGGCGGGCCATGTGGTGGCCATGGGGGCACAAGTGACGCGCTACCGGGAAGGCGACTCCGTCTGCGCTCTGGTGCCGGGCGGCGGCTATGCGGAGTATTGCGCGGCGGCCGAGGACAATGTCCTGCCGGTGCCGCAAGGGATATCCCTCATCGAGGCGGGGGGCATTCCCGAAACCTTCTTTACCGTATGGACGAATGTCTTCGAGCGGGCCGGGCTCAAGCCCGGCGAGACGCTCCTCGTCCATGGCGGCTCGAGCGGCATCGGCACAACGGCCATCATGATGGCGCACCAGCTGGGCTCACGTGTCTTCGCCACCGCGGGCTCGGCCGAAAAATGCCGCGCCTGCGAGGCCTTGGGAGCGGAGCGCGGCATCAATTACCGGGAGGAAGACTTCGTCGAGGTCGTCAAGTCAGCTACGGCGGGGAAGGGGGCGGACGTCATCCTCGACATGGTGGGAGGCGACTATGTCGGGCGCAATCTGGCGACCGCGGCGATGCATGGGCGGCTTGTCAATATCGCCTTCCTCAAGGGCTCGAAGGTGGAGGTAGATCTTCTTCCCATCATGCTGAAACGGCTCACTCTTTCAGGGTCTACCCTGAGGCCCCGCAGTGTCGCCGAAAAGGCGCAGATTGCCCGGGCGCTGGAAGCCCGGGTCTGGCCGCTTCTGGCCGAGGGCAAAATCCGGCCGCAAATCTACCGGACCTTCCCGCTGGCGGAGGCCGCGGAAGCGCACCGCCTCATGGAATCGAGCGCCCATGTCGGCAAGATTGTGCTTGTGCCGTGAGGGCCGCAGCGCCTATATAACCCTTATTCCATTCATCTTTTGATCTCGCGATCACAGAGCCATCGGTTCTGAAGGAGTTTTTACCTATGTCACGCGCACCGCTGATGCCCAAGGCCACCGCCGTGTGGCTCGTCGAGAATACCGCGCTCACCTTCCGCCAGATCGCCGACTTCTGCGGACTGCACGAGCTCGAGGTAAAGGGCATCGCCGATGGCGATGTGGCGCAGGGCATCAAGGGACTCGATCCGGTGACCGGCGGCCAGCTCACCCGCGAGGAGATCGAGAAGGGCGAGAAAGACGCCGAATACCGTCTGAGGTTGCTGGAGCCCAAGGTCAATATCGCTATTCAGAAGTCGACCAAGGGACCGCGCTACACGCCGGTATCGAAGCGCGGTGACCGGCCCGATGCGATTGCCTGGCTGTTGCGCTATCATCCGGAACTGCCGGACTCGCAGATCATGAAGCTGGTCGGCACCACCAAGACGACGATCGCCGCGATCCGCGACCGCACCCATTGGAATGCCCCCAACATCAAGCCGGTCGATCCGGTGTCGCTGGGCCTGTGCTCGCAGATCGATCTCGATTTCGCGGTGCAGAGAGCGGCGCGCAAGGCCGGCCGCGGAATCGCGCCCGACGCCGAGCCAGTGCGCACTCTGATTCCGGCCGCGGCGGCGGTCGCACCGGCCGAGCCGCATGAAGAAGAGGCCCCACGTCCGAAGAAATCGGATGAGGACGAATATGACGCCGATTCCGTCTTCGCCAAGTTGAAAGGCCTCAAGGCGCCGTCAGAGGACGAATAATGCGTGTACTGATCATCGGGGCGTCTGGCACGCTCGGCCAGGCGGCCGTCGCGGCGCTGAAAGGCCGGCATGAGGTCATCACCGCCGGGCGCTCGTCGGGCGACGTAAAGGTCGACCTACTCGACCGCGCCTCGATCGAGCGCATGTACAAGGAGGCGGGCAAGCTCGATGCCGTCGTCGCCTGCACTGGGCATGCGCATTTCGGTCCGCTGGCGACGATGACCGAGGACCAGTTCATGCATGGCCTCAAGGACAAGCTGATGGGGCAGGTCAACGTCGTCCTCATCGGACAGTCGCTCATCAATGATAGCGGATCCTTCACGCTGACCGGCGGCGTGCTCGACCGCGACCCGATCCGCAAGGGTGTCAATGCCTCGACGGTGAACGGCGCGCTCAATGCCTTCGCGCTCAGCGCCGCCATCGAGCTTCAGCGCGGCATCCGCATCAATGTGGTAAGCCCCACGGTGCTCGAGGCGTCGGCCCAGAAATATGACGGCTTCTTCCCGGGCCATATGCCGGTCTCGTC
Organism: Nordella sp. HKS 07; assembly: GCF_011046735.1. NCBI lineage: Bacteria > Pseudomonadati > Pseudomonadota > Alphaproteobacteria > Hyphomicrobiales > Nordella > Nordella sp. HKS 07. The sequence goes on along the minus strand of NZ_CP049258.1, from coordinate 736,735 downwards.
GGCGCGCGTCGGCCTTGCTTATGTGAAGTGCGTCGAGGGAGCGATCACCGGCCAGGTGATCAAGCTCGATTAAGCGCGCTTCTCAGGTTTTGGGCCGGACCGGCTGACGCAGCACCATCTTGCGCCGTTCGGGTGCGGTCCGGCTCCAGTCGTCCAGATAGATTTCATGATAGGCGCCAGCCGGCACCAGATTGTTTTCCGGCAGGAACCGCGTGTAAAGCCGCTCAAGCAGGGAAGGGATGTCCCGCGCGAGCCCGGCATGCATGATCTGGACGCATCTGCCTTCCTCGAAATGCTCCATCCGAAGTGTGTCGGGCACGACGCCAAGCTGTCTGTGGGCCTCGGCCACGGCGTTCGAAAATATCGTTTGGTCCGTCCAAACGGGAAGAGTGATCATCGCCCGCCACGACCACATCTCCTTGTTGCCGGTCGCAAGGTCGCGCATGTCTTGGGCCCAATACAGCATTTCGAGCGGCGCCTCGACAAACGCCTTGCCCATGCGCGCCCGGGCCTGGCGTCTTATCGGCTGGATGGCCGTGAAGAGACACTTCGTCAGGCGCGCGGCGGTATCATGCTCTGGCGGACCATGCCCATCGATCATGGCGAAGGGCAGTTCAGGGACGTCGACCAGGTCGAAATCCTTCGTGCCGGGCATATAGAGTTCCTTGAGCTTGGCGCGATCCTTGGTCAGGTCCATGTCGGTTCACTCCATCCAGGGCTTGGCTCGCATGTATTTCAGCGTCGCGGCGATCCATGATTTCTCTGCCGCCAGCTGGCCGGTCGTGAAGTCGAAGATCGCCTCGATGAAGTCGGGCTGCGGCTGACGCTCGAGACGAACACGTTCTATCCGCTGGATCTCTCGGGAAACTGCTGCTTTTCGGGATTCGAGCGCTGCGAGCGCGGTTTGGCGTGACAATGTCGGCCAATGGATCATGCCCAGCAAAACTGATGAATAAGTCGGACGGAACTCGCGCAGCGCCTCGAAAGTCTGCGCGCTCAGCGCCGCCTTGCCGGCAGGCGTGATTGAATAGGCTTTCCTGGCCTTGCGCGCGGAGGGCGTCCTTGTCACGACCAGCTCAGCCTTCTCGAGCTTGCCCAGTACAAAATAGATCGATGAGAATCCGATTTGCGTCCATTCGCGCATGCCGCGCTCAGCGATGACCTGCTCCAGCTCGTAGCCATGGCGCGGCATTTCGGCGAGTAGGCCCAGCACCAACAGCTCTGCATCCGTCAGTGAGCGAGGTTTCATTATCCTAGTGCTAGAATAAGAGCCAGGCGTAGTCAATCTTCGCGGATCCTCAGGCTTTCCTGGCAGGAAATATTTTGCTATTGTCGAAGTTCATTTTTGTTGTAGTTCCAACATTTTTATTGTAGCGTCAGCATTACTCAGAGTTCGATTATACATCGGCGAGTTCCCCATCATTTCCGCTGATCTACTTCATAAAGTGTAGTTATTGCAATAATTTGCTCGCGAGATGAGTTTTGAGATCGAGACTTGAGCGTGAGTTGGGTATTGCAACAATTGAGATAGTAAAAAGTTCAGTGCATTCACGCATCACCTTCCCCTCGACGGTGCGCGAGTGTGAGGCAGTTCACGGGAGGGGCCGAAAACACCAAAAGCTCCACAACGATGCGGTGCATGGCATGAACAAGCTTGTATGGGATGAATTCAGCACCTCGCTACCGGCGGACGGCGATCGCTTTCCGATATTCCACGCCGAAATGGCCGATTGCCAAGCGGTGCTCGGCGCCATCGCGCAAAGAGACACGCATTTTATGGGCATACTCAAACGCTGCCGATTGGGGAGCGTTGCCGTGATCAAGGTCTCGGCCAGCACTATGAGCCAGATACGCGCGTCAGAGCTCACCTACGACAGCTGTGATGCAGTTGTCGCGGTCATCTGCATCGACGGCAGCATCTTGTGCACACAGGGTGAGACGCCCTTCCAGCTTGGGCCGGGAGAGGGCGTGCTTTGCGACGGTGCCGAAGCAGGCGGGCTGCATATGGGCGCCGGGGCCAGCTGCTGGGCGCTCCAGGTCATGCGCGCCGACTTGGCGAAGGCGGCGCCGCATATCAAGCGGTTCGTCGGGCTCAAGCTCGGCACGAGCGGCTTGGCGGTCAGATTGCTGACCAAGTATCTCGACGGTCTCCAGGACAGCGAAACCCTGGGTGATGCGGAGGAGGTGCGAGTCTTCGGCGAGCATCTCATTGATCTCATCAGAATGGCAATCGCTTATGAATCTGGAGCACTCCAGCTCGCCGAACGACGCGGGGTGAGGGCTGCACGGCATGCCGCCGTTCTGCGGGAGATAGAGCGCAAGCTGGCCCAATCCACCTTGAGCGCCGCATCGGTCGCCGCGACCCTGGGCGTGACCCCGCGATATGTGCATTTTCTCCTCGCCGAAAGCGGCCTTACCTTTTCCGAGCATGTGCTAGCGAGACGGCTCAAGGCGGTAGGGGCGTTGCTAGCCGATGCCGGCAAGAGCACCCTCAAGATATCGGCGGTCGCGCGCCAGGCCGGCTTCACCGATATGTCCTATTTCAACCGCAGCTTCCGCGCTCACTATGGCGACACGCCCTCGGGCTTTCGCAAACGGATGACCAGCGAGACCGCGGATTGCGACGATGTGGCCGCCTGAGGGCGTATGTCACCGACAAGGTGAAAAAATCGGCCTTTCGATCGCCGTCCGTATGTGACCTAACGGCACAGTCCGTTTCGGCCGTAACCGACTGAATGGGCTTGAAATTGGGCGATTTGTCCCCATATGAGGAACATCGAATTTTCAACCCAACATTGTTGGCGGGCGCTTGTGAAGCGCGGAAATCCCGGATTTCAGAACATCGATCAAAGCGGCCATGCCGCGTCAGCAGCGTAGACCGCGGATGTACCGGCTACGCTGCCGACGAACCTTTGAAGAACCTGTTTGCGAGAAAGATCAATGTCTTATTCAATCAGTGCGAGCAAAGCGAAGGCCACCCACGATACCGCAATGGCCATTATCGAGAAGGATGCAAGGGAGCGCGCTTCCAAGACCGAGCACCTGCGCGCTTTGCGTCTGGCCAGGGAAGCACAGGAAGTGACAGAGCTCCAGGATGCCCTGCGAAGCGCCAAGTCACGCTCGCTCAAGACAAAGTCGCTGTCTGCCAGGAAAAAGGCATAGCGCTGCGGCATTTCGCTCCCGCCTTACCGGGCGAGCGATTTGCGGAACAATGTGTCGCCCGGATCGCCTTCATCGGTCGTTCGCCGGCCTTTCAAGGCGTAGAAGGCAGCGGCACGCGAGTCCGTCGCGGTCGTGAGCCAGGCCTCGCGATGGCCCATTTCAATCAGCCACGCCTCAGCTGCGGCGAGAAGCGCCGAGCCATGACCTTTTCCTTCGCGGCCGGGCTTGGTGAAGAGAGCGAAGAGCGAGGCGTTGCGCCGGTCGGCCATGGCGAAGGCGACGAGCCCGTCCTGTTCCTCCGCCACCCAGGCGCCGAGATCGCCCGCCGCCATTTCGGCGAGCGTTCCGTCCGGCGGGATGCCGCGTTCCGCCATCTGCTCCACGCTCATATGGTTCTCGCTGACTGAAATGCGGATCGCCGTCATCGCCGGCAGATCTTCGGGACGCGCCACGCGGATCATGAGCGCACCGGCACGGTGTAGTTGAGCGGCAGTCTGCCGCCATCCGCATAGATCGTCTGACCCGTGATGTAGCTCGCATCGTCCGAGACGAGGAAGGCCGCGATGGCGGCGATCTCCTCCGTCTCGCCGATACGTCCCAAAGGCGTGCGCGACAGAAGGCGGTGGCGCGCCTCGGGATCAGCATTCACTGTCGTCAGCATGTCGGTCATGATCGAGCCGGGGCCGATGGCATTGACGCGGATGCCATGCTCGGCCAAACCCAGCGCCATAACCTTGGTGAGCTGGTTGACGCCGCCCTTGGACGCCGAATAGGGCACTTGCGTCGCGATGGCGAAGACGGCGTTGACCGAAGACATGTTGACGATGGCGCCGGGCTTACGGCCCTCTCTCACCTGCTTCACCATCTGGCGTGCCGCCGCCTGACCCATCAGGAAATTACCTCTTAGATTGACGCGGATCACCCGATCGAAATCGGCTTCGGATATCTCAAGAATGTCACCTGCCGCGGTGATGCCGGCATTGTTGATGAGGATGTCGATCGCACCATGGCGCGTCACGACGATGCCCACGATGCGATTCACATCTTCGGCATCGCCGACATCGCAATGAAGATAGGAAGCACCGTCGCCCAGCGCGTTCGCGGCTTCCGCGCCACGCGCATCGTCGATATCGGTGAGGACGACACGGGCCCCCTCGGCGAGCAGGCGCTCGGCGCAGGCGCGGCCAATGCCTCTCGCCGCGCCGGTGATGATGGCGATCCTGTCCTTCAACTTCATGATGGGCCCAATGCTATCAGGGAAACGTGCCGCCCTTATCGGGGTCGATGATGAGCGAGGCCAGCGTCACGTGGCGCGGCCGCGTCAGCGCAAAAATGCCGGCCTCGACGATGTCACGGTTGGTGACGAGCGAATCCGCCGGGCGCTCCGCCGCCCAGTCCTCGGCATCGAGCGGCGAGATGTCGACGAGATTGGGCGGATAAAGCGCGCTCACCCTGATCGGGCGACCCTTCAATTCCTGTTTGAGGCCCTCGGTCATGCCCGTTTGCCCGTGCTTAGCCGCATGGAAGGCGATCGACTCGCCATGAAGCGGCACATTCGGAAGTCCCGAGATCGAGACGATGTTGAGGATGTCGCCCGCGCCCGAGGCCTCGAGCGGCTTGATGAGGCCGCGGGTAAACAGGAGCGTGCCGGTCACGGCGGAGGAGATGGTGGTGACAATGGAGAAGGCGTCGTGCTCGTCCATCCTGCCGGGCAGCCACTGCGCGCCATTGTTGATGAGAATGTCGATCTTCTCCATCTCGTCGCGCAGCTTCTTGGCGGTGAGCGTCACCTGGCCGGGATCGGCGAGATCGAAGACAAGAGTGCGGGGCCTTTTGCCGGTGCGCAAACCGATCGCCTCGGCGGCGGTGGTCACCTGCTCGGTGTTGCGACCGGTCATGATGACGTCGGCGCCCTGATCGGCGAGGATGACCGCGAAGGCGGCGCCCAGGCCGCGGCCGGCGCCGGTGATCACCACGGTCTTGCCCGTGAAAGCCGACTTGCCCATCGAAGTCCCCTTCTTCTGCCCGTTCGGCCGAGTCTCAGCTAATAGGAATCGGCGGCGCCAGCGGCACGGGCGCAAGCGGCAATGACGAGCGAGGCCAGCACGACGAGTCCAAGCGCCAGAGGCAGCCCGCCCAGCTCGGCGAGCAGGCCGATGAAGGGCGGCCCGGCGAGGAAGCCGGTATAGCCGAGCGTCGTCACCGCGGCGATGCCGCGTCCCGGCGCCTCGGGTTCGAGCCGGCCGCCACCGGCAAAGAGAATGGGCGCGGCATTGCCGAGCCCCATGCCGGTGAAGGCAAGGGCCGCGATGGCAATGACGGGCGAGGGAATGACCAGCGCAATCGCCAATCCCGCCGCCGCCATCAGGGCACTCCAGCGCAAGAGCCGGGTGGCGCCGATTTTCAGGCGAAGCCTGTCGCCGAGAAGGCGTGCCGCCGTCATGCCGGTGGTGAATGCCGCGAAACCCAGGGCCGCCGTGCTGGCCTCGATCATGAAACGCTGCCGGAGCATCAAACCGGACCAGTCTATGATGGCACCCTCCGACATCAGGGTCAGGAAGCAAAGTGCGCCGAGGCCGAGCGATGCGCGGGTGGGCCAGACGAAGATCGCACCCGCGGCGCCCTTGTCGACCGCCGAAGGCAGGTAGAAGGGAATACAGGCAAAGAACAGGGTAAGACCGAGAAAAGTGGTGAGCAGGACCTGGCTCGTTTCGCCGATCACCGTGAGAAGCAGGGCGCCCAGCACGGTTCCAATCAGGGCGCCCAGGCTGTAGGCGGCGTGGACGAAGGACATCGACGGTCGCCGCAGCGCCTTTTCGACCGCGACGCCATGCGCGTTCATCGCGACGTCCATGCCGCCCAGGGCGGCGCCGAAGAGGAGGGCGGCCGGCAGGAAAGTCACGAGGTTCGGCGCCAGCGGCGGCAGGATGAAAGCGAGGCAGAGGGCAATGCCGGTAACCGCCGTGACCTTGGCGCTGCCGAAGCGGCTCGTCATGCCGGCGGCAAGCGGCATGGCGATGATGCCGCCAATCGCGATGGCGAGAAGGGCAAGCCCGAAGATGCCGTTGCCGACAGCGAGCCGGTCCTTGGCCAGCGGAATATGCGGAACCCAGGCGCCGACAATCAGTCCGTAGACGAGGAAGGTGGTCGCGATGGCGCCGCGCGCCCGGCGGATGACTCTAGGTGACATGGCGTGAGGCGCGCCCCGGTACTGGTTCAAGCGAGTTCCCCTATCACTTTGCGCGTCAGGCGGCAAAATGCGGATTGCGCTCGCGCGCAAAGTGTAGAACAAACGTTCACCGCCCAGTGCTACGCGAGGGAATGAAGCGGCATGCCGGGCGCCAATATTGACTATGACAGTGGGTGATTGAGGGAATTCACGGCATGACGCTGCGCAGCCTTGCCGTCGCCGCTCTCCTTCTGATGGCGACGATGTCCGTCCCGTGTGTTGCAGGCGATCAACGGCTTCTGGTTCTGGAAGGATCCTGGGTCAAATGGGGTGCGCCGGAATGGGGCACGGGCGCCACCGTGTCTTATGGATTCGTGGCGACCGAAGTGAAATCGCCCTCGGCACGCAACTGCGCCGCGCTTCTGCCACTCGACGGACTGGAGAAGCGAACAGGTTTGCCGGACAGCCGCCTGCGCGCCGAAACCGCCGCTGCCTTCGCGGCGTGGTCCGGCGTGACCGGCCTCACTTTCATCGCGGCTCCCTCCGCTGCAAAGGCCGATATTCTCATAGGTGTCCAAGGCAAGCCGGCGGGACGAGCGTTTACCAATATCGAACTCGACCAAGGCCCGCTGGCTGCGGCGCCGGTGGCGGAGAGAGGACTGGTCGCCACGGAGCCGGCGGCGCACCCTGCCGCGGCGCATCGCATAAGGTCGATCCGGCAGGCGCTGATCTGTCTCAACCCATCGGCCAGATGGAAGATCGGCTTCGACGGCGATCTCGATGTCTACGATCTGCGCTATACGCTCATGCATGAGATCGGCCATGCTATCGGCCTCGATCATCCGGGTGCGGCGGGCGCAGTCATGGGCTTTCGCTATGACGAGAAGCTCAAAGGGCCGACAGCGAGCGACAGTGAAGCGGCGCAGAAGCTTTATGGACCGCGCTTGAGATAGCCTGGCAGCGGATTACTCGAGCCATTCGGTGATGAATTTGCCGCTCGAATGGAGGTCGATCGTCTCGAGCGCACCGGGACCGACGTTGGCGAACTTATGTGGCGTGTGCGCCGGCGCGATGAGGATCTCGCCTGCCGTCGCGATGATCTCCTGATCGCCCAGCGTGAAGCGGCCGGTGCCCTGGCGTACGATGAAAGTCTCGGCATAGGGATGGGTGTGCAGGCGCGGCCCGCCACCCGGCCCAGCGATATAGTTGAAGATGATGCAAATATCGCCGCCATGGTCTCCTAGTTGCACTTCGCCCTGCCAGCGTTTTGGATGCTCGGCCCAGTCTTCGCGCTTGATCAGCTTCGTCATGGGATCACGCGAGGCCCTTCGTCTTGAGCGCCTTGGTGATCTCGTCGAGGATCGCCGGGTCGTCGATGGTCGCCGGCATCTTCCATTCTTCGCGGTCGGCGATCTTGCGCATGGTGGCGCGCAGGATCTTGCCGGAGCGCGTCTTGGGCAGACGCGCGACGATCATCACCGTCTTGAAGCTCGCAACCGGGCCGATCTCCTCGCGGATACGCCGCACGCATTCGGCCTCGATCTCCTTTCCCGCGCGCGCCACCCCCGCCTTGAGCACGACGAAGCCCACCGGCACCTGACCCTTCAACTGATCGGCGATGCCGATGACGGCGCATTCGGCAACATTGGGATGGCCGGCGAGCACTTCCTCCATGCCGCCGGTCGAGAGACGATGGCCCGCCGTATTGATGATGTCGTCGGTGCGCGCCATGATGTAGAGATAACCGTCCTCGTCCATGTAACCGGCGTCGGCGGTTTCGTAATAGCCAGGGAAATGCTCGAGATAGCTCGACCGGAAGCGCGCGTCGTTGCCCCACAGGGTCGGCAGGCAGCCGGGCGGCAGCGGTGTCCTGACGCAGATGGCGCCGAGCGTGCCGCGTTTCACCTCATGACCGCCTTCATCGAGCACGCGCACGTCATAGCCGGGCATCGGAACGGTGGGGGAGCCGTACTTGACCGGCAATTGGCCAAGTCCGACCGGATTGGCCGCGATCGGCCAGCCGGTCTCCGTCTGCCACCAGTGATCTATAACCGGAACCTTGAGCCGATCCTCGGCCCATTTGACCGTGTCGGGATCGGCACGCTCGCCGGCGAGGAAGAGCGTGCGGAACTGCGACAGATCATATTTGCCGATGAAGCTGCCGTCCGGATCCTCCTTCTTGATGGCGCGGAAGGCGGTCGGTGCGGTAAACAGCGCCTTGACGCCATGCTCGGCGATGACGCGCCAGAACGTGCCGGCATCCGGCGTGCCGACAGGCTTGCCTTCGAAGAGGACGGCGGTGGCGCCGTGAAGAAGGGGCGCATAGACGATATAGGAATGGCCGACGACCCAGCCGACATCCGAGGCGGCCCAGAAGGTCTCGCCCGGGGCTATGCCATAGATGTTCGGCATCGACCATTTGAGCGCCACCAAATGCCCGCCATTGTCGCGCACCACGCCCTTGGGCTGGCCGGTGGTGCCTGACGTGTAGAGCACATAGAGTGGATCGGTGGCCTTCACCGGCACGCAATCCGCCTTGCGTTTCGCCTTGCGGGTCTCCGCCAGGCGCTCCGCCCAGTCCTGATCGCGGCCTTGTGTCAACGCAGCGACAAGCTCGGGCCGCTGCCAGACGAGGCCATGTGCCGGCTTGTGCGTGGCGAGCTCGATCGCTTTGTCGACAAGCGGCTTATAGGCGACCACGCGGCCGGGCTCGAGGCCGCAGGAGGCCGACATGATGAGCTTCGGCTTGGCGTCATTGATGCGGGTGGCAAGCTCGGCCGGTGCGAAGCCGCCGAACACGACCGAATGGACGGCGCCGATGCGGGCGCAGGCGAGCATGGCGAAGGCCGCCTGCGGGATCATCGGCATGTAGAGGAGAACGCGGTCGCCCTTGGCGATCCCGAGATCCTGGAGGAGGGCGGCGAGAGCAGCGACCTCGTCCCGAAGCTCGGAATAGGTGAACGACTGCTTCTTGCCGGTCAGCGGGCTGTCATAGATGAGGGCGGTGCGCGCGCCATTGCCGGCTTCGACATGGCGGTCGATGGCGTTCCAGCAGGTGTTGCATTCGGCGCCGACGAACCAGCGATCGAGACCGTCGACCTTGGCATAGACATGGTCCCAGGGCTTGATCCAGTCGATGTCGCGCGCCGCTTCGGCCCAGAAGGCTTTCGGATCGGACAACCAGCGCTGATAGGTCTTCTCGTAAGTGCTCATCGAAATCCCTGACGTTGCCGGAGCTTAGTCTTGGATATTGAGGCTCCTGGGACAACAGGAAAATGGTCTGGTTTTACCGCGGCGGACTTGCTAGGACACTGGCCTCTTCCATCAGGCAGGAATTCATCGTGGCCCAGTCGGCTAATCTCACCGTCATGATCGCGGCCGTGCGCAAGGCGGCGCGTGGCGTCCAGCGCGATTTCGGCGAAATCGCCAATCTCCAGGTTTCGGTAAAGGGGCCGGGCAATTACGTCACCGCCGCAGACAAACGCTGCGAGAAGGTGTTGCGCGACGAGCTCGAAAAGGCGAGGCCGGGCTATAGTTTCCTGATGGAGGAATCCGGCAGCGTGGCGGGCAGAGACGCCGATCACCGCTGGATCATCGATCCGATCGACGGCACCACGAATTTCATCCACTCGATCCCGTTCTTCGCACTGTCGGTGGCGCTCGAGCGCAAGGGCGATCTCCTTTGTGCCGTCACCTACAATCCGATCACCGATGAGCTGTTCACGGCCGAGCGCGGGCACGGCGCCTTCCTCAATAATCGCCGCCTGCGCGTCGCGGCGCGCAAGACGCTCGCCGACAGCGTCCTTGCCTGGGGCATTCCGTCTATCGGCGAGGCCGACCGGCACGACCAGTTCCAGCGCGAGTTGACGCGCCTACAGCCCAAGGTCGCGGCCATCCGCCAGATGGGTTCGGCGGCGCTCGAGCTTGCTTATGTCGCGGCAGGCCGTATCGACGTCATGCAGGGCCGGGGTCTCGAGCCCTGGGATACTGCGGCAGGCATTCTGATGGTGCGCGAGGCGGGCGGCATCGCCACCTCGGCGGAAGGCGAGAGGACGCCCTTCGAGACCGGAACTGTGCTGGCCGGCAATTCTGAGCTCGTGCCGCTGGTCAAGGCCGAGATCGGCAAGGCGCGCCAGGCGGTTTGAGCGCTGTTCAGGGACATGGTGGACACTTTCCGCGCCCGGCGCGGAAAGGATGAGGTTCCTAAACAAGCGCGGGATGCGAAAAAGTGGACACCGGTTTTTCGCAAGAATCCCGCGCTAATATATTTGAATCGATCACGTTTATGAGTTTGGATTGACTCAATCCAAACTCATCGTGATCTACGCCGCAAATGCGAAAGGCCGGGACATGCCCGGCCTCGTTCCTCACCGCCTTGACGGCGTGATTACGGCTTGACGATTTTCTTAGGCGCCGGGAGCAAGCCTTCGCGCTGCAGACGCTTGCGCGCCAACTTGCGGGCGCGGCGGACGGCTTCCGCCTTCTCGCGGGCCTTCTTCTCGGAGGGCTTTTCGTAATGGCCGCGGAGCTTCATCTCGCGGAAAATGCCCTCACGCTGCATCTTCTTCTTAAGGGCCTTGAGCGCCTGGTCGACATTGTTGTCGCGAACGATAACTTGCACGAGATTTGACCTCGGTTCCTTTAGAATGCGGTTGTGTCCAGAAATGCGGTCCAGAATAATCCAGGCCGTCCGAAAGGGCTTCCCCTATCGAATTGGCGGGCGAAATAGCACAGGGTTTTAGCCCTGTCGAGGGGTTAGCCGGTTAATATGGCCCATTTTCCGGCCTGGGCGGCCCTCCGCCTTGCCGTAGAGATGGAGCCCGGAATGGGGCTTCCGCGCCAGATTCCGCCAATTTTCGGCGTCCTCGCCCAGGAGGTTGGTCATGATGACGTCGCTATGGCGTTCGGGATCGCCCAAGGGCCAGCCGGCCACTGCCCTTATGTGCTGCTCGAATTGCGATACGACACAGGCATCCATGGTCCAGTGGCCCGAATTGTGGACGCGCGGCGCGATTTCGTTGACGATCAGCCTTTCGGCACCCTGACTGCGGGCGAAGAACAGTTCCACCCCGATGACGCCGACATAATCGAGCGCCGCTGTGATCCGGGCGGCGATCTCGCGGGCCGCCGCCGCGGTTTCGGTGGCGATAGCCGCCGGCACGATCGACTGATGCAGGATATGATTCGCATGCCGGTTTTCCGGTACGTCATAGACGGCGATCGCGCCGTCCCAGCCGCGCGCGGCGATGACGGAGACTTCCTTCTCGAACGCGACAAACCCTTCGAGGATGGCGGGGCGAGCGCCGATCTGTGTCCAGGCCGCAGCGAGCGCGGTATCGGCCTTGATCGCGGTTTGTCCCTTGCCGTCATAGCCGAAACGGCGGGTCTTCAGGATGGCGGGAAGGCCAATGCGGGCGACCGCCCGCTCCAGCCCCGCTTCGTCGTCGACGGCGGCAAAAGGCGCCGTCTCAAGCCCAATGCGGGTGAGGAAAGTCTTCTCGATGAGCCGATCCTGGCTGGTGGCGAGCGCTTCCGCACCCGGCGCCAGTGGCTTGAGGCGGCCGAGAATAGCGGCCGTTTCGGCCGGCACATTTTCGAACTCGTAGGTCACCACATCGATCACGGACGCAAAGGCTTCGAGCGCGTCGCGGTCGTCATAGGCCGCACAGGTATGGGCGGCGGCGACCTGGAAGGCCGGGCTGTCGGCCTCTGGCGCATAGATGTGGCAGCGCAGGCCGAGGCGGGCCGCGGCGAGCGCGAGCATGCGGCCAAGCTGGCCACCGCCCAGAATGCCGATGACGGAATTGGGCGGCAAGGGACGGTCAAGCCGCATCAGGCGCCATCCCTCGGGGCTTCTGCAACGGCAGCAGTCTGCTTGGAACGCCAGGTTTCCAACCGCGAGGCCAAGGCCTTGTCGTTGAGCGCCAATATGGCGGCCGCCAGGAGGGCGGCATTGACAGCGCCTGCCTTGCCGATCGCGAGGGTTCCCACAGGGATGCCGGCCGGCATCTGGACGATGGAATAGAGGCTGTCCTGGCCCTTGAGCGCGCGGCTCTCGACCGGCACGCCCAGCACCGGCAAGGGGGTCATGGCGGCGGTCATGCCGGGGAGATGTGCGGCACCGCCGGCGCCGGCGATGATGACGCTGAAGCCTTCCGCTTTGGCGCCCTTGGCGAAGGCGTAGAGCCGCTCGGGCGTCCGGTGGGCGGAGACGATGCGTGCTTCATGCGTGACGCCGAGCTCGGCCAGTGTGTCGGCCGCATATTTCATGGTGGTCGGCCAGTCGGACTGGCTGCCCATGATGATCGCGACTTTTCCGCTCATGCGATGATGTCCGGGATCAGCTTGTCCTCGACCTTCTGGATCTCGTCTTTGATCTGCAATTTCATTTTCTTCAGTCGGCGCAGCTGCAGCTGGTCCCCGGTGCCGGAGGCCTCTAGAGACGATATGGCGGCATCCAGGTCGCGATGTTGCTGGCGCAGCGTCATCAGCCTTGTCTGCAGAAGATTTTCTTCAGTCCCGTCGATCATCCGGCGCCTACCCCGTTTGCGCACCGATTTTTCCACACTCACCTATGCCCTTGTACGGGGTTCGACAAGTCCCCAAGTCTATGTCACACTCATATGGTCAATCACAGGAGGCTTTGATGAGCGTTCAAGCGCATCTCGGTGAACTGGCGGCAAAACACAAGGCTCTGGAAGCGGAGCTCGAGGACGCGATGTCCCACCCAGCTACTTCCGACGCAGAAATTGCCGAGCTGAAGCGCAAGAAACTCCGGATCAAAGACGAGATGACCAAACTGTCCGGCCAGAGGACGCACTAGATCACGATGAGTTTGGATTGAGTCAATCCAAACTCATAAACGTGATCGGTTCTTATATGTTAGCGCGGGATTCGTACGAAAAACCGGTGCCCACTTTTTCGCATCCCGCGCTTACCGGTCGGTAAGTCCGAAACGGTAACACTTTCGTTACTTCAGGCCGCGAGGCCTGAAGTAACACGAAAGACATGCTGGATTTTCCAAAGTTTCAAAATTGACGCCGAGCTATTTTTGGGCGCGTGAAGCCGGGGCTATGAGCTTCTGCTCTTCTCACGCAACCGATCGGGCAAGCCGTCATGCGGACCCGGGGGAGCCTGACGCTCGATCCTCCAGTGCCGCTCGCCGATCTCGGCATTGCGGCGGGGATGCATCGGATAATGGAGCCGGCTCCGGCTGCGTGTCGCCTCGCCGACGACCACCAGCCGCACGTCCCGGTCAGTGTTGTTGAGAAATGTGTGGGCAAGTCCGGTGCCGGCGGGAAAGGACGCGCCGTCGCCGGGCCTCAGCCGCTTCAGATAGCCGTCGGCCCACAGATCGGGCTCGCCCTCGACAACGAAGACAAATTCCTCCTCATCGGCCTCGGCATGCGGCCACGAGGCGCGCCGACCGGGCTTAAGTCGTTCATGATGGATGCCGAGGCGCATCAAGCCGTGTTTCTCGCCGAAGGATGCGCTGATCGTATGGAGTTCATCGGAGCCGTTGTAGCGAGTGTCGTCCGCACCTTCGATGTCGCGCCAATAGTCCACGAAGGCGGAAAAATCGACAGGGCAGGCCGACACCAATTGATCGGCCGGAGCCGTGTCATGGGGCAGTCCGTCATGAGGCCCCAAGGGGCGCACCGGATCGATTTTCCAGTGACGCATGCCGATTTCTTCATTGCGGCGCGGATCGAGAGGAAAGTGAATACGGCTTCTCTCGCGCGACGCCTCGCCGATCACCAGTAATCTGATCTCACGCTCCGTGTTGTTCAGAAAGGTGTGCGCAAGTCCCGTACCGGCGGGAAAGGACACGCCCATATCCGGCTTCAACCGCTTCACATGGCCATCGGCCCAAAGATCCGGCTCGCCTTCGAGAACGAAAACGAACTCCTCTTCGTCGGCTTCAGCGTGAGGCCAGGAGAGGCGCCGGCCCGGCGGCAGCCTTTCGTGATGGACGCCGAGACGCATCAGGCCGTGGGTCTCGCAGAACGAAGCGCTGAAGGATTGACGCTCGTCGGAGCCCGAATAATGCTGGTCTTCACTGCCCTCGATGTCGCGCCAATGGGCCACGAAGGTCGAAAAATCGATGGGGCCGGTCATGCGGAGATCTCCCTCAAGAGTTCATCGCACAATACCGGCCCCAAGAACAGGCAACAGTCAGCAGCCCGAGATCAGGCCGCCTTTTCCAGCTTCTGCGACCACTTGCCGGAAGCCGCGAGCGCATTCATCTCGGCGCGGTGGTTGAAGGCCTTCTGGGCGGCGGCGACATTCTCCGCCTTGCCCTTCCAGGTCTTGAGGGCGGCGGCCTGCAAAGCGCGGCCGTAGGAGAAGGTGAGCTTCCAAGGCAGGTTGCCGATCGCGTTCATGTAGTGGAGATGCGCCGTCGCGTCCTCATCCGACTGGCCACCCGACAGGAAAGCGATGCCCGGCACGGCGGCAGGCACGCAGCGCTTCAGGACCGTGACCGTCTTCTCTGCCACTTCCTCGCGCGACGCCTGCTTGGCGCAATCCTTGCCCGAGACGACCATGTTCGGCTTGAGAATGGTGCCTTCGAGCACGACGCCGGCATAATAAAGCTCGCGATAGAGCTCGTTCAGCGCCCATTCGCTCACCTTCATGCAGGTATCGATGTCGTGGCTTCCCTCCATCAGAACTTCCGGCTCGACGATGGGAACGAGGCCGCCTTCCTGGCAGAGCGCCGCGTAGCGCGCCAAGGCATGGGCATTGGCATGGATGGAGTTGTGCGTGGGCAAGCCCTGTCCGATATCGATCACGGCGCGCCACTTTGCGAACTGGGCGCCCAAGCCGACATACTCCTTGATGCGATCACGCAGGCCGTCGAGCCCTTCCGTCACCGTCTCCTTGGGCGAGGTCGCCAAGGGCTTGGCGCCGGCATCGAGCTTGATGCCCGGAATAGCCCCCGTCGACTTGATAAGGTCGACCAGCGGCGTGCCGTTCTTGCCCTTCTGGCGGATCGTCTCGTCGAACAGAATGACGCCCGAAATATACTTCGACATGCCGTCCTTGGCGGAGAACAGCATCTCGCGATAGTCGCGGCGATTTTCCTCCGTCGACGGCAGATTGATCGAATCGAAGCGCTTCTTGATCGATCCGGTGCTTTCATCGGCGGCCAGGATGCCCTTGCCGGGCGTCACTATCGCTTCGGCGACTTTTGCAAGTTTTTCGCTCATCTTTACGCTCCTCTCAAAGCCTTAACACCTGGCAGCGGCTTGCCTTCCAGCCATTCGAGGAAGGCGCCCCCTGCCGTTGAAATATAGCTGAAATCGTCAGCGGCTTTCGCCTGGTTGAGGGCGGCGACGGTGTCGCCGCCGCCGGCAATCGAGACGAGCCTGCCCTCCCGGGTCAGCTTGGCCGCATGGCGCGCCGCCTCGTTGGTGGCCTTATCGAAGGGTTCGATCTCGAAGGCGCCAAGCGGCCCGTTCCAGACGAGAGTGCCGGCCTTGTCGAAAGCGGTCTTGATGGCGCTTATGCTCTTCGGCCCGGCATCGAGGATCATCTCGTCGGCGGCGACGCCGGTGATATCGACGACACGGGATGGCGCGCCGGCCTTGAATTCCTTGGCGACGACGGCATCGACGGGCAGCAATATCTCGCAGGACTTCGCCTTCGCGGTGGCGAGGATGTCCTTCGCCGTCTGCGCGAGGTCATGCTCGCAGAGCGACTTGCCGACTGGATGGCCAAGAGCCGCGAGGAAGGTGTTGGCCATGCCGCCGCCGATCACGATCACATTGGCGACGCCCGACAGATTGCCGAGGAGTTCGAGCTTGGTCGAGACCTTGGCACCGCCGACCACGGCGACGAGAGGCCGCTTCGGCTTCTCGAGTGCGGCCTCGAGCGCCCTGAGCTCGGCCTCCATGGCGCGTCCGGCATAAGCCGGCAGGAGATGGGCGACACCCTCGGTCGAGGCGTGAGCGCGATGGGCCGCCGAAAATGCGTCATTCACGTAAGCATCGCCCAGGCTCGCGAATGTCTTGGAAAGAGCGGTGTCGTTTTTCTCTTCGCCCGCGTGGTAGCGGGTGTTCTCCATGAGGAGGCACTGGCCGGGCTTTGCATTACTCGCGGCTTCAACCGCTTTGCCATCCAGCCAGTCGGTGAAGACGAAAGTGACCGGACGCCCCAGCGCCTTCTCCAGCGCCGCCGCCACCGGCTGCAGCGACATTTCCGGCACGACCTTGCCCTTGGGCCGATCGAAATGGGCGAGCAGGATCACCGCCGCACCCTTATCGAGAAGTTCCTTGACGGTCGGCACGATGCGCTCGATGCGCGTCGCGTCGCGCACCACGCCCTTCTCGATCGGCACATTGAGATCGACGCGGACAACGATACGCTTGTTCTTCGCGTCGAGCTGATCGAGTGTCTTGAAAGCAGGCATTAACACAAGGCTCCCTGACAGTATTCCACCGCTGTCCGACCCCACCCTCCCCGCAAGGGGAGGGAAGGAGGGCGAACGCAGCCCTCAGCGCGTCTTCTTCTTGACCGCCTGCAGCACATGCTTGGCGGTAATACCGAAATGCGGGTAGAGCTTTTCGATCGGGCCCGAGGCGCCGAAACCGGTCATGCCGACGAAGATGCCGTCGAGGCCGATGAAGCGGTCCCAGTTGTTGCGCAAGGCCGCTTCGATTCCGATGCGGATCTTCTCCGTGCCCAGCACCTTGTCCTTGTAGGCCTTGCTCTGCTTCTCGAAGAGATCCATCGAAGGCACCGAGACGACCCGGGCCGGGATGCCGGCCTTGTCGAGAAGGGCCTTGGCATCGATGGCGATCTCAACTTCGGAACCGGAGGCGAAGATGACGGCCTTCGACTTCTTTGCGCTCGGCGCGATCTCATACGCTCCTTGGGCGCACAGATTCTTCGCCGAATAGGTCATGCGCGCCGGCCTGAGCTTCTGGCGGGTGAGCGCCAGGATGCTCGGGGTCTTCTCGGCCTTGAGCGCCAGCTGCCAGCATTCCGCCGTCTCCACCGCATCGCAGGGGCGGAAGACATGGAGATTGGGGATGGCGCGCAAGGCGGCCAGATGCTCGACCGGCTGATGGGTCGGCCCGTCCTCGCCGAGACCAATGGAGTCATGCGTCATCACATAGATCACGCGGATCCCCATGAGCGCCGACAGGCGGATGGACGGCCGGCAATAATCGGTGAAGACCAGGAAAGTGCCGCCATAGGGAATGACGCCACCATGCAGCGCCATGCCATTCATGGCCGCCGCCATGCCGTGCTCGCGGATGCCGTAATAGACATAGCGCCCGCCATAGTCGGCGGCGTTGAGGGCCTTGAGGTCTTTTGACTTGGTATTGTTGGAGCCGGTGAGGTCGGCCGAGCCGCCGATCGTCTCGGGCACCACCGCATTGATGACGTCGAGAGCGTTCTGCGAGGCATTGCGGGTGGCGAGCGCCGGCGGCTCCTGCGCCAGCTTCTTCTTGTAGTCGGCGATGGTGTCGTCGAAATTCGCCGGCAGGGCGCCCGCGATGGCGCGCTTGAAGTCGCTCTTCGAAGAGCTAGCGGCCAGGCGCTTTTCCCAGGCTTCGCGCTCGGCGCGGCCGCGCTTGCCTGCGGCGCGCCAGAAATCGATGATGTCGGCCGGAATCTCGAAAGGCGGATGGTCCCAGCCCAGCGTCTTGCGGGCGGCGGCCACTTCGTCGGCGCCGAGGGGCGAACCGTGCGTGGCGGCGGTGCCCTGCTTGTTGGGGGCGCCGTAGCCGATGATCGTTTTGCAGGCGATGAGAGACGGCTTGTCGCTGGACTGGGCCGCTTCGAGGGCAGCCGCGATCGCCGCGCTGTCATGACCGTCGATGATCGTGGTGTTCCAGCCCGAGGCGGCGAAGCGGGCGAGCTGGTCGGTCGAATCCGCCATCGAGACCTTGCCGTCGATCGAGATGCCGTTGTCGTCCCAGAGCACGATCAGATGGTTGAGCTTGAGATGGCCGGCCAGCGTGATGGCTTCCTGCGAGACGCCTTCCATAAGGCAGCCGTCCCCGGACAGTACATAGGTCTTGTGATTGACGAGATCGCCGCCGAAGCGGGCGTTGAGATGGCGCTCGGCGATCGCCATGCCGACCGCATTGGCGATGCCCTGGCCCAGGGGGCCGGTGGTCGTCTCGATGCCCTCGGCATGGCCATATTCGGGATGGCCGGCGGTCTTCGAGCCGAGCTGGCGGAAATTCTTGAGCTGGTCCAGCGGCATGTCCTTGTAACCGAGCAGGAACAGCAGCGAATAGAGCAGCATGGAGCCGTGGCCGGCGGAAAGCACGAAGCGGTCGCGATCCGGCCAGTGCGGGTCGGCGGCATCGAATTTGACGAAGCGCGAGAATAGCACGGTGGCGATGTCGGCCGCTCCCATGGGCAGGCCCGGATGACCGGAATTGGCCTTCTGGACGGCGTCCATGCTCAAAGCGCGGATGGCATTGGCATAGGTCCGGAGCTTGAGGCGCTCTTCATCCGAAATGAGGGTGGCGCTTAGGGAAGTCGCGGCCTGCGCGGCCGTGTCGGAGGTCATTGGGCTGCTCGCTCTCGGTGAATTCGGGGGGCCAGAGATAGCACCCAAGCCCCTTGAGTCAACCTCTGTGAACAAGATCGGAACCGGTTGCGCCGATGGGCCGCTGAGCTTAACTTAAGAGTCGCGCCGGAAGGGATTCGCAGAGGCCGGCCAGCAGTTGGGATGAAATGGCGGATACGCGCAAGCTCGACGAGGCATTGAATTTGTTCGACGCGGCGCTCAGGCAGTTCGAGGCCGCTGTCGCGCGGCAGAACGAGCGCAAGTCGCACGAAGAGTCGCTTGAAGCGGCGGCGGAGGCGCTGCGGCTCGACCGTTCGCGGCTCGCCCAGGAGCTCGACGGTGTGCGCGCCAAGGCCAATGACCTTGTTTCCACCAATCAGAAGGCGGTCGGCAAGATAGATGCGGCGATGTCGCGCATCCGTGCCGTTCTCCACAGCAACAGTGGAGGGTAAAGCCCGATGGCGCAAGTGATCGTCACGGTCAATGACCGCCCCTATACGATGCAGTGCCCGGATGGCGAGGAAGAGCAACTGCGCGAGCTCGCCAAGCTGCTCGATACTGAGGTGTCGCGCATCAAGAGCAATGTCGGCGCGGTGGGCGACATCCGACTCCTGGTGATGGCGGGGCTCATGGTCGCCGACCGGCTCTCCGAATCGGTCAGGCGTATCGAGGAGCTCGAGGACCAGTTGCGCAGCGCCCGCGAAGCCCGCAACGTCACGGCGCAGCAGGCCCGCGAAATGGAAGCGAAGTTCGCCGAGCGCATGGAAATCGCGGCGCAGCGCCTGCAGGGCCTGGCCGCCAAGATACCCTAGATCACGATCATCCTTTCGACCTGGCGCGCTTCAAGCGCGCAGCCGCTTACGATATGCGGCTTTTTTCACCTTGTTGCCGCAGCCGTTCATGGCGCACCAGCGCCTCCTGCCCGCGCGCGACAGGTCGAGGAAGAGGACCGAGCAGTGATCGTCGGCGCATTTGCGCACGCGGCCCATCATTTCGCCTGACAGGAGCTCGATCGCATCGCGCGTCACCATGGCGAGCACCGCGTCATAGGGCGTGTCGGATTCCCATCGGCTCGGGCCCCCAATAGCCGCGAGCTGCGGAACAAGCGGTGCTGCGCGTGCCGCGCTATTCAAGAGAGCGAGATCGGCCGGGTCGGGCTCGCTCTGGGCCAGCGCGGCGAGAACAAGCCGATAAAGCGCCTCGCGCAAGCGCCGGGCGCCGTCGAGTTCCACGGAGGTGACCGTGATGGTGTGGGGCAGGAGACCCGCCGCCATGCACCAGCGGCCGAAATCGGCTTCACTTTGCCAGCGATCGAAGGCCATATGGTCGCGATCGCCGACGGTTGCGATGAAATCGAGGCACAGGCGACCGGAGCGGAAGCGGAATTTCCAGTCCGATGGATGGATGTCGACCATGGGTACTTGTTTAACTGGTTCCACGTTGCTAGTCTAGCACCGGTTTAACCGGTGCCCACGGGAGGATCCATGCTGCAAGCCTGTCTCAACGGCGCGCGCAGCCGCCGCGACCATCCGCATATCCCGGTCACTGCCGATGACCTGGCGCGCGACGCCGCGCGCGTCGTGGCCCTTGGCGTGGCTGAGCTGCATGTGCATCCGCGCGACGCGCAAGGTCTCGAAACGCTCGACCCTGAGGCCACGGCTGCGGCGCTTGCGGCGATCCGCCGGGCGGTGCCCGGCATTCCAGTAGGCCTGACGACGCGTGAAGGCATCCGGGTCGATCCGCGCCGCGGCTTCTCCGAGATGGAGGCCTGGCAGGTGCTGCCCGATTACGTATCGGTCAATCTGAGTGAGGCAGATGCCAGTGACGTCATTGATCTGATGCTGGCAAAGAATATCGGCGTCGAAGCCGGACTCGCGACGGCCGCCGATGCGCGCAAATTCGTGTCGCTTGCATCTGCGAAAGACTGCCTGCGCATTCTGGTCGAGATCGATTTCGAGAAGACTGTGGCGAACGCGCTCGCGCTGTCCGACGAGATGATCGGCATCATCAAAGAGAAGCGGATTGATCTCCCGATCCTTCTCCATGGTTTCGATGAGACGATGTGGCCGCTCTACCGCAAGTCGCGCACGCTCGGCGTCGATGCGCGTCTCGGTTTCGAAGACGGCCTGACGCTTCCCGACGGGCGCATCGCGACCGGCAATCCGGCGATCATCGCCGCCGCGCGTGAATTGACTTGAGGGCGGCATGGGACAGTGGACTCTTTGCCGCCGGTCCTGGATTTCAGGACGGCTTGCGCTTAGATTAGGAGTCGGCGAGCTGCCCGGTACGTGAGGAGATCATTTCCCTAGGGCCTATACGATTCTCGCGGGAGCTGTCCCTAGGCTTGGCCGTGGCCTTGCCCACACGGCGCCCACCTACACTTGTAGGTACCCGGGATCGTCATTCTCCCACGGCCATGGCGGCCCGCCACTCGATATTTGATTGGCGCAGGATCTGTTCGGATGGCTGGATTCAGCTTATCCAGGTCATGCGCTCGTTCACGTTCACATCTGCCGATTCGATCGGACATGATGAAGGTGATCGGAACTAATAAGTAAGGCGCGTGATTGGACGGAATACGGGTGTCCGCTTTTCCTGATCACGCGCCGGTGACTTCGAAGCGAGGGATGACATGCAAGCTGCAAAGCGCTCCGGCGATCTTCTGGACCAAAAGCGCCGGGCGCGGACGGTTGCCAATGCGGCGCGCGCGCAGGCTCACAAGACGCTCAGCGACCGCGCCGGTCTCATGCTCGCGCAGCACGAACTGCCGATAGCGCGCAAGGGCGACATGGCGACCCTCTCGGGCTTCTACCCCTATCAGGCCGAAATCAACGTGCTTCCGCTCCTCGCGCGTCTCGTGAGCGAAGGCTGGCAGACGGCATTACCGGTGGTCATGGCGAAAGGCGAACCCCTGACCTTCCGCGCCTGGGCGCCGGGAGAGCCCACAGGACGCGGTATCTGGGACATCCCGGTCCCGATTGAAACCGCGCTCGAGCTTCAACCCGACGTGCTTCTGGTGCCGATGCTCGCGTTCGACCGGCGCGGCTATCGGCTGGGCTATGGCGGGGGCTTCTATGACCGCACGCTGGCCGAACTGCGCAAGCTCAAGCCGGTGACGGCGATCGGTGTGGCCTATGCCGAGCAGGAAATGGACGAGGTTCCCGTAGCACCCTATGACGAGCCGCTCGATTGGGTCATGACCGAGCGCGGCGTCATCGAGCCAAAGCGCTGATCCTCCATGCGGCTGTTGTTTCTAGGTGATGTCGTCGGCCGTTGCGGCCGGGAGGCGGTGGCGCGCGTGCTGCCGCAGCTGCGGGCGCGCCATGCGCCGGATCTCGTGGTGGTCAATGGCGAGAATGCCGCGCATGGCTTCGGCATCACCGAGGACATCTATAACGGCCTCGTCGATGCCGGCGCCGATGTGGTGACGCTCGGCAATCATTCCTTCGATCAGCGCGAGGCGCTCATCTTCATCGAGCGCGTTCCGAATATGCTCCGTCCCCTGAATTATCCACCCGGTGTGCCGGGCAAGGGCGTCGGCCTGTTCGTCACCAGGAGCGGCAAGCGCGTGCTGGTCATGAACATCATGGGACGGGTGATGATTGAACCGCAGCTCGATGATCCGTTCCGCGCGGTCGACCGCGAGCTCGAATTGTGCGCGCTCGGGCGCGACTGCGATGCGGTGATCATCGATTTTCATGCCGAGGCGACGTCGGAGAAGATGGCGTTCGGACATTATGTCGACGGGCGCGCCAGTCTCGTCGTCGGCACCCATACGCATGTGCCGACCGCCGACCATCACATCCTCAGGAACGGCACCGCCTATATGAGCGATGCCGGCATGTGCGGTGACTATGACTCGGTTATCGGAATGGCGAAGGAAGAGCCGTTGCAGCGCTTCACGCGCAAACTGCCGATCGAGCGCATGCGCCCGGCCGAAGGCGAGGCGACGGTCTCAGGCGTCGCGGTCGAGACCGACGACGTGACCGGTCTCGCCCTCAAGATTGCGCCGGTCCGGATCGGCGGACGCCTTTCCGAAGCGCAGATCGACTTCTGGTAGCTTAAACGGCCTTCGCCTTGGCGATGCGGGCAGGCTGGCCGGCACGAGCCTCATGCGCCAGCTGGGTCATGACATTCACCGCCTGGGCCCATTCAGTTTGAGCACTCGCGGTATCGCCGCGTCCAAGCGCGTCGCTGCCGGCCCTGATATGTGTCTCGGCGCCCTGCGAGAGGTCGCTCAGCGTCGCGATGGCGGCGAAGGCGCGGCCCGAGGGGGCGGCGTTTGCCAGCGAACGCACTTTCTTCAAAGCCGCGGAACAGGCGGCCCCAGCGAGGCCTTCCGCCGCAAATACAATCTGTCCAGCTGAACCGGGGTTGATCTTCATGATACGCTCCTCGTTACTAACCCTTTGCCTCAAATTGAGCGAACCGACTTAAGGACGGGTTAAGTGCACAGAGACGGTATTTTACGATGGATTTACTATGCCGGACCGCTTGTTAATCTTGTGCGGAGGGGGCTATAACGCCCCCGATAAGGGACATATTCGAGGATCCATGGCAGGTCATTCCCAGTTCAAGAACATCATGCACCGGAAGGGTAAGCAGGATGCCATCCGGTCTCGGTTGTTTTCCAAGCTTGCCCGCGAAGTGACGGTGGCGGCGAAGAGTGGTCTGCCCGACCCCGAGAAAAATCCACGCCTCAGGCTCGCGGTGCAGAATGCCCGTGCCGAGAATATGCCGAGGGACAATATCGAACGCGCCATCAAGAAGGCGATGGGCGGCGATGCCGAGACCTATGAAGCGATCCGCTATGAGGGCTACGGTCCGGGCGGCGTCGCCATCATCGTCGAGGCGCTGACCGATAACCGCAATCGCGCGGCTAGCAATGTGCGTTCGCTCTTCGCCAAGTATAGCGGCAATCTCGGGGAAACGGGTTCCGTCGCCTTCATGTTCAACCGTATGGGTGAAATCACCTACAAGGCGGCGGCGGGTTCGGCCGATGCCGTCATGGAAGCGGGCATCGAGGCGGGCGCCGACGATGTGCAGTCGGACGAGAACGGCCATCTCATCCTGTGTGCCTTCGAGAGCATCGGCGAAGTGACGTCCACGCTCTCCACCAAGCTCGGCAATGCCGAGACGGTAAAGGTGGTGTGGAAGCCGCAGACCGTGACTCCGGTCGATGAAGAGACGGCGACAACGCTGATGAAGCTCATCGACGCGCTCGACGAGGATGACGACGTGCAGAACGTCTTCACCAATTTCGAAGTCTCCGACGACGTGATGAAGAAGCTCACCGCCGCCTGAGGCGACGCGTCAGCTATTTCAGAAACTCCAATACGGCTTGATTGAACAGCTGCGGATTCTGCAGCATGGCGAAATGGCTCACTCCCGGCAGGATCACCAGCTTGGCGCCGGGAATGGCCTTGGCCATCTCCACGTCATGCTCCTGGCGGATCGCCTCGTCGTGCTCGCCATCGGCGATGGCGACGGGGGCGGTGATCTTGGCCAGCTGCTCCGGCTTGTAGTCGGGCTGCGTCGCCCACATCTGGCTGATGGCGGCGACGAAATCGTTATAGTCCTTGGGCGTCTTCGACAGGCGCTCATAGTCCTGGCCGGCAATCTCGATGTATTTCGAGAAGGTCGGGTCCTTGTCGATATTCGGCTTGAGGCCGGCCACATTGGTGTTGGCGCCGAAGGCGAAGAGCCGGTCGAGGCGGTCGGGATAGTTCATCGCGATATCGAGACCGATGATGCCGCCGTCGCTCCAGCCGACGATCGAGGCCTTGTCGATCTTGAGATGATCCATCAGGCCGATGACGTCCTTGGCCATCAAGCCGTAGCTGTAGGGATCGGCATTGCGGGTCGACTGGCCGTGGCCGCGGCTGTCCATGGCGATGACGCGATACTGCTTCGCGAGCTCGGGCACCTGGCCGCCGAAATATTCCATGTTGCCAAGCCCGCCATGCAGCAGGATGAGGGGCGAGCCGTCGCCCCAGATGGCGTAATGGACGGTGATGCCGTTGATCGGCGCATCGCCGCTTTCGGTGGCGGGCGGCAAGGGCTGCGGCTTGGGCAGCGTCTTCCACAACTCCTCGGCGTTGAGCGGCAGAATCGCCAGGAAGCTGGCGATGAAGGCAAGCACGCATGTACGAAGAAATCTGCGCATGACAGTTCCCCATGAAGCTGCGGCGTTTACGAAAGGATGCTATGCCCGAGCCTATGGCCCTGTCCACCGTTCGAATCATCGGCATCGATCCCGGCCTCCGGCGCACCGGTTGGGGGCTGATCGTCTGTGAGGGCTCCAGGCTTTCTCATGTCGCCGACGGCGTCCTCACCAGCGACCAGACGCTGACCCTCGCCGAGCGGCTGGTACAGCTCAAGGTGCAGCTGGCGCAGGTGGTGGCCGAATGGCAGCCGGATGAGGCGGCGGTCGAGGAGACCTTCGTCAATACAGATCCGCGCGCCACGCTGAAGCTCGGCCAGGCGCGCGGCATAGCCCTTCTGGTGCCGGCTGAAGCGGGGATTCCGGTCGCCGAATATGCGCCGAACCAGGTTAAAAAGACGGTGGTTGGCGCCGGCCATGCCGAGAAGGAGCAGATCCACCATATGGTGAAGGTGCTGCTGCCCAGGGCCCAGCCCAAGTCGGCGGACGCCGCAGACGCCTTGGCGATCGCCATCTGCCATGCGCATCACCGCGGCGCGCAAAGCTTGGCGAAGCGGCTGGCGCGTTCTTGACTTGTTCACGGTGGCGTGCTAAATGTAGGCACGTTTCTACAATTTAACACCGGATGGAGGAGTTGCCATGACCATCACGACTTTGACCAGCCGGGAATTCAACCAGGACACGAGCCGAGCCAAGAAGGCGGCCCAAAAGGGGCCGGTGTTCATCACCGATCGCGGCAAGCCCGCGCATGTACTGCTCAGTATCGAGGAATATCGACGGCTGTCCAGCAAAGGACGCAGCATCGTCGATATGCTGGCCATGCCGCCTGGCACTGGCGAATTCGAGTTCGATCCGCCGCGTATCGTCATAGAAGTCAAGCCGGCCGATCTCGACTGATGTTCGTGCTCGATACCAACGCCATCTCAGAATTGCGCAAAGCACAATTCGGCAAAGCCGATCTTCGCTTTGTCGAATGGGCCGACAGTGTTTCTTCATCCGATCTCTATGTTTCGGCAATCACCATCATGGAACTTGAAATTGGCGCTTATCAGATGGAACGTAAGGATGTCACGCAAGGCGCCGCTTTGCGGGGCTGGCTAGAGAAGCAGGTACTTCCAAGCTTCGGTGGAAGGATATTGCCTGTGGATGTGGACGTCGCCCGGTGTTGCGCTCGTCTCCATGTTTTCGATCGGAAAAATGAACGCGATGCTTTGATAGCCGCTACTGCCCTAGTTCACAAAATGACAGTCGTCACGCGCAATATTGCGGATTTTGCCTCGACGGGCGTTGCGCTCGTCAATCCCTGGGATCACGCTTCATGATCAGCAAGCTCAAAGGCCGCATCGACGCCTATGGACCGGACTGGGTCATCATCGACGTGAACGGCGTCGGCTATCACTGTTTCTGCTCGACCAAGACGCTGTCCGCATTGCCGGCCGTCGGCGAGTTCGGCGAACTCCACACCGAGATGCTGGTAAGTCAGGACATGATCCGCCTCGTCGGCTTCGCCACACAAGGCGAGCGCGAATGGTTCAAGCTCTTGCAGACGGTGCAGGGCGTCGGCACCAAAGTGGCGCTGGCGCTGCTCTCGACGCTGTCGACCTCGGATCTCGCGCAAGCCATAGCGCTCCAAGACAAGGCAATGGTGGCGCGGGCGCCCGGCGTCGGACCCAAGGTGGCGCAGCGGATCGTCAGTGAGCTGAAGGACAAGGCGCCGGCCTTCGCGCCGGCCGATCCGGCATTGGCGAAATTGCAGGCCGAGATCGGCGGGCCCAGGCCAACCGCGGCCTCGGATGCGGTCTCCGCTCTCGTCAATCTCGGCTATGGCCAGAGCCAGGCGGGAGCGGCGGTGAGTGCCGCCATGCGTAAAGCCGGCGATGAGGCGCCGACCGAGCAATTGATCCGCCTCGCGCTCAAGGAGCTGGCACTGGCATGAGTGGGTTTGGCGAGCGCGCGCTACGGTCATCAGGCCGAGGAGAGATGCCAAAGAGCGAAGGCGCCCTTCCGTATTGGGCAAGGGCGATCGTCACCATCCTGATTGCCGCCATTGTCGGCCCGCTCATCGGTACGGCGCTCATGTTTTTCCTATCCGGTGTTCCAGGTGGTCTGTTGCCCGAAGGTATCGTGGCCGAAGTGAAAGGAAGCCCTGTTATTTTTGGAGTCTTCCTCGGCTACGTGGTTGGCGGGATTCAGGCGCTCGTCTGTGGTGTCGTGTTCGCGGCCTATGGATGGTCTTCTGGAAGATTGCCGGCAAAGGTTGCTCTCATGGCAGCGGTGCCACTCGCTTTGATCTTTAATTTCATCTTTTTTGGAATGACGCTTGGCGGCATCGTGTCGAGCATGATCATTCACGTCGTTCCAGCCTTCGCCGTCTGGTGGCTGGTCAAAGCCTATTGGCAGAAAGCAGAAGCATGAACGCGGCGTCCGACCGTCTCATTGGCCGCGACCAGCGTCCCGAGGACCAGCTCGACACACATCTGCGTCCGCAGATGCTCAAGGAATTCGTCGGCCAGTCGAAGGCGAAGCAGAATCTGCATGTCTTCATCGAGGCGGCGAAGGGGCGCAACGAGGCGCTCGACCATGTCCTCTTCGCGGGCCCGCCGGGTCTCGGCAAGACGACGCTGGCGCAGATCGTGGCGCGCGAGCTCGGCGTGAATTTCCGCGCCACGTCGGGACCCGTCATCGCCAAGGCGGGCGATCTCGCCGCACTCCTCACCAATCTCGAAGAGCGCGACGTGCTCTTCATCGACGAAATCCACCGGCTCAATCCGGCGGTCGAGGAAGTGCTCTATCCGGCGATGGAGGATTTCCAGCTCGACCTCATTATCGGCGAAGGGCCGGCGGCGCGCTCGGTGCGCATCGACCTGGCAAAATTCACGCTCATCGGGGCCACCACCCGCACCGGCCTTCTCACCACGCCGCTGCGCGACCGTTTCGGCATTCCGGTGCGGCTCGATTTCTACACCGAAGAGGAACTGCTCGACATCGTCCGGCGCGGCGCGCGCGTGCTGCAGGTGACCATGGTGGAAGAGGGAGCGCGTGAGATCGCGCGGCGCTCGCGCGGCACGCCGCGCATCGCCGGAAGGCTGCTGCGGCGGGTGCGCGATTTCGCTTCCGTCGCCGGGAGCGATACGATCGACGCCAAGGTCGCCGACAAGGCCTTGCGCAATCTCGAGGTCGATACGCGCGGGCTCGACGCGCTCGACCATCGCTATCTGTCCTGTATCGCCGTCAACTTCGGCGGCGGGCCGGTAGGGGTCGAAACCATTGCCGCTTCGCTTTCGGAAGCGCGCGATGCGATCGAGGAAGTGATCGAGCCGTTCCTCATCCAGCTGGGCTTCGTCAACCGGACGCCGCGCGGCCGTCTCTTGACGCCGCATGCCTTCCGGCATCTGGGGCTGCAGGTGCCGCAGCGGCCGGAGATCACACAAGGCATCCTGCCTCTGGAGAACGGCGATGACTGAGTGGCCGGATCTCGCCGGGCGTATCGAGGGGAACCGCCATGTGCTGGCGGTCCGTGTTTATTACGAGGACACGGACTTCTCGGGCGCCGTCTATCACGCCAATTACCTCAAATTCTGCGAGCGCGGCCGCTCCGACTGCCTGAGGCTCCTCGGCATCCACCATCACGAGATGCATTGGCATGAAACCCAGGGTCGTATGGGGTTCGTGGTACGCCGCATGGTCTGCGATTTCCTCAAGCCGGCCAGGATCGACGATCTGCTCGAAGTCGAAACGCGCTTCCGCGAGATGGGTGGTGCGCGCATGGAACTCAACCAGAAGGTGTTGCGTAGCGGCGAAACTCTATTTTCAGCCGATGTGACGGTGGCTCTGGTCGACGCGCAGGGGCGACCCAAGCGTTTCCCCAAGGACATGGCGGCAGCGCTCAAGACGATCTGACGCAAGCCCTTGTGTCCCAGGGAACCCTCTTTCGTAACCGTACCTTAACCATAGCTTGCTGTTCTCTGTTCCGCCCGATATGCGGTTCCAGCGGCAAAAAAGCCCGCAACGCCGCAGTTTGGACAGATTTAACCTTATCTACCTCGCTCGCTTCACCAGAAGCCTGGGCGGGGATGTGGATTCCGGCGGTGGGAAAGAAAGCAAAGCATGGAAGTTGACACTGTACAGAACGTGGCCCAAGGGGCGGGACAGCTTTCCCTCTGGCATCTGATCTGGAATGCGGGCTTTGTGGTCCAATTGGTGATGCTGGGCCTCGCCGCCGCATCGGTCTGGTCCTGGGCGATCATTTTCGAGAAGTTCTTCGTGTATCGCCGCACCCAGGGGCAGAGCGAACAGTTCGAGCAGAACTTCTGGTCCGGCCAGTCGCTCGAGGATCTCTATATGGCGCTCGGCTCGCGCAATAACAGCGGGCTCGCGGCCATTTTCATGGCGGCGATGCGCGAATGGAAAAGGAGCCAGGGAGCCGCCTCGCGGGCCGGCTTCCAGGGCGTCCAGAAGCGCATCGAGAAGGTGATGGACGTCCAGATCCAGAAGGAGATGGGCTATCTCGAATCCAGGCTTCTGTTCCTGGCGACGGTCGGATCGGCGGCGCCCTTCATCGGCCTCTTCGGCACCGTCTGGGGCATCATGACCAGCTTCCAGGCCATCGCCAATTCGCAGAACACCAATCTGGCAGTCGTCGCCCCGGGCATCGCCGAGGCGCTGATCGCGACCGCACTCGGCCTCCTTGCTGCCATACCGGCGACAATCTTCTACAATAAGTTTGCCGCCGACGCTGCTAAGATCGGGGCCAGACTGGAGAATTTCGCAGACGAATTTTCCGCGATCATCTCGCGGCAGCTGGACGAGCGGGTGTAGAAATGGGTGCTTCGGCAGGCGGAACAAGCGGTGGATATACGAGGCGCGGCAGCCGCCGGCGCTCGTCCTTCTCGGCTATCAGCGAAATCAACGTGACGCCGCTCGTCGACGTCATGCTGGTGCTGCTCATCGTGTTCATGGTCGCCGCCCCCCTGATGACGGTCGGCGTTCCGGTCGACCTGCCGCAGACCAAGGCCAAGCCGATGCAGGGCGACACCGAGCCGATCACCGTGTCGCTCGACGCCGCCGGCCAGGTGTTCCTGCAAGAGACGCCGATCGATCAGGAGACCCTGGTCGCGAAGCTCGAGGCGATTGCCAAGAACGGCTATGAGGAGCGCATCTTCGTGCGCGCCGACACCACTGTGAATTACGGCCTCGTGATGAAGGTCATGGGCGAGCTCAACGCCGCCGGCTTCAAGAAGATCGGTCTCGTCACATCGTCCGAGCCGACGGCACCCGAAAAGTCACAGAAGAAGGCGCAGAAATAGGGCATGCGGCGCAGCCTCACGATATCGCTTATGGCGCATGCGGCGATCCTCGCCGCCGCCTTCGTCGTGCTGCCCAATCCAGACGAGTTCAAGGTCACCGATCAGGACATGATCCCGGTCGACATCGTATCGATCAACGATGTCAGCACGCGCGTGGCCACTGTGAAGTCGGAAGAGAAGAAGCCGGTCGAGAAGCCGGCGCCGAAGCCAGCCGAAGTGATGAAGCCCGTGCAACCGGCGCCTGAAGTCGCTCCGGAAGTCAAGACTGCGGTGAAGGAGGCCTCGGCCCCGCCGGAGCCCAAGCCGCCCGAGCCTAAGGAAAAGCCGAAGCCCGAAGCCAAGCCGGAGCCGGCGCCCAAGCCCGAGGAGATGGCGGAACTTCTGAAGAAGATCGAAGAGAAGCCGGAAGAGAAAAAGCCCGAGCAGAAGCAGGCCGAGGCGAAGCCGGAAAAGAAGCCGGCCGAGAAGCCGCCGGAGAAGAAGCCCGAGAAGAAACTGAAGCCGAAGAAAGAATTCAATCCGGACGATATCGCGGCCTTCCTCAACAAGACCGACGACAAGCGCACCGCACCACAAAAACCGCAGACCGAGACCGGCACGCCGAACCAGGGCGATTTCAACGTATCGGGCGCTGACGCTGACATGTCGGCGACGATCGCCGATGCTATTCAGCAGCGGCTCATTCAGTGCTGGACTGTTCCGCCGGGCGCGCGGGAAGCCCAGATCAGCGTGAAGGTCCGCTTCTCCCTCAATTCGGACGGCACCGTCTCCGGCCTGCCGCAGGTTCTGAACAGCAGCTCAGACCCGCTGTTTTCGACAACCGCGCAATCGGCGCTGTCCGCGGTAATGAACTGCCAACCTTATGACAACCTGCCGCAGGATAGATATGACCTGTGGCGGGACAACACTGTCAATTTCAATCCCAATATGATGTTTCCAAGCTGAGAAATCGAGGCGACATGGCGCAGAGATTTGATATTGCGGCGAAGACCGCCGCAATCATCGCAACCTTGCTGATCACTTTGGTGCTGGCCCCGGCCGCGCGGGCGGTCGAGATCGACGTCAACAAGGGCCAGATCGATCCCCTGCCGATCGCCATCACCGCCTTTGTCGGTGCCTCGCAGGAGGCCGCCCAGTCCGGCGCCGACATTGCCGGCGTCATCGCCAATAATCTCGGCCGGTCGGGCTATTTCCGGCCGTTGCCGCCCGAGTCCTTCATCGAGCAGATCAGCAATTTCGATCAGGAGCCGCGCTTCGGCGACTGGCGCCAGATCCAGGCCAAGGCGCTGGTGACCGGCCAGACTATCATGGAGGGCGGCCGCCTCAAGGCGCAGTTCATCCTGTGGGACACGGGCTCGCAGCAGAAGCTCGCCGGTTTCGAATTCACCACTTCGCCCAAGAACTGGCGCCGGCTCGGCCATCTGATCTCCGACAAGATCTATCAGACGATGACCGGCGTGCCCGGCTATTTCGACACGCGCATCGTCTTCGTTGCGGAGACCGGGCCTAAGGACAAGCGAATCAAGAAACTCTCGATCATGGATCAGGACGGCTTCAATGTGCGCGCCATTTCTGATGGCAAGCAGATCGTGCTGACGCCGCGCTTCTCGCCGAATTCGCTCGAGATCACCTATATGGCGTTCGGCTCGGGGACGCCGCGTGTCTATCTCTACAATATCGAGACGGGGCAGCGCGAGATCGTCGGCGAGTTTCCCAATATGAGCTTCGCGCCGCGCTTCTCGCCCGATGGCCAGCGGGTCATCATGAGCCTGCAGGATGGCGGCAACTCCAACATCTTCGTTCTGGATCTGCGCTCGCGCCAGATGCAGCAGCTCACCAATGTGCCGGCGATCAATACGGCACCTTCGTTTTCGCCCGACGGCAGCCAGATCGTGTTCGAATCTGACCGCGAAGGCACGCAGCAGGTCTATATCATGAATGCGGACGGTTCGAACCAGCGCCGCATCTCCTTCGGTTCGGGCCGCTATGCGACTCCGGTGTGGTCGCCCGACGGCAGATACATCGCCTTTACCAAGCAGGGCGGCGGGCGCTTCGCCATCGGCGTCATGGGGCCGGACGGTAATGGTGAGAGATTGTTAACCGAAGGTTTTCATAATGAAGGTCCGACATGGGCACCGAACAGTCGCGTGATCATGTTCTTCCGCGACGAGCCGGGGGAGAATGGTGGCCCGAGGCTCTATTCGGTCGACGTTTCGGGCTACAACGAACAGCTCGTCAAGACGCCAAGCTTCGCGTCGGATCCGGCGTGGTCGCCTTTGTTGAATTAATTCGCCTGCGGACGAAGTCTGCCAGGAATTCGGGAATTAAGTTGGTTTCGGGCTAGGGGGCCTGATCCGCTTGCGGGGTCGCCGGGAGCGGGCGCCAGCGGCTTAAAGGAGTGGGAAAGTCATGTTGCGTATGAGTGCGGGGTTCAAGGCCGTCGCCTTGTGTTTCTGTTTCCTGGCCCTTGCGGCCTGTTCCAAGAAGAACACGCCCGATCTCGAGGCCAGTAACGGCCTCGGCCAAGCGGCGCTGCCGGGCTCGGAAGGTCAGTTCAAGACCGAAGTCGGCGACACCGTCTTCTTCCTCGTCGACCAGTCGACGCTGACCCCGGAAGGCCAGGAGACCCTGCGCCGTCAAGCCGCGTGGCTCAAGCAGTACTCCGATGTGATGGTGCAGGTCGAAGGCCATGCCGACGAGCGCGGTACGCGCGAATACAACATCTCGTTGTCGGCGCGGCGCGCCACCGCAACACGCGAGTTCCTCATGGCCCAGGGTATCGAGGCGAGCCGCATCTCCTCCATCGCCTATGGCAAGGAGCGTCCGGCGGCGCTGTGCGATGCCGAGCAGTGCTGGTCGCAGAACCGCCGCACCGTCACCGTCATCACCTCCGGCGCCAAGACGAGCTAGGCTCGCCGAGCATCCGACAAGCTACCAAGTGATTTGAGCGAGCGCGGTTTCCGCGCTCGTTTTCTTTTATCGGTTGACTTGTCTCTCTTTTTTCCTAGGTAATTTCGCGGGTGCGGCAATATTGGCCACAGAATCGCCGCGCTGTTACGGTCATAAGCCCCACTGACGGGTGCTTACGGCGCATGCCGGGAAGGGAAAATTAACCCTAAATGAGCACTGTAAGGTAGCAATTTGGTCCTGTGGTGGGTGAGCGGCCCGGATGAGAGGCCGCAATGCACAGGGCGGGACATAGGAGTGGGATATCATGTTGCGTCGTTTGGCGAATTTCAAGATCGCTTTGATTTGCGCCGTTTTTTTGGCTTTGGCCGCGTGCTCGAAGAAGAATCAACCGAACCTGGAAGGCGATGGCGCCGGAACGGCGGTCCCGGGTTCCGAAAAGGACTTCGCCATTAATGTCGGCGACCGAATCTACTTCATCGTCGATACCTCGACGCTGACGCCGGAAGCCCAGGAGACGCTGCGCCGCCAGTCGGCCTGGCTCAAGCAGTATCCGAATGTCACCGTGCAGGTCGAAGGCCATGCCGACGAGCGTGGCACACGCGAATACAACATCTCGCTGTCGGCGCGCCGCGCCACCGCCACCCGCGAGTTCCTGATCGCCCAGGGCGTCCAGGGCAACCGCATCTCCTCGATCGCTTATGGCAAGGAGCGGCCAGTGGCCTTGTGCGACGCCGAACAATGCTATTCCCAGAATCGCCGCGCGGTGACCGTGATCACGGGCGGCGCGGTTTCGGGCTGAGTTGACGGTCCGGGACCTGTTGCCATGAGGCCACAGGTCCCGGATGATTTCCCTTCCCCCCTTATAAAGCCTCATTTTCACCGCCTTTAGAGACCAAGCCCAATAATGGGGTGCTGGGGACGGCTCGGCACAGCAGCGGTTACGCGATGAAGACATTGTTGAAGGTCACCCTTCCTGCAGCCCTCCTGATGGCCATGGCCGTCGGTGGCGCCCCCCTTGCTTCCGCCCAATCGGACGGCGAGCTGGCCGACCGCGTCGGCCGGATGGAAGATCAGTTGCAGCAGTTGATGGGACAGGTCGAGCAACTGACCTTCGAGGTCAGGCGCCTCCAGGGTCAGCGCAAATCGGGCGATCTCGGCGAGCAGCCGGCACAGGCTCAGCCGCGCAAGCGCCAACTGGCCGTCCAGGATCACAGCCTCGACAGTCAGGGCGTCGAACAGGTCGGCGACACGGAATATACCCAGCAGCCGCTGCAGACGATCGGCGACGATCTCCCGGAGGGCCAGACGCAGAAGGCGCCCGGCCCCAAGATCCTCGGCACGATTCCCAGCACGTCCTATCAGCAGGGCAATAACGGCTATCAGACGGATGCCAACAGCGAGTTCCAAGGTCAGGTGCTCGTGCCTCCGGGCGGCGGCACTGAAGGCCAGGTGCTCGTACCGCCGGCCAGCGTCGAAAATGGCGGCGGCCAAGTTCTGGTTCCCCCGGCCCATGGCGACGGCGGCAATGATCTCGTGCCCGAAAAGGTCGAGACGGTGGCGCTCGGCGCTGCGGCCTCGGCCGATCCCGAAGTCATTTATGAGCGCTCCTATGAGAGCCTGTTGCGGCGCCAGTTCGGCGACGCCGAAGTCGGTTTCCGCGGCTTTCTCGAGCAGCATCGCGACCACAGCCTTGCCGGCAACGCACAATATTGGCTGGGCGAGACCTATTATGTGCAGGGCGATTACAAGCAGGCGGCGCAAGCCTTCCTGTCCGGCTATCGCGACTTCCCGAAGAGCCGCAAGGCGGCCGACAGCCTCCTCAAGCTCGGCCTCTCGCTGAACAGGCTCGGCCAGAAGGAGCAGGCCTGTGCCGCCTATATGCAGGTGAGCTCGCAGTTCCCGAAGGCGGCCGAGGCCAAGAAGCGGGCGCAGTCGGAGATCAAGCGTGCCGGCTGCTGAGGCAGCCTCGCCGATCAGCCAAGACGCCGCGAAAGCGCTTCTCGAAA
Organism: Nordella sp. HKS 07; assembly: GCF_011046735.1. Taxonomy (NCBI): domain Bacteria; kingdom Pseudomonadati; phylum Pseudomonadota; class Alphaproteobacteria; order Hyphomicrobiales; genus Nordella; species Nordella sp. HKS 07. The sequence continues at coordinate 701,487 of NZ_CP049258.1, read as the reverse complement.
GCCTGTCCTTCCATGCCCATGTCGCGCTCGCCGTTTCGGGCGGCAGCGATTCGACGGCCCTCATGTGGCTCGTGGCGCGCTGGTCCAACACGCTCGCGCATCCGCCCAGGATCACCGTTCTCACCGTCGATCACGGCTTGCGGCCGGAGGCGGCGGGCGAATGCCGGACCGTCACAGGCTGGGCGCAGGCGCTCGGCCTCGATGCCCGCATCCTCAGCTGGACTGGCGGCAAACCCCGCAGCGCGCTCCAGGCCAAAGCGCGCGAGATCCGCTATGGACTGATGCGCGACTGGTGCCTGGCGCAGGGGGCCAGCATGCTGGTAACCGCACATACACGTGAGGACCAGGCCGAGACCTTCCTCATGCGGCTGGCGCGCGGCAGCGGAATCAGAGGGCTCGCCGGCATGCGCACCGACGAGGCCGGGCCGGTCGTTCTCGAGCGACCCTTGCTGCATACGAGCCGGGCCGAGCTCAGGGCGACGCTCGCCGCCGCCGCTCATCCCTGGATCGAGGATCCAAGCAACCAGGACGAGCGCTTCGAGCGGGTGCGCCTGCGCAAGGCGATGCCGCTCCTGGCCGAGTTCGGCCTTACCCCCGAAGCCGTGGCACGCTCGGCGGCCCGCCTCGAGCGGGCGCTGCATCCGATCGAGGAACTGGCCCGCGACTTCATGGCGCGCCATGTGGAGCTCAGACCGGAAGGTTTCGCCATGGTTGCGCTCGCCGCCTTCCGCAAGCTCGATGAGGAAGTGGCCATCCAGCTTCTCGAACGGCTGCTCGGGCGTCTGGGGGGTGGCGATGAGCCGCCGCGGCTCATGGCGGTCGAGGCCCTTCATCACAGGCTGCGGCAAAGCGGCAGCGAGGCGCGGACCCTCGCCGGCTGCCGTATCGCCCTGCGCCAGCGGCACCTGCTGATCGGGCGGGAGGCCGGCCGGATCAGCCGGACGCCGGTGCTTCTGGCTCCAGGCCAGAGCGTCCTGTGGGACAACCGGTTCAAGATCAGTGTCGGCCAGGCCTGCCGCGACGTCGTTATCCTGCCGGTGCTTGGCCTGAAAGTGCCGCGCAACCCGGCCATCCCGGCTTTCGTGCAGGATGGGCTGCCGGCCCTCCTCCAGGCGGGAGAGATCGCCGCCGTTCCATCCATCGGCTATCTGGGACAAACCGTCTCGCCCGGGTTGCAAGCGCAGGCGGAATTTCAGAAAATTGACCTTTAATGCAAGTGCGGATTGCCGCTACGCTTGGCAATCCTGGCCCGCATCCCTATGTTAGATTTAACTTTTGGGCGGCAGGATCGGCCCAAGTCTTCGGTCTTGCGCCCTGGTGCGCCCCTTAGAGAGGAACCACGTGAATAATTTCCGCAACTTCGCCGTCTGGATCGTCATCGCGATCCTGCTGTTTGCCCTGTTCAGCCTGTTCCAGGGCCAGGCCTCGCGCTCCAACAGCAAGGACATCGACTATTCGACGTTCCTCAGCAAGGTGAGTGCGGGTGAGGTGCAGACCGTCACCATCACCGAAGCCGGCTTCGGCAGCTCCTATCTCACCGGCAAGCTCAGCAACAACGATACGTTCGCGACATACGCGCCTGCCGATGACGGTTTGATCACGCTGCTCAAGGAGAAGAACGTCACATTCAACGCCAAGCCGGCGCAGAGCGACTCGTTCCTCTCCAATGCTCTGCTCTACTGGCTGCCGACGCTGCTCCTCATCGGCGTGTGGGTGTTCTTCATCCGCCAGATGCAATCGGGCGGCGGCAAGGCCATGGGCTTCGGCAAGTCCAAGGCCAAGCTCCTCACCGAACGCCACGGCCGCGTGACCTTCGAGGACGTGGCGGGCGTCAACGAGGCGAAGGAAGACCTGCAGGAGATCGTCGAATTCCTGAAGGATCCGCATAAGTTCCAGCGTCTCGGCGGCAAGATTCCGAAGGGCGCGCTGCTGGTCGGCCCTCCGGGCACCGGCAAGACGTTGCTGGCGCGCGCCATCGCGGGCGAGGCGAATGTTCCCTTCTTCACCATCTCGGGCTCCGACTTCGTCGAAATGTTCGTCGGCGTCGGTGCGTCGCGGGTGCGCGACATGTTCGAGCAGGCGAAGAAGAACGCCCCTTGCATCATCTTCATCGATGAAATCGACGCGGTCGGCCGGCATCGTGGCGCCGGCCTCGGCGGCGGCAATGACGAGCGCGAGCAGACGCTCAACCAGCTGCTCGTCGAAATGGATGGCTTCGAGGCCAATGAAGGCGTGATCCTGGTCGCCGCCACCAACCGGCCCGACGTGCTCGACCCGGCGCTGCTGCGCCCCGGCCGCTTCGACCGCCAGATCACCGTTCCCAATCCCGACATCATCGGGCGCGAACAGATCCTGCGCGTGCATATGCGCAATGTGCCGCTGGCGCCGGATATCGATCCCAAGGTGCTGGCGCGCGGAACGCCTGGTTTCTCGGGCGCCGATCTCGCCAATCTCGTCAATGAGGCGGCCTTGCTGGCGGCCCGGCGCAACAAGCGCCTCGTTACCCAGCATGAATTCGAAGACGCCAAGGACAAGGTCATGATGGGCGCCGAGCGCCGCTCGCTGGTGATGAGCGAGGAGGAACGTCGCAACACCGCCTATCACGAAGCCGGCCATGCCATTGTCGGTCTCTCGGTGCCCTATGATCCGCTCCACAAGGTCACGATCATCCCGCGCGGGCGTGCGCTCGGCGTCACCATGAACCTTCCCGAGGGCGACCGCTATTCGCGTACCCGCGAATGGTGCGAGGCGCGGCTCGCGGTGCTGTTCGGCGGCCGCGAGGCGGAACTGATCCTCGGCGGCGAGAAGAACGTCACCAACGGCGCCACCGGCGACATCCAGATGGCGACGCAGCTGGCGCGCGCCATGATCACGGAGTGGGGCATGTCCGACAAGCTCGGCCGCGTGCGCTACAACGGCAATGAGCAGGAGGTCTTCCTCGGCCATTCGGTGACCCAGACAAAGAACCTGTCAGACGAGACCGCCTCGCTGATCGATGCCGAAATCCGCAAGCTCATCGAGGATGGCGAGCGCAAGGCGCGCGAGATCCTGACAAACGGCACCGACAAGCTGCATGCGCTGGCCAAGGCGCTGCTCGAATTCGAGACGCTGTCGGGCGATGAGGTGAAGCTCGTCCTCAAGGGCGAGAAGATCCAGCGCGACGATCAGAGCGGCGGACACAAGAAGCCGGACAAGGCATCCTCGGTCCCGGTCACCGGGCGTCCGAAAAGCGGTCCGGCAACTGGCGAAATGGAGCCGCAGCCGCAGGGCTGAGGCAATCGGTCGATGCCTTCATCCCTCTCCCCGCTGCAGCGCGGAGAGGGCAGGGGCCCGACGCGAAGCGGCGGGAAGGGTGAGGGGCATGCGCTTCGAAGAGCATTCTATTTCAGATCCACTTCTCTTCTCTCGCTGCAGAACCACTTTCCGTTCGCAACTCGCGGATCTCAGGGCTTGCCCCTCACTCCTCCCATTGCTCGGCAATGGGGCCCTCCCTCTCCCTGCTGATGCGGGGCGAGGGTAAGTCGTACATGACCCTCTATCTGCGACCACTCAGCCTTCTCTATGGACCCGATGCGCGCCGGGCGATCGCGGCTGGCCAGGGCGGCGCGCTTGGCGGTTCGGATTTCATCGCCTTCACGCAAGCCGAGCTCATCGAGCGCGATGGCGCGCATGTCAGGCGAAGCGTCATTCCCTACGCCGAAGCGCGCAACCACGGCGAACGGCTCGCCTTGATCGAAAGCCCGCGCCCCGATTTCGCCGGCCTGGCGATGGGTCGGCCGAAGCTCATGGGCATCGTCAATGTCACCCCTGATTCTTTCTCCGATGGCGGCGAACTGGCAACCACTGTGGAGGCTGTCGCCCATGGTCTCGGGCTTGCCGGCGAAGGCGCCGACATTCTCGATATCGGCGGAGAATCGACCCGTCCCGGCTCCGACGCAGTCACGGCCGACCAGGAGATTGCGCGCATCCTGCCCGTCATCGGGGCCCTGGCGAAAGGCGGGCACTGCGTGTCAGTCGATACGCGCAAGCCGCAGGTCATGCGCCGCACCGCGGCGGTCGGTGCCGCAATCATTAATGACGTCTCCGCCCTATCGTACGATTCGGACAGTCTCAAAGCCGCGGCGGATGTCGATCTGCCGGTGGTCATCATGCATTCTCAGGGCGATCCGAAGACGATGCAGGTCAATCCCGTCTATGACGATGTGACGCTCGATGTCTTCGATATGCTGGCCGGCCGCATCGCCGCGTGTGAGGCGGCAGGGATACCCCGCCGGCTCATCGCAATCGATCCCGGTATCGGCTTCGGCAAGACCTTCCGCCACAATCTGACGCTGCTCAACGAGCTGACACTGTTCCACGGGCTGGGCGCCGTTCTCCTGGTCGGACTGTCGCGCAAGGCCTTCACCGGCGCGCTGACGGCTGAGAAGAATGCGGGCCAGCGGGTATTCGGTTCCGTCGGCGGCGCCCTTCATGCCGCCCTCAACGGCGCCCAGATTCTGCGCGTCCACGATGTCAAGGGGACCCGGCAGGCATTGGCGGTGGCGTTGGCAGCCGCCGATCCGGAGAGCAGCGGACTTTAACCATGAGCGTGGGATGCGAAAAAGCGGGCACCGGTTTTTCGCAAGAATCCCGCGCTAACATATAAGAATCAATCACGTTAATGAGTTTGGATCGCCTCAATCCAAACTCATCGTGATCTAGCAGGATGTGATCTGCTATAGGCTGGGTGAACTGGAGAAAAGGAAAGCCATGTCCCGCAAGTATTTCGGAACCGATGGTGTGCGTGGCGTCGCCAACCGCGCGCCGATGTCGCCCGATATGGTGATGAAGATCGGCCTCGCGGCCGGCAGCGTCTACTCCAAGGGAAGCCATCGCCATCGCGCGGTGATCGGCAAGGATACGCGGCTTTCGGGCTACATGATCGAACAGGCGCTGACCGCCGGTCTGCTCTCGGCCGGTGTCGATGTGTTCCTCTTCGGTCCGCTGCCGACGCCTGCCGTCGCCATGCTGACGAGGTCGTTGCGCGCCGATCTCGGCATCATGATCTCGGCGTCGCACAATCCGTATTACGACAACGGCATCAAGCTGTTCGGGCCGGACGGCTACAAGCTGTCGGATGATCAGGAACTGGCGATCGAGAAGCTGGTCGACACGGCGGACGGCGCGAGCCTCGCGGCCCCCCAGGACAAGCTCGGCCGCGCCAAGCGCATCGAGGACGCGCAGGCCCGCTATATCGAATTCGCCAAGCGCACCTTCCCGAAGGATCTGCGCCTCGAAGGCCTGCGCATTGTCATCGATACCGCCAATGGCGGCGCCTACAAGGTCGCCTCCGCCGCCCTCTGGGAACTCGGCGCCGAGATCATTCCCATCGGCAACGATCCGAACGGATTCAACATCAACGAGAAGTGCGGGTCGACGGCGCCCGAGGCGATGTCGGCCAAGGTGATCGAGACGCGCGCCGATATCGGCATCGCGCTCGACGGTGACGCCGATCGCGTCGTGATCGCCGATGAGCACGGCCGGCTCGTTGATGGCGATCAACTGATGGCCCTGATCGCGACCTCCTGGCACAGGCAGCAGCGTCTTGCCGGTGGCGGGCTCGTCGCCACAATCATGTCCAATCTGGGTCTCGAGCGTCATCTGACCGACCGCAAGCTCACGCTGGCGCGCACCAAGGTGGGCGATCGCTATGTGGTGGAACATATGCGTCAGCATGGGTTCAATATCGGCGGCGAGCAGTCGGGCCATATCGTGATGTCGGATTTCTCGACGACAGGCGACGGACTGTTGGCGGCGCTGCAAGTGCTGGCGGAAGTGGTGCGGACCAGCAAGCCGGTGAGCCAGGTCTGCCATCTGTTCGAGCCAGTGCCGCAAGTGCTCAAGAATGTGCGCTATGGCGACGGCAAGCCGCTCGAGGCGGCGATGGTGAAGCAGGCGATAGCGGACGCGACCTCGATGCTCGGCAAAACCGGCCGTCTGGTGATCCGTCCTTCCGGGACCGAACCCTTGATCCGCGTGATGGCGGAGGGCGATGACGCCGGCCTCGTGGCGAAGATCGTCGATGAAATCTGCACCGTGATCGGCAAGGCGGCGTAACGGGCTTATTCGGTGGATTCCGGTTTGCGCCGGAGCGTCGGAAGGGGAAGGCCGGCCAGCTTCCCCAGCTGCATGCGGCTCGCGGCGATGCCGGCGAGGATGAGCACAAGGCCGAAGCCGACATTCGCCGTCAGGGTCTCGCCGAGGAGCACGGCGCCGAGCCCCAGCGCATAGACGGGCACCAGATAGTTCGAATAGGCGACGAAGCTCACCCCCGCCCGCCGCACAATGGCATAGACCAGCAAGGTGGCAAGCGCGGTCGGCACGATGCCGAGGCCGAGCAGGCAGAGATAGGCAAGCGGGGTCGCGCGGTCGAGGCCGTCGGGCGCATAGAGGGCGGCGAAGATCACGCCCATAGCACCGCCGGTGAGGCAGACGGCGGCGGCCTGTTCCACCGGCCCCTGAAACGGGATGCGGCGGGCAAGGAGGCTGTGCGCGGCATAGCACAGACAGGACAGCAGGATCGCTAACTCGCCGATCAACGCCATGCCCTGGCCCTCGAACCGGAGGAGTTTTTCCGGCCCCAGCACGATCATGAGGCCGATGAAACCGGTGACGAAGCCTGCGGCCTTCATGTGGGTGAGCTTCTCGTCGGGGAGGAAGATATGCGCGAGCACGATGACGAAAAGCGGTATCGCGCCCATCAGCACGCCGGAGAGACCAGAGGAGACGAACTGGGTTCCCCAGGAGACGAGGAAGAAGGGAACCGCATGGCCGATGAAACCCAGCCCGGCGAACCAGAGCCACAGCTTGCCGTCGCGCGGCCATTGCCGCTTTGTCAGCATTACGACGACGCCAAGGAATATCCCAGCAACCGAAAGACGCAGCGCCATGACCCAGGCCGGATCGACCGACGCAACGGCAATCTTCGTCATCGCGAAGGAGGAACCCCACGTCACCACGAGGGCGGCGAGCGCCATCCAGTCTCTTGTCGTTGCGGCGGGTTTCATGACACTGCGATAACTAGCGTCATGGTCAGTGCACGGTCAATGACATGTCCCGATCGGGAACAAATGACCGTGACCTTTTAGCAACAGTTACAATCTGCCTTTTTGCCGCCCAATTCGAGCCCGTCTCTGGTCACAGGACGATCCTACCTAGGAACAATCACGAGGGACGTGAGTTACCGGATGTATCCGGGAGAGGAGAAGTGTCTATGAATTCTTTCAAGCTCGTTTTGCTGGCTTCCGCGATGACGGCGGGTCTCGCCGTCGCCGCGCATGCCGCCGATGTGACGCCGCCGGAACCGGAGACGACCACGCCGGATCAGTATCAGGCGATGGGCTTCTATCTGCGCGGCGATCTCGGCTGGTCGTTCCTCGACTGGGGTGACGACGACAACGCCTTCGCGGTCGGCGGTGGTGTCGGCTATCAGTTCAATGATTATCTGCGTTCAGACGTTCGCGTCGACTGGTCGGGTGACTACAGCGTCGGCGATGGCGCCGATGCCAATCTGACGACCGTGCTCGGCAACATGTATTTCGACTGGCGCAACGATACCGCCTTCACGCCCTATGTCGGCGCCGGTGCCGGCTGGGGCTGGCTCGGCGGCGACGAGAGCGATGATGGCTTCACCTATGCCCTTATGGCCGGTGTGTCCGTCGACATGTCGCAGAGCATCGCGCTCGACTTCGGCTATCGCTATCGCGAGCTGATGCTCGACGGCGAGAATCCGGCCGATCACTCGGCGCTCGCGGGTATCCGCTTCAAGTTCTGAGGCTCGATCGAGAGACCTCGCTTGAACGAAGCGGCGGTGGAGAAATCCACCGCCGTTTTGCTTTTTGCGAAGACCCCACCCGGCGCTTCGCGCCCCCTCTCCACGCTTCGCGTGAGGAGGGAGCAGGGAGCTTTTCTTCACGCAAAGTTGTTGACGAAGGCGCGGGTCTCGGGCAAGAGCGTCGCCGGGACACCTCTCCCCACCGAGAGGCGGACCATCTGTAAGGATGGAGCAGACATGACGACGATCGAGAAACCGGCTGTGCGGCCGGCTAATCCGCATTTTTCTTCCGGCCCGTGCGCGAAAATACCGGGCTGGTCACCAGATCTCCTCTCACAGGCACTGACCGGCCGCTCGCACCGATCGAGCGAAGGCAAGGCGCGCCTCAAGCAGGCGATCACGCTGACGCGCGAGATCCTCGAAGTTCCCGACAGCCATTTGATCGGCATCGTGCCGGCTTCCGACACCGGCGCGGTGGAGATGGCGCTGTGGTCGTTGCTCGGCCCGCGCCCCGTCGATCTTCTCGCCTGGGAAAGCTTCGGCGATGGCTGGGTCAGCGACGTGCTCAAGCAGCTCAAGCTCAAGGACGCGCGCGCCCTCAAAGCCGGCTATGGCGAGCTGCCCGATCTCGGCGCCGTCGATTTCGATCACGATGTCGTCTTCACCTGGAACGGCACGACGTCGGGCGTGTGCGTGCCCGATGCCGACTGGATACCCGCCGACCGCCAGGGCCTCACCATCTGCGACGCGACGTCGGCCGCCTTCGCGCAAGCGCTCGATTTCACCAAGCTCGATGTCACCACCTTCTCCTGGCAGAAGGTGCTGGGCGGTGAGGGCGCTCATGGCATGATCATCCTTTCCCCGCGTGCCGTCGAGCGGCTCGAAAGCTACGTGCCGGCCTGGCCCATCCCCAAGATCTTCCGCATGACACAAGGCGGCAAGCTCATCGCCGGAATCTTCTCAGGAGAGACCATCAACACGCCCTCGATGCTGTGCGTCGAGGATTACCTGGTGGCGCTCAACTGGGCGAAGGGCATAGGCGGGCTCAAAGTGCTGCGCGGCAGGGCCAGCACCAATGCGTCGGTGATCGACAAGTGGATCGCGGAGCGTCCCTTCGCGCATCACCTCGTCAAGGACGAGAAAACGCGCTCCAACACGTCGGTGTGCCTTACCCTCGATGGCGGCGAGAGCGTACCGAAGTCGATGGTGAAGCTGCTCGAAGCCGAGCGCGCCGCCTTCGATATCGGCGCCTATCGCGACGCGCCGCCGGGCTTGCGCATCTGGTGCGGCGCGACCGTCGAGACATCAGATGTCGAGGCGCTGGTCCCCTGGCTCGACTGGGCATACGCCGAAGCCACCCGCTGAGTTCAGCCGCGCGCGATTCAGATCGCGCGCCACTCGTCTTTCAGCCGTCACATATTTTCGGAGGTCATCATGAAACCCCGTGTACTCGTTTCCGACAAGCTGTCCGAAGCCTCGGTCCAGATCTTCCGCGACCGCGGCATCGACGTCGATTACAAGCCCGATCTGGGCAAGGACAAGGATGCGCTGCTCGCGGCGATCGCCGATTACGACGGCCTGGCCATCCGCTCGGCGACGAAAGTGTCGCCGAAACTCATCGCCGCGGCGGCGAAACTCAAGGTGATCGGCCGCGCCGGCATCGGCGTCGACAATGTCGACATACCCGCTGCGACGGCGCGCGGCATCATCGTGATGAACACGCCCTTCGGCAATGCCATCACCACCGCCGAGCATGCGATCTCGCTGATGATGGCGCTGGCGCGTCAGATCCCGGAAGCCAATGCCTCGACCCATGCCGGCAAATGGGAGAAGAACCGCTTCATGGGCGTCGAGCTCTTCAACAAGACGCTGGGCGTGATCGGTTGCGGCAACATCGGCGCCATCGTCGCCGACCGGGCGCTCGGCCTCAGAATGAAGGTCATCGCCTTCGATCCCTTCCTGTCGGCGGAGCGCGCGATCGAGATCGGCGTCGAGAAGGTGGAGCTCGACGACGTCCTGCGCCGCTCGGATTTCATCACGCTGCACACGCCGCTCACCGACAAGACGCGCGGCATCATCGACAAGGCGGCGATCGCAAAGATGAAGAAGGGCGTGCGCATCATCAATTGCGCCCGTGGCGGCCTCGTCGTCGAGGAGGCGCTCAATGAGGCGCTGAAATCCGGCCATGTGGCGGGTGCGGCGCTGGACGTGTTCGAGACCGAACCCGCCACCCAGCATCCGTTCTTCGGGCTCGAGAATGTCGTCGCCACGCCGCATCTCGGCGCCTCGACGGCGGAAGCGCAGGAGAATGTCGCCATCCAGATCGCCGAGCAGATGGCCGACTATCTGATCACCGGCGCGGTCTCCAACGCGCTCAACATGCCCTCGATTTCGGCGGACGAAGCGCCGCGCCTCAGGCCCTTCATCGCCGTCGCTGAAAAGCTCGGCTCTTTCGCCGGCCAGCTCACCGACGAGCCGATCACCGGTATCGTCATCGAATATGCGGGCGAGGTCGGCGACATGAATACGCGCGCCCTCACGTCGGCGGCCCTTGCCGGTGTGCTCAAGCCGATGCTGGGCGATGTGAACATGGTTTCGGCGCCGGTGGTGGCGAAGGAGCGCGGCATCAAGGTGGACGAAGTACGCCAGACCCAGCGCGGCGCCTACGAGACCTATATCCGGCTCACCATCAAGACGGCGAATATGGAGCGCTCGGTGGCGGGAACGGTGTTTTCCGACGGCAAGCCGCGCATCATCCAGATAAAGGGCATCGAGCTCGAATCGGAATTCGGCCCGCACATGCTCTATGTGACCAATATGGACAAGCCGGGATTTATCGGCGCGCTCGGCATGCTGCTCGGCAATGCCGGCGTCAATATCGCGACTTTCCATCTCGGCCGCCAGGCGCAGGGCCAGGACGCCATCTGCCTCGTCCAGATCGACGAGCCGGTGCCGGATGAGGTGCTGGCGGCGGTCGAAAGGCTGGCGCAAGTCAAGCAGGCGAAGCGGCTGGCGTTTTGACCAAAGCATATCATCCCAGCGAAAGCCGGGATGACGAATTTGTGATGGCGTGACGCCGCTGTTGCATGACCGCCCCGGGGCTGACGCGATCTTGCCGCGAATTCGCCGCGACAGCGCGATTGGATGCGCCACCTCAAGGGGAATCACGGAGCACCATCATGCGCGCAGCCGCAGCCGCAATTTTTCTCGCCACCACTTCGCTTACCCCGGTCTTCGCCGCCGACATCACAGCTCTCTCGCGCATCGACAAGGTCACTGTCTTCCCACAAGGGGCGGAGGTGACGCGTATCGTCGATGCGCGCATTGGTAAGGGCGAGCACACTTTGATTTTCGATGGCCTGCCCGCCGAACTTTCGACCGAGACTTTGCGCGTCGAAGGTGTAGGCGGTGAGCGGTTCGAGATCGGATCGGTCGACTCCAAGATCGTGTTCAATACGAGCGACGCGCTCGATGAGACCCGCAAGCGCATCGAGAAGGACATCGAGAACCTGAGCGACGAGCGCGCGGTGCTCGACCAGGCGATCGGCGATGCCGAATATCAGAAGACCCTGATGCAGCAGCTCGCCTCGGCGACGCTCACCCAGAAGCCGCAGGAGGGGGCTACGCGCATCCTCGATGCCGAAGGCTTGAGCGGCGTGCTCGATCTCGTCGGAACCAGGCTGTCGAGCCTCGGCAAGGACATTCTCGAGGCACGCAGCCGGCAGCGCGAGATCGATCGCCTCACCGAGAACCTCAACAAGAAGCTCGCCGATCTTGCGCCACGCAATGATCAGCGCATGCGGGTGAGCGTACATCTCAACGCTCCCGCCGAGGCTGAAGGCACTTTCCGCCTGAGCTATCGTGTGGCGAATGCCGGCTGGCAGCCGATCTATGATGCCCGCCTCGGCGAGATGGGCAAGGACGGCAAGGCCCGGATCGAGCTCGTGCGGCGCGCCGATGTGCTGCAGTGGACAACGGAGAGCTGGGACAATGTGGCGCTCACTTTGTCGACGGCACGTCCGATGGGCGCCACCGCCGCGCCCGATCTGGCGCCAATGGCCATTGAGGGCTTCGTCGAAGGACGGCGCGAAAACTACACCGCGCGCGGAGTCGGTAATGTAACCCCCGAGGCCGCCATCATGGCTCAGGAGGCTCCCGCGGCCGCCCCCATGGATGCGGATGTGAGCCGGGCGGTGCAAAAGCAGGCCAATGTCGAGATCGCCGGCTTCCAGGCGCTCTATGGCATCGATGGCCGGGTCACGGTCGACAATACCAACACGGCCAAGAAGGTGCGCATTTCGACCGACGAGATCGATGCCAAATTGTCGGCCCAGGCGGCGCCAAAGCTCGATCCCAATGCCTATCTCACCGCCGCCTTCACGCTCTCAGGCGAGACGCCGCTGCTGCCGGGCCCGGTGATGCTCTATCGCGACGGCGTTTTCATGGGGCAGGGGGCGCTGCCGATGCTCTCACCCGGCGAGGAGACGAAGCTCGGCTTCGGCGCCGACGATCTCATCAAGGTGAAGCGCATCGAGGTGAAGCGGCGCACCGCGGAGGAAGGATTGCTCACGACCTCGAATGTCGATGAGCGCGCCTTCGATATTACAGCCAAGAACCTGCACCAGGCTGCGATTCCGGTCACCATTCTCGACCAGATGCCCTATTCGACCGACCAGAAGATCACCGTCGAGACGCTATCCGGCATGACGCCGGCGACGGTGAAGGATTTGGAGCGCCGGCGCGGTGTCCTGGCCTGGAGCTTCGACCTGCCGAGCCAGGAGACCAAGGTGATCAAACACGGCTACAAGATCAGCTGGCCGCGCGACATCAAGCTCGGCTTGAATGGAGAGTGAATAGAGAAGGCTTTCTGAGCGCGATGGTGTTGCGGGCCTAGCGATTTTCCTTGGTGGTCACGCCCAGCATGCGCCTCTCGAGGAAGGCGATGCGGACCGCGAGGTCGCTGGTCTCGCTCTGGAAATAGGCGACGATCAGCACCGCGATGACCAGGCTGGCATTGAACTGCCCGATATTCTCGGACAGCCAGGGACCGAAATAGGCGAGAATGGCGGCAAGCACGATGATGACGGCAACCGTTTTCAGCGCCCGAAGTTGAGTTGGATTCTGTTTCTTGGCCATGATCGGGATTTTAGTCCGCGCCGGACCTTCCCTCAAGGCACGGAAGTTCACTTTTGCGCCAGAACCCACAAGGAACTTTTCGATGCACAGCGGCGAAGTGTCCTGTTCCGGGTCTGGCGATGGCGCTTTGCCTTTCCGCCCAGCCCGTGTAAAAGCCTGCAACGGCCCCGGCGCGATGAGCGCAGCGGGGCCGGTTTCATGTCAGGACTGGGAAATTCATGGCGAATGTCGCGGTAGTGGGCGCCCAATGGGGCGATGAGGGCAAGGGCAAGATCGTCGACTGGCTGTCGGAGCGCGCCGATATCGTGGTGCGCTTCCAGGGCGGTCACAATGCCGGCCATACGCTTGTCATCGACGGCGTAACCTACAAGCTTTCGCTGCTCCCCTCCGGCATTGTGCGCAAGGGCAAGCTTTCGGTCATCGGCAATGGCGTCGTCATCGATCCCTGGGCGCTCGCCGCCGAGATCGACAAGCTCCAGGGCCAGGGGGTGACGGTCACCCGCGACAACCTGCGGATTGCCGGAAATGCGACGCTCATCCTGCCGTTGCATCGCGAACTCGACCAGATGCGCGAGGCGGCGGCGGGCGAAGGCAAGATCGGCACGACCGGGCGCGGCATCGGCCCCGCTTATGAGGACAAGGTCGGCCGGCGCTCCATCCGCGTGCATGATCTCGCCAATCTGGCGACGCTGGGGCCCAAGATCGAGCGCCTGCTCACCCACCATAATGCGTTGCGGCGCGGCCTCGGCCAGCCGGAAATCAGGGCCGATGAGCTCGCGAGCCAACTCGCCGAAGTGGCGCCCAAGCTCCTCAGCTATTCCGACGCGGTCTGGCACCTGCTCGACGAGGCGCGGCGCGACGGCAAGCGCATCCTGTTCGAAGGCGCGCAAGGCATCCTGCTCGACATCGATCACGGCACCTATCCTTATGTGACATCCTCCAACACGGTGGCGGGCCAGGCCTCGGCCGGCTCCGGCATGGGGCCATCCTCGATCGGCTATGTGCTCGGCATCGCCAAGGCCTATACGACGCGCGTCGGCTCGGGGCCGTTTCCGACCGAACAGCAGAACGAGATCGGCGAGCTCATCGGCCAGCGCGGCCGCGAATTCGGCACGGTGACGGGGCGCAAGCGCCGCTGCGGCTGGTTCGACGCGGTGCTGGTCAGGCAGACGATCACGGTCTCCGGCATCCATGGCATAGCACTCACCAAGCTCGACGTTCTGGACGGGCTGGAGGAGATCAAGGTCTGTGTCGCCTATGAGCTCGACGGCAAGCGCATCGACCGCCTGCCGGCCGCCGAAGAGGCGCAGAAGAATGTCGTGCCGGTCTATGAGACGCTCGAAGGCTGGCAAGAGACGACGGCAGGGGCGCGTTCCTGGGCCGATCTGCCGGCGCAGGCGATCAAATATGTGAAGTATCTCGAAGAGCTGATCGGCTGCCCGGTGGCGCTGCTCTCGACGTCGCCTGAACGCGACGACACGATCCTGATGAAGGACCCGTTCGAGGACTGATATGATCCGGCGCCTGATCCTCCTCGTCGGCGCCGGTCTTCTTTTCATTGTCCTGACGGCCTTCGCGCAACTGGGCGGCATCGTCTTTGTCGCCGGGCTCGTCATGGCCTCGTGGCTGCGCCGCGCCGGGGCGCGCAGATCGCTAGCGGTCCTCATCGCCATCGCCTTCTTCCTCACGGCCTTGCCGCTCGCCAATCTTCTCATCGCGCCGGCGCTCGCTTCGCTCAATGGCCGAGTCGCCTTGCCCTGCCGCGCCGGCTCACCGCCGTCCCATGCCGCTTTGTCGCCGATCTATTGCTTTCTCGGGCGGAACTATGCGCGACCCGAGGTCAAGACTTTGCTCGACGCCATGACGCGCGATCTCGGACAGGCCCATCCGGATCTCGTCGTCGCGACCCTCGGTATCGGCTTTCCCGTCATCGACGGCTTCCCGCTGCCGCCGCATCTTTCCCATGACGACGGACGGCGCATTGATCTCGCTTACTTCTACAAGGACGCGGCGGGCAATCCCGTGCCGCTCGCCGCACCGTCCTGTCTCGGCTATTGGGGCTTTGTGGCGCCGGCCGCCGGTGATGACGCCCTGTGCGCGGACAAGGTGCGCTGGCTGACTTTTCGATGGGACATGGACTGGTTCCAGGCCTTCCTGCGCAAGGACCTCGCGCTCGATGAGGAGAGAACGGCGGCCATGTTGCGCTGGCTGGTGGAGAAGGGGCCCGACTACGGCGTCAGCAAGATCCTGCTCGAGCCGCATTTGGCGGAACGGCTCGGGGTCGCCTCGCCGATGATCCGGTTCCAGGGCTGCCGCGCGGCGCGTCATGACGATCACATTCATGTCGAGGTTGAGCGATAGGCTTTCAATCTCGCAATCCGGGAGTTCGCCATGCAGCCGATCCTGCTCTTCAACCCGTCGCTGGCGCTCAAGATCGTTGTCGCGATCATCACCCTCGTGGCGCTGGTGCTGTTCATTCGCGCCTATTGGAAGAGCGGGAAGCTCTGATCGCCCTGATCGGAGGGCCGTTTAATTCCCTGATCGGGCCAGCCGGGAAACGGGACTCAGAATCGGGAGCAGCAACGATTCGGAGCTTTCCTGTTTTCGTCTTCCGGAATGGCCTCCTTCAATTCCGCAAGGTAACTCAGAAATCGTATTGACGTTTGTAGTCTGCGTTACGTCAGTTTCTTTCCAGAAACAGCAATTTGTGGCAAGAAAGACACATATTGCATGGAACTTTAATGGAAATCGCAAAAGCCGTTGCCGGGAACCGAAGGGAACAGGCAAAGGAGGTTTCTGTTTTCGAAATAGGGACGGCGATGCGTAAGATTTTTGTAGTGACGGCTGGATTGGGTTTTGTGTTTGCGGGAGCGGCACACGCCGCTGACCCTGATTTCGCCTCAGGATATGACTGGACTGGTCTCTATCTTGGCGTGCATGGCGGCTATGCCGACGCCGATTGGGATGGAACGACCGTCTATGATCCGGGCACTGGCCCGATGCCTGAGCTGTGGAACGATCCCGATCAGACCATCGGTGGGGACGGCTGGCTCGGCGGCGCGCAGGTCGGCTTCAACAAGCAGTTCGGCAACATCGTCGTCGGCCTGGAAGCCGACTATTCCTTCGCCGATGTCGACGGCGAGGACGATTTCAGGATGATCGACCCTGCCGCCCCCAACTGGAACGTCAAGGCCAAGCTCGATGAACTCGGCACTGTCCGCGCCAGGGTCGGCTTCGCCCTCGACAACGTTCTGTTCTACGGCACTGGCGGCCTCGCCTACGGCAAGACCGAGGCCGATCTGAAGGTCGCCCACCCTGAAGCGCCAGACACCCTCACTGCGCGCGGTTCGGCCGAGGAAGACCATATCGGCTGGACAGCCGGTGCCGGCGTCGAATGGGGTTTTGCCTCTAATTTCAGCCTCGGCGCGGAGTGGCTCTATATCGATCTCGGAGACGCGGATTACCGGCTTGCCGGCACGAACACTGTCGATCCGGGCAATCCCATCCCGCATACGACCGACAGCTTCCCGGCCGACCTGACCATGAATGTGTTCAGGGCGAAGATCAATTATCGCTTCTAGGCGGCCGTTTCTAATAGTTCTGTATTGCTACGCGGGGGGATTGCAGAAATGCGATCCCCCTGCGGCTTTTGCGTGGGCCCTACACGGAAACTTCGAAAACTTACTCCTTTCGCCGCATCCTCGGTGTTCTCCCGCATCGGATTCTCAAATCTCACATCCGCGCACGGAATGGCCAGCACAGATTTTGCCGTCGCTCGACGTCGTAGGATAGAAACGATATCGTTAGGGCAGTCGGAGGATGACGGGTGGGGGCGGCCATGAAAGCGTTTCTGATCGAAGGCTATGTGCATGCCGTGGGAGGTCTGTGGGCGGTGGTGAAGCTGTTCTGGCCTAGTCTCGGCGCGCTTATCGTTGTGTGCAGCGTCGCAGGCCCTCCCGCCGAAGCGGCCGAGACCTTGCGCGTCTACCGTCTCGACGGCAGCCGGCAATGCGAGGAAAAGACAGGCCGCAGCCTGGCTCGCGACGCGCAAGCCCTGCGCCGCCTCGGCATTGTCATCCGATCGATGAAGAAGCTGCAGCACCCGGGCATGATCACCATCCTGATGTGCGGAGCGCCATCGGCACGCGCCAATACCTACGTCATTCCAGCGGGCGACTGGCGCCGTTATCGCAAACAGCTGAAGAGTTTCCAGCTCTGGCCCAAGTGACGTTCCCGCGCGCTGAAAACCGTGATTTACAGGCGTTTACAGGGAAATACAGGCGTTATTGCAAAGTGGGCCGGCCACCTGAGCAATTTCAATGACTTGGCGGTGCGGTGGTCCGAAATAACAGGTGAAACGGGACCGCAGGCCACTATTTCATCGATCGTCAGACCTTTCGACCGGGTGGAGGCGTTTTGCATGAGAGAGACGTCCCTTCGTTCGCGACGTCAGGACTAGAACCCTTCCGCCATCCTGATATTTCCCGCCTCTCGCGCTTGTGCACAAGAATGCAAATGGGAATCGGTGAGGGGACGCATGATACCCAGACGAGCCCTCCCCGGCCTTCGGCGACCCTCTCCCATTGCTTCGCAACGGGCGAGGGGGAAATGAGGCGACGGCTGCGCGCGGCCGCTCAAGGTGACTCTCCCCGGCCACCTTGTTAAGCTCGCCATTGAGAATAGTTTCAGGAGGCCGCGGCATGGACAAGAAGCAGCAGTTCAATCTGTGGTACGTGGCGCTCGCCTTCGCGGGAATTCTCCTCCTCCAGGGCTGGTGGCAGACCTATCGCACTGTCGAGCCGCTCGCCTATTCGGACTATCTGGCGCTGCTCAAGAAGGGCGAGATCACCGAAGTCACGGTCAGCCAGAACACGATCGAAGGCAAGTTCAAGACACCGCAGAACGGCAAGGAGTTCTTCACCACCACGAGGGTCGAGCCCGACATCGCCAACGACCTCGCGCAGAACAATGTGAAGTTCTCCGGCCAGGTGAGCGACGGCTTCCTGTCCACGCTGCTCTCCTGGATCGTGCCGGTGCTGTTCTTCTTCGCTCTCTACATGTTCTTCTTCCGCCGCATCATCGACAAGCAGGGGCTGGGCGGCATGATGAATGTCGGCAAGTCCAAGGCCAAGGTCTATGTCGAGACAGATACCGGCGTCACCTTCGCCGATGTGGCGGGTGTCGACGAGGCGGAGGCCGAACTCGTCGAGATCGTCTCCTTTCTCAAGGACAAAGAGAAATATGAGCGCCTCGGCGCCACCATCCCGCGCGGCATATTGCTGGTGGGCCCGCCCGGCACCGGCAAGACGCTGATCGCCAGGGCTGTGGCGGGTGAGGCGAAAGTGCCGTTCTTCTCGATCTCGGGCTCGGAATTCGTCGAGATGTTCGTCGGCGTTGGTGCTGCCCGCGTGCGCGATCTCTTCGAGCAGGCGCGCAAGGCCGCACCCTGCATCATCTTCATCGACGAGCTCGACGCGCTCGGCAAAGCGCGCTCAGGTCCCAACTTCGGCGGCAATGACGAGAAGGAGCAGACGCTCAACCAGCTCCTCACCGAGCTCGACGGCTTCGATCCGAGAGAAGGCATCGTGCTGCTGGCCGCCACCAACCGTCCGGAGATCCTCGATCCGGCATTGCTGCGCGCTGGGCGCTTCGACCGGCAGGTGGTTGTAGACCGGCCCGACAAATCTGGCCGCGTCGAGATTCTCAAAATGCATATGAAGAAGATCAAGGCCGACAAGGATGTCGATCTCGAGCAGCTGGCGCAACTGACCACCGGCTTCGCCGGTGCCGATCTCGCCAATCTCATCAATGAGGCGGCGATCTTCGCGACCAGGCGCGGCGCCCCGAGCGTCACCATGGCGGATTTCCTCGCCGCCTTCGAGCGCCTCGTCGCCGGCAGCGAGAAGAAAAGCCGCGTGCTCAATCCGCAAGACAAGAAGCGCGTCGCCTATCACGAAATGGGCCATGCGCTGGCGGCCGCGACCCTTCCGGGGGCGGACCCGGTGCAGAAGATCTCCATCATCCCGCGCTCGATCGGGGCGCTCGGCTATACGATGCAGCGTCCGACCGAGGACAAGTTTCTGATCACGATGCAGGAGTTGAAGAACCGCATGGTGGTGCTGATGGCGGGGCGCGCGGCAGAGGAGCTGATCTTCAAGGAAATCTCGACCGGCGCCGCCGACGATATCACGCGTGCCACCGACATAGCGCGCCAGATCGTGACGCGCTTCGGCATGGTGAAGGAGCTTGGCCAAGCGGTGTTCGAGCGCCAGGGCTCAAGTTATCTCGCCGACAATGTGGTGGGTGTGCGCCAGAAGGATTACTCGGACGAAACGGCGCAGAAGATCGACCTCGCGGTCAAGAAACTGATCGATGAGGCCTATGCGCGGGCCAAGAAGATCCTGACGACACGGGCCAAGGACCTGGAGGCGGGCACACAGATCCTGCTCGAAAAGGAAACGATCACGCCCGAGGATTTCAAGGCACTGCTGCCGGTGAAGGCGGCCGCCGAATAGACACTGTTGCAGCGCCATGATTTGGATGCCATAGACGTGCCCTGTGTCGCGAGGTAATAGGGGTCTGGATTGCTCTCTCTGCATTATCGGGAGTCTCGGCGAGCGGAGTTCAAGGCCGGGGAAGATATATTCTTCAACCAGGAATTGAAAAGCTGGATTGTCTACAAGTCTGAGCTGGTCATCGACCTGCTGCGGGACGATAAGCGGCTCGTGGTGCCGCACACCGTTGCGAACATCAGAATCCTCGAGGCCCGCTACAAGCGGCAATTTCCCAATCTTATATTCGCGGTGAGCTGCATTCCCTTGCTGCTCGAGGGACAGGTTCATCGCGATATCCGGCGCGGCCTGGCCGACCTAATTTCGCGAGGCCGGCCGCGGATCACCGCCGCCATGCCGGATATGATGGCCCGCCATATCGCGCCGCTCGATCGCGAGGCCAATCCCGAATGGTTATCCACAGCGCTCTCGCCGCTCGTATCCGAGCTCTTCGCCCATATGTGCGGCTGCCCAGGCCCTCTCGCGTTTCCCAAGCTGGTCATCACGCGGCTGTTCGATAGCTTCGTCAGCCTTGCGGCTCTGGGCGAGGCCGAGAGGCAACTCGACCAATTGCGCCGGAGCCTCGCCGAGACGGCGCCGGATGTCGATCAGGCGCAGGCGGTGGCCCTTCTCGTGCTCGGGCGCGATTCGCTCCTCGGCACGCTCGCAACCTCCCTGCACGCGGTACTGCAGCAGAATCTGGGCCGGCGCTTCGCCGATATCGAGTTCCCCGAATTTCCGCCCGAAACCGGAGTCGCCATCGCCGAGCGGGTCGCTGCGGCCGAAATTCCGGTCGGCGCGCACAAGATCGCGGCCGGCGACCGGGTGAGGCTGTATTTCCAGCCCATAAGCGACAACGGCGGTGTCAACAAGCAGGCCCTGTTCGGCGCCGGTGTGCATTCCTGCCTCGGCCGTCCGATCTCCCTTGACGTCTGGCGCGCAATGATCGAGACCTTCGGCAGGTTTTCATCTCGGGTGGCCTCGGTTGCCTGTGAGTTCGAGCCGAGCAACATTTTCGTGATGCCGCGCCATCTGAGAACAGAGCATATCCAATGAGTGAGAAAATCGAAGCCGAGCTGCGCAATGTTTTGAATGAGCTGGGGCTTGTTCAAGACGTTGCCGGCGAGGTGGACGAAGATATCGTATTCGCCGACCTCAATGCCGACAGCCTGACGCTGATGGATCTCTGCGTCGCGCTCGAGGAGCGTTATGATTTCATCGTCGAGCCGGCGGATGTGATGAAGCAGGCGACCTTGAGCAATCTGGCGCGCTTCATTGCGACGCGGCGGCCCGAGCGCGCCTGAGTTCTCCCGTGAACGAGCGCAAGACACGGCTCGACGTCACGGTCATGGACAAGCCCGTGGTGATCAGCCTGCGGGAATGGCGCGTTGGACGGCCGAAAGGCCAGGTGATCTGCCTGCACGGTCTTGGCGTGAACGGCGCCGAATATGCGCCCATGGCGATGAGCCTCAACTCGGCCGGTTTCGATGTGCTGGCGCCCGACTGGATCGGCCATGGCGACAGCGATTATCTGAACGACCCCCGTGCCTATGACTGGACCTCCTATGTCAGATGTCTTGCCGCGATCGTTCAACGCTATCATGGGCCGGTGACACATTTTGTCGGAACCTCCTGGGGAGGGGGGATTCTCCTGTTATACCTGCTGTCGCTGAGCGTTCGCCCACGATCAGCGGTCCTCGTCGATGTCCCGGTCAGATCGGCGCCCGAAATACCTCTCTATGGCGAGAAGCTCGCGGTACTCATCGGTCAATCATTCTCTTCTGTGGCCGAGGGCAACGAATTCCTCGCGAAGGTGCGTCCGACACTGACGCGGGTGCCGAAAGAGTTCCAAGCCTATCTGGACCGTGAACGCTATCGCCTTCAGGACGGCCGCTTCGTCTTCAGCTTCGATCCCGAGACCGTGGCGCTGCGGGCGGGAAGTGCTGTCTGGAATTTCGATCATTTCGACAAGCTGAAGCGCCTCAGTTTCGATACGATGTTTCTCTATGGCGCCGCGAGCCCGCTTCGCTGGCCGGCGGAGTATGCGGCTTTTGCGGCCAAGTCGCCTCTTATCACCTATGTGGGCGACATGGCAGGCGGCCACCCGCCGATGCTGCTGTTCGAAGAACAGTTCGGCGTGATCGTGGATTATATCAAGACGAAGAATCCGGCGCGCTAACCGGGTCAAGACGCTCCGGCGCTCTAACTCTTTGATTTACGCATCGGCTCATCCGAGAACCGCTGCGCATGGTCGGGTCAAGCCCGACCACAGGCTTCTCGGGCCGATGCTCTAGAAATCACGTCCCTCGACGAAGAAGCCGTAGAGCGAGGTCAGGATGGTGATGCCGAGGATGACGAGCAGCCAGCCGACGAATATCTGCAACAGCTGGGAGACGACAAAGGCGATGATCGGATCGATCAACGCCAGCGCGAAGTCGAGGGCGAGGAAGGCGATCGCGATGCCAATCGCCAGAGAGAACTGAAACAGGATGACGAAGAAGATCGGCTGCTTGTTGCCGCGCGAGGCCGCCCAGGCGTGAGAGAGCGAGAAGTCGCGCCGGCCGAGCGCCACCGCCGGCAGCTTGACGCTGAGACGATAGATCGAGATCGACGCGAAGACGAGGCCGGCCAGCCCGATGAGGATGGCCGCTATGCTTGTGATGGTCGACAGAGACGCAAAGACCTGCAACAGCAGCACCAGGAGCAGAAAGGCAACGGCGACGATCAAGCCGATGAGCAGGATGTTGCCGAAATAGCGCCAGGTCAAACCGTCGAGGCGGAAGAGCTCGCTGCCGGTGGGGACCTGGTCGAGCAGAATATAACGGTGCCAATTGACAGCGATGGAGGCGAAGGCCAGCATGTTGATGAGGGCAATCACGAGAATGATCGGCATGAAGATGACGGGATGAACGTCGATGCCGCCGGCGACGGCGTAGCCGGAAAATGTAAGAATGCCGATGTTCACGACGGCAAGGACGACATACCACGGCCAGGAGATGCGGAAGGCGTAGCCGATATTGTTGCGCACACTGGTGAGGGCATGCTCGATGCAGAGTCCGGTCGGAAGCTGGCGGGTCATGGCGTGTTCCTGTGGATGTGGAGCTGGTCCGTCATCACGTCGGTGGCCGCGCGGTGTCAGAAATCGCGACCTTCGACGAAGAAGCCGTAAAGCGAGGTCAGGACGGTGATACTGAAGATGGTGATGATCCAGTTCGCCGCGAATTGCAGAGCGAAGGCGATGGCCGCGGCAAGCGTCGGGCTCACCACATGGAAGGCATAGCTTATTGCGCCGATGAGGACGATCGCGCCGAGGAAGAGTGCCACCTCGAACAGCGCCACCAGGAATATCGGCTGGAGATTGTCCTTGGTTGCGTTCATGGCGTGCTTCATCCCGAAATCACCGCGGCCAAGTGCTATCGCCGGCAGCTTCACGCTGAGCCGCAATGCCAGGGTGCTGACAACCGGAATTATGATGAGGAGAAGGAGGATCGGCAGGTAATCGGCCACATTGGCGAAGGCGATGCCGCCAATGATGCCGAGAGGAACGCCGATCACCATGCCGGCCGCCACCAGGATCACGAAGATCAGCAGCATGTTGCCGAAATAGCGCCAGGTCTTGTCATCGACACGCAGGATCCCGCGTGCATCGGGCACCTCGTCGAGCAGGATGTATCGGTGCCAGTTGACCGCGATGGACGCAAAAGCGAAACCGATGAGAAGGCCGCTGATCAGGCTGTTCAAGAGGTTGAGCCCGGGGGCTTCAAAGAGATTGCCGCCGGCGGCGTAGCTCAGGAGCAGATTCGCCACGATGATCAGCGGAATGACGATCACATACCAGGGCCAGCTGATGCGGAAGGCATAGGTCAGATTGTTGCGAACACTGTTGATGGCGTGCCGGATGCAGGTTCCGGCCGGAAGCTGGCGGGTCATAATGTCTCTCCCTCGTGCTTCCGCCATAAGAAAGCCCGAAGGCGCCGTCAAGGCGTGTCGCGACATGATCCAGGGACCCTCCATGAGCCAGACCCGTCGTTCCGTGCTAGGTGTTTTGCTTCTTCTCCCGGTGCTGGGGACGGGGGCCTTTTCGGGCGAGGCTGGTGCAGCCGGCGATTACGCCCAATATGCCCGCTCCGTGCTGGCGAGCCTGCCCGGAAACAGCCGGGCGAGGCCCGATTTCGAGGCCTATTTCGACAAGCTCGCCTCTTCCTACCGGCAGTCCAATGGGCGCAAGGGGCTCATCGCCAGCGACATGATGCGCGAGGCGGCCCGCGCCCAGGCGGCCGACATGATGTTCGCCGGGAAATCGCGCCATACGTCGCGTCAGGGGCATTCCTTCGGCCAGCGTTTCGACGCCTATGCGCAGGCCGATCTGATCTACAAAGCGCGCGGTGAAAATGCCGCCAGCGACCGCAAGAAGGGTCCGGCCGACCTCAGCAAAGCGAAGGGCCTATTCGATCTGTGGCTCGACAGCAGCGGCCACCGGCGCAATCTGATGAAGCGGGACTATGAATTCGTGTCGACCGGCGTGATCCAGCGCGGCGACGAATTATGGGCGGTGCAGATCTTCTGGTCGAAGCCGGTGCCGGCCGGCAGCAATCCGCTGATCATCGGGCAGTGAGGGGCCAAGTCATTTTTGATTTCGTCATCCCGGCGCAAGCCGGGATCCAATAAATTCTCGCAGCGCGGCCAACGCCGCCCGCTTGTGCTTATCTAATGGGTCCCGGCTTTCGCCGGGATGACGCGTTGGGTGCAGCGCAGACAGCACTGCCCGTTTGCTCCTATTCAATGGATCCCGGTTTTCGCCGCTATCGGATTCACATCTGATGACCGGCCTGCCGCTTTACCCTCGCCCTGCAAGCGAAGCGCAGCGGGGAGAGGGAAGGGGCCCGACGCGCAGCGGCGGGAAGGGTGAGGGGCACCGCCACCGACGCAGTGAGGCATACTTGTTGCGAGAGAGTTCAGTTGTCTGAGGTCGAACTCAATCTCGCAAAAGCCCCTCACCCTCCCATTGCTGTGCAATGGGCCCCTCCCTCTCCCCGCTAAAGCGGGGCGAGGGTAAGGACGCATCCCTCACGAGATGTGTGCATACGATACCTGCTTTCGCCGGGATGACGGGGAGAGAGCAAAGAAAAAGCGCCGCTCCGCGGGTGCGGAACGGCGCTTCGGATTGGTTACAGTTATACCCGGGCTTCGGCGGGCAAAGCGGCCTTCGGCGCCAGGGCCTTCTGGGCAGCGTTCTTCACCGCCTTCTGCACCTTCTCGAAGGCGCGGACCTCGATCTGGCGGATGCGCTCGCGCGATACGCCAAATTCCTGGCTCAGGTCCTCGAGCGTGGCGGGCTCCTCCGCCATGCGGCGCGCCTCGAAGACGCGGCGCTCGCGGTCGGTGAGCTTTTCGAGCGCCTCGCTCAGGAGGTCGAGACGCAGTCTCTTCTCCTCGCTTTCGACGAGGACGTCTTCCTGCGTGTCGGTGTCGTCGACCAGCCAGTCCTGCCATTCGCCCTCGGACTCGGCGCGCACCGGCGCGTTGAGCGAGGCGTCGCCCGACAGGCGGCGGTTCATCGACACAACATCTTCCTCAGGCACGCCCAGGCGGCGGGCGATCTCCTTGACCTGATCGGGGCGCAGATCGCCCTCGTCCAGAGCCTGGATCTGGCCCTTCACCTTGCGCAGGTTGAAGAACAGCTTCTTCTGGCTGGCCGTGGTGCCCATCTTCACGAGACTCCACGAGCGCAGGATGAATTCCTGGATCGAGGCCTTGATCCACCACATGGCGTAGGTCGCGAGCCTGAAGCCCTTGTCGGGCTCGAAGCGCTTGACCGCCTGCATGAGGCCGACATTGCCTTCCGACACGACTTCGGAAATGGGCAGGCCATAGCCGCGATAACCCATGGCGATCTTGGCCACGAGGCGCAAATGGGAGGTGACGAGCTTATGCGCAGCCTCGCGGTCGCCATGCTCTTTCCAGCGCTTGGCGAGCATGAACTCTTCGTCCGGCTGCAGCATCGGGAACTGGCGGATTTCCTGCAGATAGCGGGAAAGGCCGCCTTCGCTCGATACGCTCGGCAGTGCTGAAATAGGTCTGTTGGCCATGTTTTCCCCCCTTTCACGGGCCGGGCGAAGGCAGGGCCTTCTCCGGTGATGAGGATATAGGGTTCAATGTGCGAAATTTAAGACCGTTCCCCGAAAAAAAGAAACTAAACAAGTTGCAATATTGGATTGCACCCGGCGCAAGGCTGGAACAAGCGCGCAACTGACTGAAATATCAGAACTATTCCGGTTCTGTGGAGCTGGCGGACGCGGCCATGGACAAACTGTCGCTGGGATATATGAATAAGGAGCGCTTTTGCGGGGAAGCGGTCGATGACCTGGCTCTATTTCCTGTCTTTCCCTCTCCTGTTGCCGGTCCTGACGCTCATGACCGGGCTCGTCAGCGCGCTTCTGTGGTGGCTGCCCAAGCTGCCGTATCTCGCGCCCCTGATGCGCTGGGGCAAGGGCATGTCACCGGTGATCCAGGGCATCTGCGGCACGCTGTTCGTGCTCGCCACCACCTTCCTGTCGTCGAGCGTGTGGACGGCGGAGGACAAGGCCTATGAGGCGGTTGCCGTCGAGGCCCGCCAGGTGCGTCAGCTGCGCACGCTGGCGCATCTGTTCCCCGAGCCCAGGCGCTCGGAGCTCGTCGTTCTGGTCCATGAATATGCCGAGCAATCGGCGGCCGAATGGCCTCATATGACGGAGACCGGCGGCAGCCGCGCCGCGGAAGAGGTTCTCAACGCCCTTTATGGCGCCGCCGTATCTCTGGCGGGGAGCGAGCAGATGCTCTCCGACCAGATCATCCAGGCGCTCAACGCGGTAGGCGAGGCGCGCGAGCGTCGCCTCGACATCGCGCGCAACAGCGTCAATCAGGACCAGTGGGTCGTGATGCTGATCCTGGCGCTGATCCTGGGGGTGGCCGTCACCTTCGTGCATATCGACGACGACAGAGCGCGCGCCATAGCGCTGGCGCTCGTCACGGTCATGGTGGCGACGGCGCTGCTGCTCATGATCATGCATGACCGGCCCTTCATCGGCTATGAGGCGCTGGGCCCCGAGGCGATCCTCGCTGCGGCGAAGGGACTATGAGGATGAGGCCAGGGTATCGATGAGGGCGCTAAGATCAGGCGGCGGATCGCTCGCGAAAGACATAGGCTCGCCCGTGACCGGATGCTCGAAGCCCAGGACCGCGGCATGGAGCGCCTGGCGGCCCAGCGCCTTGAGCGCTGTTTGCGCAGTCTCGGGGAGCTTGTGGATGGCGGTCTTGAAGCCCCTGCCATAGGTCTCATCGCCCAAGAGCGGGTGACCGATATGGGCCATGTGCACGCGGATCTGATGGGTGCGGCCAGTTTCGAGCCGGCAGGTGAGGAGGCTCGCCACCGGGGGTGAGCCGAAGCTCTGCTCGACCTCATAATGGGTGATGGCGGCGCGGGCATGGGTATGGCGGGTGACGCTCATCTTCTCGCGCGCCGTCGCGTGGCGCCCGATCGGCGCGTCGACGGTGCCGCGCTGGCGCTCGAATGCGCCCCAGCAGACGGCGAGATAGGCGCGCTCAAGCCTGCCGTCGCGGCCATGGGCGGCGAATTGCTCAGAGAGGCCCTTATGGGCCTGGTCGGTCTTGGCGACGACGAGCAGGCCCGATGTGTCCTTGTCAAGGCGATGCACGATGCCCGGCCGTTTCACCCCGCCGATGCCGGAGAGGCTGTCGCCGCAATGGGCGAGGAGGGCGTTGACGAGGGTGCCCGAGTGATGGCCGGCGGCGGGATGGACGACGAGGCCCGCCGGCTTGTCGATGACGATGAGGGCCTCGTCCTCGTAGACGACATCGAGCGCGATGGCTTCAGGCTCGGGCTCGGCCGCGACGGGCGGTGGCAGACGCACCGTCACCCTGTCACCCGCTTTCATCTTGCGGCGCGCCTCGGTCGCGGGCGCCCCCTCGACATCAACGCACCCATTGGCAATAAGGGTCTGAAATCGCGACCGGCTCACTTCGGGGAACCGGTGCGGCAGAAAGCGGTCGAGCCGCTCGCCCGCGGCCTCGGGCGGGACGGCCGCTTCCAGAAATTCTAGCGATGGAGACATCATGACGGACAACCAGCAACCGGATATGGGGGATACCCCGCCGCAGCCGGGCTTACGATTCCTCGAATGGACCGTCTATATCATGGGCGGGCTGCTCGTCATCATGCTCGTGGTGCTGCTGGGCGGCATCGCCTGGAAGGCGACGCGCGCCAAGGCGCCGGAAGCGCCACCGAAAGCGAGCCTGGTCGAGATCGGCGTGCCGGCGGGTGCCACGATCGGAGCTGTCACGCTCGACGGAAACACCATGGCTGTGCAGGTGAGCGCCGGCGGCGCCCAAGAAGTGGTGGTCGTCGACACGAAGAAGGGTGTGATCGTCAGCCGGGTCAGGTTGAAGCCGGAGGGTCAGTGAGGGCGGGCACGCAAGGAGGCTTGCGCTTTCCCGTCTGTCCCCTTATATCGGGCCCCTCGAACAGTGCGCCCCCTTCGTCTAGCGGCCCAGGACGCGGCCCTCTCACGGCTGAAACAGGGGTTCGAGTCCCCTAGGGGGCGCCAATCTTTTCAAATAGTTAAGATCAAATCAGCCTTATCGTCGAATACCGGACGAATAAACGTCAGCACACGCGGGCACACGGAAAGCTCTGCTGCGCAAGGTCGAAGGTGAGCGCTGGTAGTGAAACGCCCTTGCCGACTTCCTGGTGCGCGTTTGAGGTGGTTCGAAATCCTCTCCGCCAGTTTTACGACCTAAATTATTGTTTTTATTTGTAATTTCTTAAGCACTTCTTTTTTCGTCCTAGGGTCCGTCCTAGTTTCGGCGTCCGGCGATTGAGGTTGAGTGCCCGTCGGATAGGCACTCACCGTCCCCTCTCCCGGCAGTCGAGGGCGCAACAAGCTGCCGCGATGTGGATACTGACTGGCTTCGTCGTCTTCGCGGTTGGTGGGTAATTGGCTGATAATCCTCAAGCCGCACTGGCTTCCGCCCGCGCGGTCATAGTCGATGGCGATACGATATGGGTTGGATCGGAAGAAATCCGTCAGCACGGAATAGATGCGCCCGAGCCAGCGCAAAGATGCCAGCTGCCGAAGGG
This sequence comes from Nordella sp. HKS 07, assembly GCF_011046735.1. NCBI lineage: Bacteria > Pseudomonadati > Pseudomonadota > Alphaproteobacteria > Hyphomicrobiales > Nordella > Nordella sp. HKS 07. The sequence continues at coordinate 672,851 of NZ_CP049258.1, read as the reverse complement.
ATTGCTCCAAGGCTGCCATTGCCGCCTTGGCTGCCAGGGTCGAGGGCAAGACGGTTAGCTGCGTTGGCCACGAGCGCGATACCTATGGAAGATTAATTGCCCGCTGCTCGACGGACGAGCCCGACATTGGCGCAAAGCTTGTATCAGCGGGCCTGGCCTGGGCCTTCGTCAAATAAGGAGAGGTTTGTCTCGCCCGCGTCGAGGTCGGGCCCTCGGCGTTCAACCATTTCGTTGGGACTCCAACCGCCCCGAATGTGAGGGATCGCTGAGGGTAGCCGCGCTAAGCGGTGCCCGTGCGGTCGCAGAAAAAGAATGCATCCAGCTGTTCGGGGGCAAGCTTCTTAGCCAGCTCGGCCGCGGCGTCCATCTCTGATGAACTCAGACTCTCCGTCGCACCAGCCATCGGTAGACTCCTGTAGTCGTCGGGATAGTGCCGGCGAAGCAGCAGGATGTCACGCACCTCCCTTGGCAGAACGCGGCGGAACATCCAAGCAACGTTCGGCATCGTGTAGGATATTCCCTCGTCCTCCAGGGCAAGCGTGACAGCCACATGCATGGCATCTGAAAAGATGACATCCTCATGCAGGTTGTCGCGCTTTCCAATCTCAGAGGCGAGCCGTTTTGCCTCGTGATATTCGGAAAATCCACTGAAGATGCTTGGTTGTGGTTTCCCGGTCTTTCTCCGCTTGCCCAAACGGATCTCCCCAAAAGCAGCAACCGAATCGGCGCTCCCACCCGCACATAGTGCAGGATATGTTGTCAACAGCAAGTTAACGACTAGGAGGAGGGTGCTTGGACCGCGGCGAGCGTCACAAGGAGCACGTTTTGAACGGCACGCGGGCCCGTTGACTAACGGATGCGACGGGCGGACCTGACCAGTCTGTTCTGGTCAGGCCGCCAATCTTCAGAGTCTACCTATACGGCATAACCAAGGAATGCCTTGGCCTTGGCAATTTCGGCATCCCACTTCGTGAGCTGCTCTGGTGTAAGGAACTCTACCACGCGCTCGCGCAGAGGAGCACGAGCCCCCTTCAGCTTCGCAATCACGTCGGCTTTGGTGATATCCGGATTGTTCTTGCGAATTTCATCAAGTTTCTCGCGAGCACTCTCCAGCGCAGACTTCAATCGGGTTTTTTGGTCTTCTGATAGATTCAGATCCGTAGCGAAATGCTTCAACTCACTCTGTACAGCTTCCATGGATTCAGGGCTTAAATTCATTTCAATATTCCTTAATGGAAATGAGTGGGAACCCAACTTGCGTCGGGCCGTGAATGAGGATGGGAGAGTAGTTTGACTGAATCTCGCGGCCATCCTCCAATGGAGGCACGGTTATTGTGCCACACTCAGTCAATTACTACATATGGTGATCGATCAAACCGCTTTCAAGGGACGACCCTCCGTTTTTGAAGCTGATCCCTTGGCGAACCGGTAATTTCAGAATAGTGGCCCTTTCATCTCTGAACCAATCGAAGTGTTCACCTCGATTGTCAGTAGAGAAGTCCGTTACAGTTATGACAAGGCGGATGCGAATTGGCGGGTTGAGGAAGGGAGAGGCCACGAACACCGAGCATGAGCGGGGCAAAAAGGCCGCGCGTGTTTGTCGTTCATAGTCGATGACTCTCCGAATAACCTCAGTACTCGCTGAACATGCGCTGGATTTCCTTAACGTCCTTGGTCTTCAGCAATGCTTCCTGCAACAGCACACGTGATTTCGGCGGATTGATCTCAAGGGACGCGACGAAGCCGTATTTGTCATCGTCGACCTCGTTGTTACGATACGTGATCCCGCTTGGCAGCCGTGAGCTGCGCACGATCACGACACCGCTCCTGGCCGCGGCGGCGCAACGCTCGAGCGCCTGCTGGGTCATGTTGCCGTCGCCCACACCTTCAATAACGAGGCCCTTGGCGCCATTCTTGGCAGCCTCATCGATCAGGTCGGTGCTCATGTTGGCGTGGGAGTAGATGATGTCGACGCGCGGTAATGCTTTGACGTCCGCGATCGAAAACTCGCTCTTCGGTCCGCGTCGCCCGCTCGGAACTCCAAACCACGTGATCTTCCCCGTGTTGACGAGCCCCGCTGGTCCGCGATTCAGGCTGCCGAACGTCTGCACGCTCGAAGTGTTGGTCTTGGTCACTTCCCGCGCCGCGTGGATCGTGTCATTCAATGCCACGAGCACGCCGCGTCCGTTGGACCTCGGATCCGCGGCGATGGCCATGGCGGTTGTACAGATTCATCGGGCCGTCGGCACTGATCGCGGTCGCCGGGCGCATCGAGCCCGCCATCACAACCGGCTTGTCGCTCTTGACAACGAGATCAAGGAACTTCTCTTCGAGCGTATCCGTGCCGTGCGTGATGACGACGCCGTCGACGTCGGACTGAGCCAGCACTTCGTTCAAGCGCTTGGCGAGCTTGAGCCAGACCTCGTCATTCATGTCCTGGCTGCCGATATTGACGATCTGCTCGCCAGTGATATCGGCCAGGTCCTTCATCTGCGGCACCGCATTGATGAGATCCTCAACGTTGAACGCGCCCGACTTGTAGCCGTATTGGGCCTGGCTCGCTTGCGCACCCGCAATCGTGCCGCCGGTGGCCAGGATCATGATGCGTGGTTTTGCGGCTTCGGCTGTGAGCGCCGACAGCGCGAGAACCGCAATCAACAGTGCCATTAGCCATACATGATCGATGATTCGCTGAGTATTCATGACATGACTTCCTTGGTCAGGTCGATTATATTGGCGCGATCAACCTGCTATCCGCCTTGAGGTTCAACAGCGCCTGCGGCGAGGTCTCACCTAACGGACTGGCGCTCCCCGTTCCTGAAGATTCCGCGTTAGCTGTCCCGAGACAAGTTCATTCCCTTCAGAGCCTGCCCGGAACCTACCCCAATCCGCTTCACGAGCGACATCGCTTGTGCCATGGATATGTTGAGCGGCAGCGTCCGATTGGCAGGAAGATACATCACATTGCCGGACATTGGCGTTGGTGCCTGCGGCAAAAACACGGCGACCCAGTCTGCTTCCAAACCTTCCAGCAAGTAACCGATCTGCCAACCGTCCTCGATGGACACAAGGACCGGCTTTACGCTTTCAGCACCTTCGACATGAGCGAGGCCTTCGCCAAGACTCTTGACTAGCTGATATTGCGGCAAGCCACCAAATAGTGAATCTTCAAACCACTGCAGGGTTGCCTTGCCGTATCGTGTCCGAGCTAAGAGGCCGGCACCTAGCGAGATGACGATCAAAATCAATGCTGCCAGCAGTGAGGCCATTCCAATCCCGAGGAATGTGGGCGGGAGATGGGAAATAGCCGGTTTTGCAATTTTGGCTGCTGCCTGCATTGCCTTGCCGAGAACTAACGCGAGAAGAATAATCGGCAGAAGAAAGAGCAGTCCACCAATGATCGTTGCCTTAAGGTAGCCGAAAACGGCTCGACCAAACCCTGCACCGTTCGTAGACATCGCGCATCCTCCTTACTCTAAGCGAAGGATTCGCCCGCGATTTGTGTGGACTAAACCTCAGCTTCGAGTTTGGTCGGGAAAGTTCCTGTTTGGGGTTTGTAGCACTTTTTATGAATTCGGGGCTTGCCATTTTTGCGACTGTTTTTCCCACAATGTGGCTGGATCTTCGATAGGGATTACCCATGCAGGTGGGTTATGCTCAAACCTCCACCGTGGACCAGAGCATCGGTTTGGAGGCGCAGGGAGAGGAAGTCATCGGACCAAACGTGCCGATCGGCGATTACCAAGAGGGCGAGATCGCCCATGTCTTCTGGGCGCCAATTTCCAGAGTGACTGCATCGTATTCGGAGTCGAGGGTGACCTCGGCTGGGTTGATGCCGATGGCAGCAATTTCATCAATGATCTCGGCCCTAATAGCGGCGATCTGAATGTCGACACCGGCATGAACGGACATATCCCGGGCTCGGCTCGGCTGGTCTGCTGGCGATTTCATGCCGTTCATTGCAGGCGGCGCGTCGTACTTCGAACTCGACCATGACTCTGATGTTAATGATGGCACCGAATCGCAATAGGGCTGGAACATCGGTGTGGGTGTCGACTGGGCCTTGTCGGAGTCGTCCATACTGCGTGCTGAATATATCTACGACGATTTCAACAATTCAGACTTTGACATCAACGATGGCAATCTGAACCCCCACTTTGACACCGATATCAACACCAGTACGGTGCGCGCCGCGATCATCTGGAATTTCGGCGGTCTCGGCGACCTCTAAAAATGCTCCTTCGTTGAACTAAAAAAGGGCCCGGCAACGGGCCCTTGTGCTTTGCCCCTGTGCTACGGCTCCGCTCGGCTTGCAACATAAGGAATCTCCGCATTGCCGGTTTCACGAATGGACCACACACTGCCCGGCGGTCCACCACTCTCCCACGTCGTCTTGACGCGGTAATCGTCGACCTTCTCCCAATGGCCCCGATAGCTCGTACCGTTCCAGTTGATGCGCGCGCTGCCGTTGGCATTCAGCTGCAGAACCCCTTTGTTCTCACCGTTCCTCTCACTCCATTTCATGCCCTTTGCGAAGATTGTCTCGGGGTTTTCCACACGCTCGCCGGCTGAGGCCAGCGGCACGACGGCTAAGCCTGCCAATGCCGCCGCTCCGGCGACGATCAGAGTATACTTCATAATATTCCTCCTCCTACCGTTTGGCGGAACACATGACGATGGTTCTGGGTCTTCCGGCGACGCCGCCACGCCGCCGGTATTCAAGCTCCTGCTAACAGTTGTAGACACCCGCGGCACATCGCCTGGCGGTCCGCCGCCCCACGCCTGCGACGCTTACCGGCGTCAGCGGGCGGCCAACCTTGGCCTCGGCACTGGAAACAAAACCGAGATTTACCGGACCTTCGGCGATCTCAAGAGAGAAGGCCGTGAGAAGCGCAACGAATATCGAAATGGCTATCATCCTGAGCGGCATCGGTCATCCTCCTTGTCATTTGGCCGGCCGGAAGTTGTCGGGCAGTTCATCGATGTCGGGAATGTCGGCGAGTTTTTTCACCTGCTTGGCGCCCGCCGGCGCCTTGAAGGCAAAATCATCGGACGCAACTTCGCTGCCCGTCTTCCAGGATCTCACATCAATCGTATAGGACGGCCATCCCTTCACCATGGTGTTGGTAACCACATAGCGGCATGGATAGGGGCGGTCGCCTTGGGCGATCCAGATCTGCACATCGACAGCGTCCTTCGTGCGGAACGCCAGATAGTCGCATTCGACGCCGCGGATCACACCGCTTCCCAGATCTTTCATATTCATGACCAGTGGCATCAACTCATCATAGGGATTTGATACCAACAGATCGGCGGCCGGGAGCGGCCTGTTGAACTTGTCACGCAACTTATCGACCATTTGATCGACAGTCCCTGGCATTTCAACCTGGGCATAGAGGTTGCGATTCTTGCCGAGGAGCGACAGGAGCTTGCCGTCAAAGACCAACTCGACATCGGCAAAGCCGCCTGTGCGTGTGGCGCGCAGCTTGTCCGGTCGGTTGAGGGTCACGGCGCCCGAACTGGCGAGCGCGAATTTCTGTTCCTTTTTGGTGGTGACCTCCAGGCTTGTGTCAAATTCGAAGGAGATCGCCTTCTGGGCGGCCAGATAGTCCGACATCGCCTTGAACAGTCTCTTGGCATCAGCCTCATCGGCATGGGCAGAGATTATCGAGGTCGTGGCCGCCATCAACAGTGCGGCAACGACAAATCCGGCACTCCTCATTCGTTTGATGACTGAGCGGCTCATGTTGTCCTCCGAAACATTGCGTTTGCAAGGCACGGCCACGTCCAGGCGCCTCAGGTCTTCGAACGCAGGTCAGAAATGTCATGCGCCATCCCGCCAAAACTTGCGTCTTGGCTCTGAATGTAAAGCTACTCGATCTGAATATGAGGAAGCCGGGCGAAGTCTTCCGCTCAACCCGCCACAGTGCAGCGTGAAATGGCCAGTGGATTGGCATTTTTGGGGCTCAAGGCACCTAACATGGCGACACCAAGTCATGCCTGACCTCAGTGCTACGCGTCATTGCCGAGTCCCACACATTCAATACTATCCATGGCCGCGGAATGCAACTCTAAGTGAAGCCGCTGCGCATTCTTCGTCAGCGCGCAAGGAAATTGGTGCTGAGCGACGGACCAATCTATTATCCATTTCACCACCATCGCAGCACAGCAGGAGTTGCTGCATCGCCCGATCTTGATGTCGAGCAGCTCGGCGCGTTCGAAGAAATGGCGGGAGAGAGACTTTAGGTGCAAGTACGTAAGCTTGAACGGCCACTTAGATGCATTCTCCACCTCCAAGGTGGCGCATCGGGCGTGTGTGCAGCGCAACAGCATCGGACATCTAAATCCGCTACAACGTCGGTATGACTCCGTCGCCTGTGGCGACCGGCGTGGTAGTTATCCTAGCCGTCCTCGCAGATCAGATCACACGTAAGCGCCGCTGAAAGAGGTCTGGCTTTGGTGCGCCCGGTGATCGACCGCCGTGCATTCGGCACCTACCGTTCGTGATGGCCCCGTTGCAACATTGATCCTCGCGCTTTGGAGGCAAGGACGAGTGCACGAAAATATTCCAATCATTGTAGCACGGCGCCGTCAAACAAGCGCGTTCTGCACGCACCAGGTCTGATCTACGTCCGTTCAGCCCCGCAATAGCTGAAGCCAGAGCTGGATCGGGAGCCGCCCGGTCGATATCATTCGTCTTTTCCACGCGCATCGGGGCGGAAATACACGCGCTGAACGACGGCCATTATCAATGCTGTGGCCCATCCGAAGATGATCCATCCATTCATTGCTTCAGAGGTTGCCAACAGGCGCCACTCATTGCCAAGAACGATGTCGCCGTATCCGACGGTGGTAAACGTGACCGTCGAAAAATAGAGTGATTCCTCAAAACTCGGGAACGCAGCCAGCAGATAATAGAAGGCCGCCCACACGACCACATCAACAATAATCGGGATCATCAGGAACACAACCCAGATCACTGTCACGATCATCGACCTTTGAGCGATGACTGTGGGCCGGTGCTCTTCGGCCCACTTAAATGCATGTATACCGCTAGACATGAATGCCGCCTGGATAGCGACAGTAACCGCAATCAGACCGGCTGCGACGATGAACTGGATCAGCATGAAGGCTCTCCCTTACTCTTGTGCCTGACCCTGTGGACGCGCTTCTTGTCTGAGCCAACCCGCGACGATTGAAAAACAGCCAAGTATTCGGATGCTTGGGTCCGTATGAGGCGTGCGCAGGGCATCATCCTGGCACGGTTCCTTGGCGTTTCCGCCGCTTCAATGCGGAGTCCGGCGCCTGATCGAGACCTGCTCGACCAGCAGCCATGGCTTTCGGCGACGGCGGCGTCCTCTGCGTCTCGCCGGAAGTCGCAGGCGTGCAGACCCTCACATCATTCAGGCCGCCGGCTTGCGGTTGCCGATCGGTACGAACTTGCCGTCCTTGACGGCGATTATGGTCACTTCCTTGTCCGGCGCGCGGGATTTGTTCGAGAAGTCTGCATTCCGGTTACGCCGACCAAGCTGGTGATCGTGAAGATGGCGCCGTTGATCGCCCTCGAACTCAGATCCGTCGCCTTGTTCATTACCTAGAGCATCAGGCTTACCGAATCGTACCCGAGGCCGGCAAAGGCGTTCTCCGGCGGGACACCGTATTCGGCCTGGTAGGCGTCGATTAATTTGGCGACCAGGGGAATGTCCGTACTCATCGCCATGTGCGTCGTAAAGTAGACGTCGGCAGGTGTTCTTGGCGCCGGTCGCGATCGAAATCGGGCGGAGTAGGCGGATGCGAAAACCCGCCGCGTCTGCAGGGAAGCGCAATCCTTGATTTTGCACTGTGTTGACGTTGGCCACTATGTTCAGCCTCACGACCGACGCCTATTCTCCCTCAAATGCCAAGGGAGACAAGGCAAGGCGCATGTAAACCCGCTCGGCCCGATGATACACCTGAGAGGGCTTGAACGGCAGGCTATCCAGCAGCTCCGGCCATTCCGTCCCGGCCGCACAGCGATGGTCGCTGTCTCCACAGCCGCGACAATCGCGATTCTACCGCGTTTTCAAGGCTCCGAACTGCCTCGCCCGCGTGTTCAATTACTCGGACTAAGAAGCATCTCCGCTTTGCCCTGAATACATCAGATGCTCAGGGCGTCCGGCTGGATGCTCAACAAATTTCATTGCCGCACTGCCGGCCCGTCACTGTTCCGTTGCTCAGCCGCCAGGTGCGGCCGGCTCGGCCGCCGCCATAATTGATACTATATTTCTGAATTTACTTAGTTTTATGTTTTCAGATTAACCGTGTCCTACCATCTATCCTACCGGGTCTCCCTTCGAGACCGAAGGCGGATGCCGAATGCGAAGCAGCCCCAAGGGTCTGTCCGAGGCGCGCGGCCAGCGAGCATTTTTGCGTCTGTCTTGCAGGAAGGCCGAAACAGGTAAATAGTCAGCCGGAGCACGGAGCTACCTGGGAAATCCAGATTAGCTGGGAAGGGGCAGCAATAATGGACCCGAACGTGACACCCCCTGAGCGCGCGCCGTCGCTATTGAGAATGCTCGATGCCGCGCTTCAGATCGGACTCGTGGGCTTACTGATCTTTGCCTGTAGCCGCATAATATTGCCCTTTACTAGCATCCTGCTCTGGTCGGTGATCCTCGCGGTGATGCTCTATCCGGTGCACCAACGCTTAGTCGTCCGCGTCGGCAATCGCTGGTCGGCGACGTTAATTGGGTTGGTCAGCGTCGTGCTGATGCTGGTACCGTTGGTCATGGTGGTGACGTCACTTGGGTCTTCTATACTTGAGTTCGTCTCAGGCTTGCACGACAGCCGCCTGACGGTGCCGCCGCCGCCTCCACGGCTTGCCGACCTGCCGCTGGTCGGCCAGAAACTGACCGAGATATGGGCGCTCGTCGCGACAAACATGCCGGCGGCGCTTGCCAAGTACGGCAAGATGCTCAGTGGGATTGCATCATCGCTGGCGTCGTTCGCGGGCGGTTTGGCCGCCGGTCAACTGTCGTTCGTACTTTCGTTCGCAGTCGCTGCCGTGCTCATAGCCTATGGCGACAGCGCCACCGAATTCGCCAGTCGCCTGTTGGAACGTATCACCGGCAGCAAGGCACAAGGCCCCCGGCTGGTTGCGATGACCGCCGCTACGATCCGAGGTGTGGCAGTCGGCGTAGTCGGCGTAGCGGTCATCCAGTCGCTGCTGATCGGGGCAGGCTTTTTCGCCATAGGTCTTTCATCAGCCGGAGTTTTAACGCTCGTGGTGCTATTGTTTGCCATCGTGCAGGTGCCGGCGGTGCTGGTAACACTACCTGTCATAGCCTATGTTCTTGCGACGGAAGCGACCACGCCAGCGATCATCTTTTCGATCTGGACCATCATTGCTGGGCTCAGCGACAACCTCCTTAAGCCATTGATGCTCGGCCGCGGACTTGAAGTTCCAATGCCGGTCATTCTCATTGGTGTGATTGGCGGCATGATCGCTGACGGGCTTCTCGGCCTGTTTGTGGGCCCTGTGCTCCTGGCCGTTGGTTACGTACTGCTCATTGAGTGGCTGCGGTACGACCCCATTGAGGGCAGTCCGCGGACTGACGATCCGCCGCCATGATCGCGGTTATTGCTCTCGGCTTGCTGGCGATATTGACATGCCTAGCACTTCAAGTGCTGGCATCCGTGTTCGCCGCCCGTTACTTCGCCCAGGCCTCCCGGCAACCGCTTGGCCCTAAGCCGCTGCGCAGGAGTTTCCTGCAATTCTCGATTCTGATGGTAGTGCTAATGATCGGCGCAACGTCCAGGTTGCGTTTTGGGCATTGCTATACAGACTGCTAGGTGCATTTGCGGACTTTGAAACGGCGGTGTATTTTTCGGGCGTGACCTTCACTTCGCTCGGTTATGGTGACGTTGTACTGGATGGCCAAATGCGGCCGCTTGGGCCGCTTCAGGCTGCCAACGGTCTGATGATGTTCGGGATCACCACGGCCCTCTTCATCTCCGTTATCCAGCAGGTCACCGCCAATTGGGTCGCCGCGCAGTCAGGCCGTACGGAGAATGGCAATCTGATGACGGTGGTCAAGTCGCCCTGTGACCCGCTCAAGCTTCAGGAGAGACAGGATTGACCTTTATGGCCTTCACGGCATCGAGCCAGTGGCGCTCGGCATCAGCCGCAACACGTTCGCGGAACGCCTGCGGGACGCAAGGGCGAGAGGGTTCAAGCTGCATCAGTCGCCTCGCAGATTGACCTTCCCAAGTTCCCTGACGAGCATGCTCCGAAAGAGGACGTAATCGCCCTGATACAAGAAGCCGATAGGTCCCCTTTTCATGGGCGACCCCAATGTGGACGACAATGGTGCAACTGGCTGGAAGAGCACGTCCGGATCTACCGAGAGACTGACGGGCTGTACACCGTGAACATCGAGGAGCGTCTCGCCGAGATCGAGAAGCAGTCCACGCCCCGTTATGCTGGCACGTGGCAAACAGGCCGTAGCTATACCAAAGGCGATATGTTCACATTCTCTGGATCGTTGTGGCACGCCAACGTCGAGGCTGCTGATAGACCCGGCGACGGCTCTGCTTGGACGCTCTGTTGCAAAAAGGGGTCGCGACGGACGGGATGCAAGGACATGACGACCGCCGTTGACATTACGATCCGCGATTGCGAATTGCTTGGACACATACGCGAATTCCTCAAGCGCGATGAGGCGCTTTTGCGCTAACACCGGCAAGTCAGCGACGCGCGCTGTCTTGCCGGGACCATCCATGGGTCTTATGTCGGTCCATCCTCAGCCGGTAGCTATTTCTTCGGCGCGTAGGGATTGCCGCCGACGGCGTTAGAAATGTCAGCGATGGCATTTTGGGCTTTGACGCTGTTGCCGGCGGCATCGAGCGGCGGGGGAGATCACGGCGATGCCGAACTTGCCCGGCGAGACGGCGATGATGCCGCCGCCGACGCCGCTCTTGGCGGGCAGGCCGGTGCGGAACAACCACTTGCCGGAATCGTCGTACAGTCCGGCAGTGGCCATGACCGCCAACACTTCGGGAACGTTTTCGGCTTTCATGACTTGCTTGCCCGTTACCGGATTCTTACCGCCATTGGCCAGCGTCGCCGCCATCGTCGCCAAATCCTTAACGTTTACGCTGATGGAACACTGCTCGGTGTAGATGTCGGTGGCTTGATCCGGATTAGCCTTGATGTGTCCATACGCGTACATCAGGCGGCCGATGGCTTGGTTGCGTTGATTGGTCTCGGCTTCGGATTTAAAGACCTCTTGATTGACTTTGAGCGGTCGACCGGCGAAATCACTATGGAAGTTCAGAATCTTGTTCCAAATTTCGTCCCGCGATTTTCCGGACACCATGCTCGTCGCCGTGATGGCTCCGGGGTTTACCATGGCATTCATTTCCGAGCCCTTGTATTGCTCAACCGCTTCGATGGAATTGAAGGCTTGTCCGGTCGCATCCACGCCCATGTTGTTGGCGATAGCTTCGGGTCCCTGTTCCTCCATCACCTTTGCCATTGTAAAGACCTTGGAGATCGACTGGATTGAAACTTCCGAGGTGAGATCGCCGGCGCTATACACCTTGCCGTCCACGGTGACCAAGGCGATACCGTAGATATTCGAGTCCACTTTTGCTAACGCGGGAATGTAGTCGGCGTTCTTGCCTTCCTTGAGATCCTTGTACTTGGCCAGCGCCGCATTCACCGCGGCTTGATAGTCCTGTGCCTGCGCCGCGAATGACAGCGCGCTAACGAGTGTCGCGAGGGCCGCTATGCGCGACCAGCGAACGATTTGCCTTGTGTTCATCACTTACCTCCAAGCGTGATGCCGAGGGATCGGCGAGCAAGTTTGATAAGCTGGTCTACCTTTTCCGGCGGGGGGCTCGGCGATGGGGTCCGGTTGTCCCGGGCTAGCGGGAACCATAGCAAAAAACACCGCAAACAGAACACCCAAAAAAGCGCCGAAAAGCCGAAACGGCACAAGTTCATGAGCGAGCGATCAGGGTCTGCAATACACCTTGTCCGGTCGGACGAGTGCGTCCCCGCAGCGTTCCGTTTTCGCCTACGGCTTAAGCAAGCTAGCCAGGTACCAGGCTCAATACCCATTAAACTCGCTCGGGGAGACCTTCATCCGTAGGCCGGAGACGCCTCAAGAATGGAAGTGGGTCCTCTGGTCTGAATCACTCGTTCAAGCCGTAGCCCGGCGGCGTCGAACAGGCTTGCAAACTGTGCCTACGTCCTCTCCAGGCGGCCGGTGACGGCGAGCATGACCACGTCGATACTCTTGATGCGGTCGGGTTCCTCGCCCGACGGCACAAGCGTCTCGGCCAGGAGCACCTTCCCGTTTGGCTGCATGGCTTTGCGGCAATTTCTCATTATGACAGCGGCACGCTCATCGTTCCAATCGTGAACGGCCTTCTTGATTACGTATGTCACCATCAGGAACAGGCGCGCGTCGATGACACACAAGACGCTGTACAACCGGTTCATCCGCTGAAGCCGCAGGGCGTGTGCAACCGCATCTTCGCGGCGCTGGCCGGAGCGGCGGGTGCCGCACAGAGCCTTGCCGGCGAGTTCGATGCCGGACAGCCGCCTGCCGGGAGGAAAATTGCCGGGCAGTCGTTTGCCATAGATCACGAGCGTTTCCGGCAATCGCTCGAGGTGCACGTAATGCCAACGTTGCGCAATCGACAGTTGTCCGATAAGATTCACTTAGGGTCGGTTCAGCAATGTCGGCCGGATATGCGTGTCCGTTCATTGCACCATGGCGAAAAAAGTTCGCACCACTGTCGGTATGAGCCGCGAAGCGCGGGTTGATAACAGTAGATTGCTCAGAGCCTGGAGGGTACTGCAATGGCCGCCCCTGATCGGATCGACAATTTCTTCGCCATGCAGTCAGCCCGTTCGGATCGCTGGCGTGACACGCTCACGGCCGCCCAGAAGTGGGTCTCTGGCAATGGCAGCCGCGCTGCGGTCGAGGATAGCTTGGGCGAGATCTCCACCCTCGAAGAGTTTCATGCCTATCCTGGCGTTCGGCTGATGAGCCGCCTGCGTGAGAAGATTGCCGCTGGCGATGCTGGCGCCACCGCTGAACTGATAAGCCGATTTTCTAATGCGATTCTAACGAAGTCCTATTCGCATCAGGCCGAAACAGATCAGGCGTCAGAGAGCGCCGATGCGTTGCCCGAATTGCTGCCGAGCGTGATCGCAGGACGCGATGCGCGGCGGCCCTATTTCGAGGTATTGCTCGTGACTCCGCAACCCGCTTCGCGCTGGGCCGCCCTCAGCGCGGAATTCCGTCGGCTGCGGCGGGTCGAGGATTCTTTCATCTACGAACCGGTCATCGTCGGAAGCTTTGAGGACGCGCTCTGTGCGGCCATTGTTAACCCGCAGATTCTTGCCGTCATCGTCGCAGAAGGCGTGCCCTTCAGATCAAGCCACGACGCGCCGGTATTGCGCCGCATCCTTGACCAGACGATGGGTGCCCTGGCGGCAGACGCTTCCGCTTTGAGGCTTGCAGGCATCCTGAAGAATCTCCGTCCGGACCTCGACATCTATGTGACCACCGACCGCGCCGTCGAGAAACTCGCTTCCGATCCCGCGGCCGCCTGCGCTACGCGGATTTTCTATGCCGTGGAAGAGCTGCTGGAGCTTCACCTCGCGGTTCTGGAGGGAATTCAGAAGCGCTTTGAAACACCGTTCTTCGACAATCTGAAGCGTTATGCGCAGCGCCCGATCGGCACATTTCACGCTTTGCCGATCGCCCGCGGCAAATCGGTGTTCCAATCGGAATGGATTCGCGACATGGGCGAGTTCTACGGCATCAATCTGTTTCTGGCCGAGAGCAGCGCCACCACGGGAGGCCTCGACAGCCTTCTTGAGCCGACGGGCAACATCAAGAAAGCCCAGGACATGGCGGCGCGCGCCTTTGGCGCCGATCACGTGTTCTTTGTGACCAATGGAACGTCAACGAGCAACAAGATGGTGGTCCAGGCGCTGGTCGCTCCCGGCGATATCGTCATTGTCGACCGCAATTGTCACAAGTCACACCATTACGGCCTGGTGCTCAACGGTGGTCAACCGCTTTATGTTGAGGCGTTTCCGCTCACTCAGTATTCGATGTATGGCGCGGTGCCGCTGCAGTCCATCAAGAAGGCGCTGCTGGATCTGCGTGACGAGGGCCGCCTCGACCGCCTCCGTCTTCTCGATCTCACCAACTGCACCTTCGACGGCCATATGTACAATACGCGGCGGGTGATGGAGGAGTGCCTCGCCATAAAGCCGGATCTGATCTTCCTTTGGGATGAAGCATGGTCGGGCTTCGCGCGCTGGTCGCCCTTCCTCAGGCCGCGGACCGGCATGGGCGCCGCAGCCGCCATCGAAAGCTGGCTGCAGGATCCCGCCTCGGTCGCAGCCTATGAAAAACAGCAGAAGGATCTGGGGCCAAAACCGTCGCGCGAAAAGCTGATGACAACGCGGCTTGTTCCCGATCCGCGCAAGGTGCGTTTGCGCGTCTATCAGACCAATTCCACCCACAAGTCCATGTCGGCCATACGGCAGGGTTCCATGGTGCTGGTTAAGGACGTCGACTTCGGATCCGTGGAAAGCCAGTTCCACGAGGCCATATTCACCCATGCTTCGACCAGCCCTAACCAGCAGTTGATCGCAAGCCTTGATGTGGCGCGGCGCCAGATGGAGCTCGAAGGCTATGGCCTGGTCATGAACGCGATCTCCGTTGCCTTGAAGATCAGGGCGATTGTCAACTCGCATCCCGTGATCTCGAAGTACTTCAAGGTGCTCGGCGCCGACGAATTGATTCCCGAGGCGTTCCGCCAGTCTGGTTTCGTCGATTATCTGGTGCCGGGTACGACGTGGGGCGATATCGTCAAGGCGATGCGCGAGGACGAGTTCTATCTCGATCCGACGCGCATGACCCTTGTGTGCGGAAACGCCGGCTTTGACGGAACTCAATTCAAGAGCCTGCTGGCAAGCCGTTTCAACATCCAGGTCAACAAGACATCGCGCAATTCCGTATTGCTGCAATCGAACATCAACAATACCCGCAGTGACATTGCCCATCTCGTTCGCGTTCTCGTCGAGATTTGCGGCGAGATCGAGGAACGTTTCGCGACCGGCGGCGAGGGCGAGCGCAAGGGTTTTGCGGCGCGAACCAAGAGTCTAATGCATGACGTGCCCGATCTTCCGAACTTCAGCCGCTTCCATGACGCGTTCAGGGGCAATGCCGGCAAGCATACGAACGAAGGCGACATGCGGACCGCTTTCTTCATGGCCTATGACGAATCGTCGTGCGAGTACATTCCGCTGAACAGTCCCGAAATCAACAAGCGGCTGGAAAAAGGTCCGGATCTGGTTTCGGCAAACTTCGTTATTCCGTATCCGCCGGGCTTCCCGATCATGGTACCCGGCCAGGTCCTGACGCAAGACGCGATCGGCTTCATGCGCAAGCTCGACGTCAAGGAGATTCATGGATACGAATCCGCGAAGGGGCTGAAACTGATCAGGCCGGAAAAGCTGCGCGGCAAGTCCGCTGCATCGAGAGCCGCACAATAGGAGCGAGCTTGGGGAGGCGCGAATATGTTGGGTTTTTTCCAGTGGCTGGGCAACAATCCCTTCATTTTGCTGTTTCTGACCGTTGGATTGGCGGTGTGGATCGGGCGCCAGACTATCGGCGGCTATGGTCTCGGCATGGTCGCGGCGGCGATCATCGTCGGCTGCGGCCTGGCCGTCTGGGGTTCGGCTTATGGCGTGAAGCTTGAACTCAACAACTTCACAAAATCGATGTTCTACTATCTCTTCATGTATGGGGTTGGTCTCCGTGTGGGGCCATCCTTCGTCAACAGCCTCGGCGGCGATGGCCTGAAGTTCACTTTACTGGCGATCGTCAGCTGCGTCGTCGGCCTCTTGCTCGTTGTGGTTGGCGTCCGCTTCATGGATCTTCCGCCTGGCGCCGCAGGTGGCATACTTGCTGGTTCGCAAACCATGTCTGCTGCCATCGGCTCTGCCGAAGAAGCGGTGAACGCCGGCGTGCTCACGCTGCCCGCAGGTACATCGCCGGAGCAGGTCAGCTCGATGATCGCGCTTTCTTACGGCATCACCTATATCTGGGGTACCGTAGGCATCATCTTGATCACCAAGTACCTGCCGAAATGGTGGGGCGTCGACGCCGAAGCGAGCGCCAGAGAGTACGAAAAGAAGTTCGGTGTGGCGAGTGGCGACACGCCGACGCTCAGCGGCTGGACGACCGGCGGCCTGCGCGCCTATCGGCTGGAGAACAAGACCTGGATCGGTAAGACCATCGGAGAATTGCTGAGGGCGCACCCGGAGTATCGCGTGGTCAATGTCGTGCGGGATGGCCACCCCCTCCAGGTCTCGCCGGAACTCAAGCTCGCGGCCAACGACATCATCGCGCTTGGTGGCCGCCGCGAGTTGATGACCGAGAAGATGGGGCTCATCGGTCAGGAAGTCTCAGACAAGACGGCGCTCGACATTCCGCTCGACGCGGCTGAGATTGTCGTCACCAACAAGGATATGCTGAAACTGTCGCAAGCCGAACTGCGGGCCCTGCCGGATGTGGACCAGATCCAGCTGGTCAAGCTGGAGCGTGGCGGCGTCAATATCCCGATCGGAACGAATACCAAGCTGCAGCGCATGGATATCCTGTCGGTGGTCGGCCTCAAAGATGCCGTCAGCCGCGTGGGGTCGCTGTTCGGACGGGTTGTGCGGCCGAGCACGGCAACCGACCTGCTCACGCTGGCGCTCGGTATGATCCTCGGCTTTCTCATCGGCGCCATTCAGTTCCCGGCCTTCGGTGCCTCCATCGGACTCGGCAATGCCGGTGGCCTGCTGGTATCGGGTGTGATCGTGTCGTCGATGGCCTCGCGGCTCCGCTTCTTCGGCAACACGCCGAATGCGGCCCGCAACATCCTTGAAGACCTTGGCCTCATCGTCTTTGTAGCGATCGTCGGGATCAATGCCGGCAACTCGTTGCTGACGCAGCTCACCGGCATACTGGCGCTGAAGATCTTTATCATCGGCTTCATTGCCTGCTCGATCCCGCCGGTCATCGTATGGGCACTGGGCTATCATGTCTTCAAGATCAACCCGGCTGTGTTGATGGGCGGCGTTGCCGGCGCCCGTAGCCACTCCGGCCCCTGCCGAGAAGCCGCCGTTGAGATCAAGAGCAATGTACCATGGATTGGCTTCCCTGTGGCCTATGCCGTGTCGGGCGTCTTGTTGACCGTTTTCGGGTACTTCGCGATGATCCTGGCATAGTAAGTGAATTGCTTGAATCGTGGACGTCAGCGTGTCCGTTCTTGTTGATCGGACAGTGGCAACGACCAGTTGGAAAGACCTTCAGGCTGAGTGAATGCCCTGATCGTCGCAATGGGGTGGTGGTCAGATCATGG
The DNA here is from genome assembly GCF_011046735.1 of Nordella sp. HKS 07. NCBI lineage: Bacteria > Pseudomonadati > Pseudomonadota > Alphaproteobacteria > Hyphomicrobiales > Nordella > Nordella sp. HKS 07. The sequence goes on along the minus strand of NZ_CP049258.1, from coordinate 655,427 downwards.
AAGCAATGACACGTTTTGAGCTTGATGAGCTCTCAACCCTTATCGTTGGGGTGATCGCACTCTTTGTGGGCCGATACATTCGCCAAGCTGTTCCCTTCTTGCGGCGCATTGATATGCCCAACGCCGTGGTCGGAGCCATGATCGTTGCGGTAGCTGTACTGCTTCTTCAAGTATTTGTCGATTTCGATGTCGTCTTCGGCTCTCGCCTCAAGGACGCTCTGCTGCTGATCTTCTTTACGACGATCGGTCTTTCGGCAAAGCTTGCGGCATTGAAGAGCGGTGGGAAACCGCTGCTCATTCTCTGTGCGGTTACGGTCGTCGCACTGATGGTACAGAACCTCTCTGGTGCTGCGCTTGCGACGTTCTGGGGAGTTCATCCGGCTTATGGCGTGCTGGTTGGGTCCCTATCATTCGTTGGCGGCCCTGGCACTGCCATGGCATGGGCCAAGGAGCTACAGAGTCAGGGACTCCAGAACGCACAGGTCGTGGCCGTCGGCGCAGCGACGCTTGCCGTAATAGCGGGTGCACTCGTCTCAGGCCCCGTCACGGGTTGGATTGTGAAGCGACACAACTTGCATGGGCTAAAGGGTGCCAAGACCGATGTCACGTTTGCAGCTCCTCCACCCGCCAAGGCGTCGAAAGCGGCAGAGACCGGTCAAATCGAGAGCCTCTTGTCGACCGTCTTCGTTCTCGCACTCGCTGTCTTGATGGGCGAGAAGCTTAACCAATATGCGCGTGAGGCAGGACTGCTGCTGCCAGGGTTCTTATCTGCCATGTTAGCCGGCGTGGTCATTACAAATGTTGCGGACATCTTGAAGCACCCATTGGATTTTGCACCGATCGAGAAAGGTGGAGCTGTGGCACTTCAGCTTTTCCTGGTGATGGCACTGATGTCGACGCCTTTGATCTCGGTGGCCGTGATCATCGTGCCGCTCATGCTGAACGTCGTGATTCAAGTGGTAGCCACCGTAGCGATTGCCTACTTTGTCCTGTTCCGGCTACTCGGCAGCGACTATGACGCTGCTGTCACGTCAGGCGGGTTTCTGGGTTTTGGCCTGTCTTCCATGCCCGTAGCCATGGCGACCATGGATGAGGTCGGACATCGCTACGGACCTTCTCCAAAGGCCTTCCTTCTCATTACACTGGCCGGCTCGTTCTTCGTCGATCTTGCCAATGCCGTGGTGGCCAAGGTCTTTCTTGCCTTGCCGTATTTTTCAATTGCGCATCCAGTGGCCGGCGGATAGCGCCGCAAGATGGGTTAGAGTTGCGAGGGTCGAGAGCATTGTCTTCCGCCCACTGTTCGCGCCCAGACAAAAGCGGCGAAGGCGAGGTAAGGGGGTCACCCTCACCCCGAGGTGGCCGCGAAGCGGCCCTCGAAGGGTCGCTTTATCCTGATGAATGCTCGGCGCGCGATCAGGAAAAGTGGGTACCGGTTTTCCGTCCGATCGCGCGCCAACTATGAATCGATCACGTTAATCCGTTCAGATCGTTCGATCTGAACGGATCGTGATCTAGGCTCCCCCGGCTCAAGGCCGGGGTCGCACCTCAGCATGAGGGTTGAGAAAGGCGATCTTCTAAAGCCATCATGCTTGATCTTCTCGTTTGCGCATGATCTTTTCGGAAAACCGCTTCGCACTTTTCCGGATCATGCTCTAGTTACGCCGCGCCGTCCGCCGGGCCACACCGGCAACGCTGACCGGTGTCAGCGGCCGGCCGACTTCAGCCTGCGCGGTCGAGACAAAACCGGGCAGCCCCTGGATGGACAGATGCCGACCCAATTCGCTCACACCGCCCAGTGCGATCAAAGCGGCAACCAATATCGCAACTCGCTTCAATATGGTCATTGTTTGCCTCCCATTGCAAAGTTCGAGGGAAGTTCACTCGTCTTGTCCTGCAAGTCTTTCAGGTCGATCTTCTCCGCGTTCGTCGCGTTCTGGAACGCAAAGTCATCCTTCATGGCCTTGTCGCCGGTGCTCCAATTCCGGATCTCCACACTGTACTGCGGTCCATCGGTGACGAGCCTCGAGGTCAGGACATATTTGCACGGATAGGGACTATCTCCGTGGGCGATCCAGACCTGCAAGTCCACCTCGTCCTTGCGGAAAGCGAGAAAATCGCACTCGGTGCCGTTGATCACTCCACTGCCGAGATCTTTCGAGTCGTAAACGTCTTCCATCAAGGCGGCGTAGGCGTTCGTCCCCAACAGATCGGCGGCAGGCAGGGGTCGGTCGTATTTGGTCCTCAACTCGTCAATCAAATGATCGATCGTGCCGGGGACTTCAAGCTGGGTGTATTTGTTTGCGTTCTTTCCGAGCACGGTCAGGGTTTTGCCATCGAACAGGGTTTCGACGTCCACGAAGCCGCCGGCGCGCGCCGCACGGATCTTATCCGGACGGTTGAGCGTCACCATGCCGGAACTCGAGAGCGCCAGCTTCTGTTTATCATTGGTTACGACCTCGAGCGCCGCATCGTAGTCGAACGATATCGCTTTCTGCGCATCCAGATAATCCGACATCGCCTTGAGCAGGCGCTTGGCCTCCGCCGAGTCGGTGAATCGAATAAGCTCGACCCGGCGGTTCAGAGCACGCCCCTCAGGCGTATCGTTGCCGGCCAGAGGCCGGCTTTCGCCGGCGCCGGCCGTAGCCAGCCTTTGCTCGTCAACGCCGCGTTCGACCAACCCCGCCTTGATGGCGTTGGCGCGGTCGAGCGACAGGGCCTGGTTGTGCTGCGGATCAGCCGTGGCGTCGGTATGACCGACAATTCTCAAATGCCATTCAGGGAAGTTCTTGAGCGTCGCCGCAATGTCGTCCAGGAGCGATTGCGCGTCAGCCGGGACTGCCGACTGGTCACTGGCGAAGCGCAGGCCATAGAGATCGTAGCGCTCCTTCGTCTCCAGCGCCTGCTTCATGGATTCGATCTTGTATTGCTTGGCTAGCTCGTCTTCCGTTTGCGCCCAGGCAGGAACGCTTAGCGCGGCAACGCCGACCGTCAGAGTGACGGCCGCCAGCACATGTCTAGCAGCAGTAAGCCCGCCCTTACGCCTTCTTGCCAGGCGTACTTGTTCAGGATCGAGAAGGTGACGGATATTCATTTTCTATCCTTCCTTACTTACCAGTGAACAGTGTGTCGCCCACCTTAGGCTGGACCCTTTCAGCGTCTTTCGCAAGTCAAAGCAGCCTACGGCGTCTGCCCGCTCAACATTCTTGACCAGTTGAGCTTCAGCGCGATTTGGCGTCTATGACGGGAGTGTAGCCTTGCGGCGACAAAGCAGCGCTGGCGCCGGCTACTTTTGAGGATTAAGAACTGCCCGTCTCGGCGGCTGGCGATCGCCGGGAGCGGAGTCTTCTCCACTTCCAATTGCTGGCGAGACAGCGCGCCTCGCCCCCGCAGGATCCGGCATGGCGCAGCATGCCGGCGACTCCTATGGCTTCTTCAGGCGCGATGCGGCGACAGATCTGCTCGGCATCGGCGTCAACGCCGTGAAAGCGGACAAGCACGACGAACGCCACCAGCCCGGCGTCATTTGCGTCTGCGTCTTTCCGCTCGACCATCAGCGAGCACGCCTTTCAACGTTCTTCGAGAGAGCCGCGTTCTTCCTCGAAGCAGCTGTTACCAAAATTATGTAAGCATGCGTGCCCTTCGCGACCCGTTCCGCCCAAGTTGAACGCTCTCGTGTCCTCGCCTCAGGCCGAGCGATTATGCGCCGCTCTATTTCCTTGTTTTTGCGTATCGGTTTATCCGAAAACCGCAGGCTTCCGCTTCAATCGAGCCCTGTGAGAAGCTGTTCGAGCTTCGCCATGAATTGCGGCCAACCCATTCGAGCGCCATAGAAGTAGGCCGGCTGGTCCGGCGCGAAGCCCGACTGCTCCATGCGCAGGCGCGTGCCGGTGGGCGTGGCGGTGAGGGCCAGGTCACGACGCTCCGCAGCCCTTTCCCGTCTCATCGCCAACCGAATTCCACGTATAGGTAAGCACCTTGTTCGGATCGACGGAGGTGACCTCGCAATCGAACATGAAGCTTCTGTCGGGCTGCGGATCGATCTTCACCGTGAAGCGATGTCAGGTTTGCGGGTTGAAGTGCGTCTTCGCCAGCCATTCCGCCAAAAGATGCGGCTGCGTCAGTGCGCGCCATGTCGTCGGGCCCAGCACGACCACGCAGACACTGTCGACTGATAACGCCTACCTGCTAAATCTTGGCACCACCGTGGCGACCACGGCCGGACACGCTCTGATCATCAATGGCATTGCGCCTGTGACCTTCACAAACGCCGGCACGGTCATCAGTTCCACCGACGGAACTGCCGCCGGATTCGCCTTCAATGCCAACGGCTCGCTGGTCAACCAGTCCACAGGAATAATTCTGGGACACACCTATGGCATATCGTTGAACCAAGGCGGAAACGTAACAAACTATGGCGACATCAGCGCGAGGGTGAGTCACGCCACCGCCCGGCGATAACGCGCGCAAAGGCGCCGACCGCAATCGCTCTCAGCTTAAGACTAAGATCGAAGGCGAGGAGCATTGGACGAAGCGGGAAAAGGCGTCCGGCGAGTTTATGTCTCAAAAGAAGGACCCTGAAGCCCCGCCTTATAAGGGGGTGCGGAAGGAATTAGGCCTGGCAACTCCCGCTCGCTTGGTCCGAAGACCCAGCGCCTGGATGAGCAGATCAAAAGCGCCCAGCTCTCGAGCAGATATCCGAGCGAGAAATCGCCGAGTTATATCTCATGCATAAGCAGCTTTGCGAAGAGAGCCGTGGGAGACAGCTTCGACCACGCCGCCGAGCACGCTAGCATTTCAAAAAAGAACCCGCCAGGGAAGCGGGTTTAGTCTGCTGATGTCAAAGAGGATCATCAGATCAATGCAGAAATTCTCCGGGAGTTCCTGCAGGCGCGACATTTCTTGTAGGGGACGGCGGCCTTCCACCACGATCTCAACCTGGCGGACAACTGGCGTCTCTCCATTCTCGCCAGCATAGATGGTCGTCCGGGTTTTCATTGTCGACGCTTCGACGGGGGCCCGCCAGGGATTGGGCATAGCGAAGTGGTCACTTGGCGGCCTTGGGGCTACCTGCCGTGGGGCAGGCAACAGGCAACGATGAGCCGCTTAGGTTGTTCCGTAAGTTGGATACGGGCGGCCATCCCGGCAATGTGCGTTTTAGGGCGCCCGCCGGACTGGGAGGCAATCCATAGCCCGACGGGCTAGATGGCCATGAGCGCAATCATGGCCATCTTCGTAATGCGGGTGCTCGTTGAATGGTTCCGGACGTCCAGCTGAGCGCGAAGCCCGTCGGCGCTTGGGGTTTGGGGGGCAAGCTTGCCGACGGGCCCCGTGGTGGGAGCGCTGCCGGATTCGGCCCGGCAACCTAAAGTGTTGCATATCGGTCGCCACGCGCCAAGGTCATAGTTAAGCGCGCCTCATTCGGTTTGCCGGCGTCCGCGGCCACCAGTCTTCTGGAAATTCTCCGGTACGAAACAGCACCTCGGCGCCGTAGTTACCACGGCACCCTCTGTTTTTACACCGGGCATGCGTGGCGATCTGCTTCATCGTCGTCTCTGGCGGCCATTTCTTCAGAAGCTCGTCAGGATCCATCAGCTGCTTGTGGCCGCAGCCCAGGCATGCCAGCACCATGTTGAGCCGGAATAGTTGGACTTGCGCAAGCGTCACCTCATCGCGTGCGCAGCATCGGCATAGGAGAGTGTTCACAATAACCGTCGCGTCGAAACCTTTGTGGTAAATCAAGCCAAAATCGTACATGAAGAAGATCTCGGTCCGCGATACCGAAGCTATCGCAAAGGGCATTGCAAGGTTCAACCTCGACAAGAGCTGGGAAGTCGTAAATGACTAGATCGATCCACATTGAGCAAGTGTCTGCCAAGAGATTGTCGCGGAGGGCCTTCTTCGCCGGTGCTGCAGCAACTATGCTCGCGGTGCCGGCACGGGCTGACGATGCCGACGATCCCTATCCTTTGCCGCCGTTCGACTACAAGAGGCTTCCGCCGGATTTTCGTCGCGAGGTTGTCGCCTACAATGGGCGGCATTGGCCAGGGACTATCATTATCGACACCTCGTCTCGGCAACTCTATATCGTGCTCGAGAACAAAACGGCGATCCGCTACGGCTGCGCGGTGGGCCGGGACGGCTTCAGGTGGGCGGGTCTGGCCGATGTAGGACGCAAGGTTATGTGGCCGCGCTGGACGCCGCCCAAGGACATGATCGCGCGTAGCCCCGAAAAAGCAAAATGGGCGAACGGCATGCCGGGCGGTCCCGACAATCCGCTGGGCGCCAGAGCCCTCTACCTATTCCAAAACGGCAACGACACGCTCTATCGCATACACGGCACAACGGAGCCACTTTCCATCGGAAAGAATGCCTCGTCGGGCTGCATCCGCATGGTCAATCAGGATGTCGTTGATCTTTATCGTCGGGTCCCTGTGGGAAGTCGGGTGATTGTCATGGCGGAGGGAGTGTAGGGTGAATCCCTTGCTGGCCTGTCGCATTGGGCCAATCTTGGGGCCGCCTAGCGTCTTGTCTTCGGCCTTCCCTCTCGCGAGCGCCGCGTTCACTCGCTCGTGGATCATGGCCGTTCGAGCTCTGCGAAGACGCCCATCATCTTGAACATGGCCTCGCCGGCCGGGGACCGGGTGTCGACTGTGCAGATTATCGGGCGGGAGCGTTGAGCGCCTTATAGACCATGCCCCGGCTGCACCCCAGCGCCTTCGCGATCTCCGTCGCGCCAGCACCGCTCGCCTTCATGCTCTTGATCCTCTTCCAGTCGAGCTTGACCGGCCTTCCCTTGTAGACCCCTGCAGCCTTCGCCTTCGCGATGCCGGTGAGCTGCCTCTCCTTGATGAAGCCTAGCTCCATCTCAGCGACCATGCCGAGAACGGTGAGCATGACCTTGCCCATCGGCCCGTCGGTGCTGATCGCCGGTTCGAGGACGCGGAGGTGCGCGCCCTTCTGCTACGGCCCAACCTGTCGAGCTTTACCACGGTCAGGACGTCGCCGGGCCGGATGAACTCCAGAACCGTCGCCAGTTCACTGCGTCCATCTCGGCTTTTACCGGAAACCTTCTCCTTGCGGATCACGGCGCACCCTACGGCCTTGAGCCGTTCAGCCTGAGTGTCGGTGTTCTGATCGGTGGTGGACACTCTGGCGTATCCGATATGCGTTGACATGGTGCGTGGTCTCCGTCCGGGTGTGTGTCCACTATGGCTCTTAGACCACGGAGTCGTTGCTGTCAACTATGTCGTTACAAACCCATAGTGCACGGGATTGGGCCGGTCAGTAGACGTCCACAGAGGGTACACCCCAAGTAGACGCGCTTGCGTCCATGCTCCCGCGGAACTCGGTCGCATAGGGCACGTTGGACATCTCAATGCCGTGGGTTAGTACAGTCGCCGCTTTTGGGGTGCTTGCGTGTCTGACGCTGGCACTACCCGCTGCAGCAAAAAGCATGTGGAACACTGACAAGCTTTATACCGAGTGCAGTCGGTCAAGCGCTCGCTGTGCGTCCTATCTTGCCGCAGTTGTTGATACAGCAAATGAGGCGGCGGTGATTGCCACACAAAAATTGGTGATCTGCCTCCCTCCCAGAGCAAAGGTGGAGAAGCTCCGAAAAGTTGTCTTGAAGGAGTTGGAGGTACAACCACAAGCTCGCGCAAGCTCGGCTGCTTCCGTTGCTTTGAGGGCTCTCAAGAGAAAGTGGCCGTGCGCCAAGCAATAGGAAACGGGCCGATAGGGCGCTTAGCCCCGATAGACCCTGAACGCCGTTTAGAGAGTCACTGAGACTCACCGTGGGCGCCCTATGCCCGACACTCGGCCGAGCCAGAACCCGCTGTACGACTCTCCTACGCGATCCTAGCGACTCCCTTGCGGGCCCCTGGCGGTGTGCAATTGGGAACAGACGGTTCTTGCCGGAGGGGTCTGCCAGAAGAGGCGGAACGGAACAAAGCCATTCTCAAGCTGAAGAAAGGGCAGACGACATAGTTGTCACAATCGGATGCTCCCGCTCGACGCTAAAAAAGGTGGCCAAGCGAGTCTGAAGTGCGTAATTCACCGACCCCATAGGAGCGCCGCCCGCGAATGCTCCGACCTTTCTGACCGGTACGCGGGTTATGACGACGCCTCGTGCGCCGTCATAACCCGGCGCGCGGGAGTGCGAAGGGCGAGACAAACCCATATTTGTCAACACTGAGTCGCCTCGTCCAGAATCACCGTGGCATCCTTAATGAACTGTCGAAACTCCCGCATCTCCTCCCGAAGCAATTCGCGCTTTCCTCCCTTGTTGGCGTTGCGAGAGACGATAGCCTTGCCCTCAGGCGTTCGAGGGCCGGTCGATTTCTCCCAAGGTTTCCAACGCTGAATTGCTGTTGCCTGGCGTTGCCGGCGCTCCGGCGTCCATTGGGATTTCATCGGTCTGCTCCAATAGTTTGTTTGGCGAATTTGAATTTTGCTTCGCGCGCGAAGTCGAGGGGAACGCGTTGTTTACCTGTTGCGGCCCATGGGCAATGTTGGCCTGCTTGGCGTAGATAACCGGGGGGGTTTTTGATGGCGCTGAGCGTTTCAAGCGTCATTCGGCATTGGCTCTGAGCCTTCATCGCCATTTTCAAGTATCGCTCGCCCGCTTCAAGGTAATTGCTGTTCAAGTTGATTGCGGACCGCCGGGAAAGATCCGCGAACATGGCGTTGAGGGTCATCGCTTGGGTAACAAGCATCGCCTCCACGTCTCTCATGTCGTTATTGTGGACGCTCTTTGAGGATTCGATAAGAGCCGTGACTACCGCCGGGGATGGCATGTTGCCGCCCGTGCTACCCTTGGCAAAGAGCTTGAGAGCCAAGGCATTTGCCGCGTAAGGCCCGATGCAAACCCTGGCAGTGGCAAGGTCAACATCTTCGCCGGGTGCGCACGGCACCTCAATTACGTTAACATTTGGGTCAGACTTTGACTTTTCCGATGAGGGTTTCCTGCTCAATTGGCGACCCCCGACCGTTGAGATGGCGAGACTATGGATGTCCCCCGCCGGTTGGATGGCCTTCCGCCGAAATCTTCGTAACGCGCTAGCATGCTGCACAGAAACCCTTATTCGTCTAGAATTCGATATTAGCACAAATTTATGGTTAAGTCACTGATATTGAGAAATTTTTGCCCAGCATGTTTGCGCCTTAAGTGGGCAAATATATGCCATTATAGCGACTTATTCAAACGGAAGCGCGTGGGTGAAAATCGCCCGATTTGATTTTGCTCCTCCTTCCCAGTATCTGAGGGGGAGCAGGCGCGGGGGCAGCAGACAGGGGCAGGGCGGCAAGGTAGCCAATAATAGTACGCCCCCCCTTCATAGTACCTTTGGCTAGTTTTCGTTCTGGATCAATAGCTTGGCCCCGTTCCTGACCCGTTCTTTCCGGGGGGTGAGTTTAACGACGTTTCGGCCGCTCATTTTGTCGAGCATGACGGCCTTGGCGCGCTCCATGGTCTCCGTGAGCTTTCCCCCATGGCGGGCCTGGACAATGAAGCTGTCATGAATGCCGAGGGAAACAATCCCGTCGCGAAGTAGCGTGAGCATGACGTCTTCCGCCATATCGCTATCGGCGCGCATGAGCGTCAGACCGGCATCGCTGAAGAACGCGTCTTCGATAGTCGCGTGCCGCTTCAACATGGCATCCATGAGGAGGACAGCGGCTGCATGCCCATCAAAGCCCGGCGGGATTTCGCCCGCCGCGGTGAGTTCCCTGGCCCTGTCTGTGATGGTGAAGTGAAGACCTTGGCGCCCACGCGCATTCACCATCGCATTAAACACAACCTTGAGCAGCGGGCGCAATTCCGGGGGAAGGCCGTCGACTGTGTAGGCGTCAAAATCGCATTCCAGGCGAATACCGCGCATGCCATAGAGCAGAGTCGGATGAATCTGGCGATAGTCTTCCTCGATAACCCGCTCGCCGTCGAGCAGCAGCAGCCCGCGTTCTTTGCCGGGCAGGTTTTGCCACCAGGCATAGAAGCGGCCATGCTGATCGAATCTCTCGGTAAACTTCCGCCTCATTCCCATAAACGCGGGTCCGGGGTTGCTCTTGCCCAGGCGCGGAATTGGCGTTCCGGGGCGAATGATGCCTATCTTCGGATGCCGGAGTTCAACGCCGGCGACGCCCTCATTGATGGATCGCAAGTCCCGCCGCATGCGCCTGGTCCCGTCTGTATCCTCATACGGGATCGACCTTGCCGGCTCTGTCCACTTCCGCCCGTTCTTCTCGAAGGTCTGTTCCCTCTTCATCAGATAGATTACTTCCGGATCCTTCGTGTTCAGGAATTGTGTCGCCGACGGCATTATTTGCAGAAGCCGCCGAGAAGCGCGCATTAAGGATTCGGTGCCGCGCCGTCCGGGCTCCGATTTCACATGCTCAATCAGCCCCTCTTTCTCAAGACCGGCAACGGCACGCATGACATTCGCGTAGGTCTGCACTTCATGCAGATAGCGTCGGTTTGAGTACCAATTCCTGGCGCGTGCGTAATGAATCCAGCCGCCGTCCGGGCTGGCTGCGGCCTCTGCAGCGAGATGCGCCATGATGCGTCGAGCCGCATCATCAAAGGCTAACGTCCCGATGAGCTGGAACAGAGCCATTGCATCAACATCGAGGTCGAACCGCAATGGGCGCGCGAAAACGCGCTTGCTTATGAGATCATCCGCCATCGCATCCCGCCCTAACCCAAACAACGAGAAGGCCCGGCATGCCGATGACGAGCGCTGTTTCTTCGTCCATCAACACTTGACTTCCCAGCGGGGAAGGTTCGCGAGCATTTCGCGCAAATCGTCATCTAGGATTATCGAGCGGCGACCCGCCTTGCGGACTTTGAGCTGGCCGGCCTTGGCGTACTTGTAAAGCGAGGATCGACCCACGCCGGATGCTTCCGCCGCAGACTCAAACGAATGCGCGAGTCGGCGTTTCGTCGGCACTTCATCTTGAGACATTAAAACTTCTCCACGTTTGTGCACCGAACCGCCAGTGCGTGTGTGGGAGAAGTATGCGAACCGGATACGAATGACACGGGGACACGTGAAGCCGTCACATGTCCTATGAGCTTTCTATTTCATTTATTCCCATAAGCGTGTCGACGACCTTCATTTTTTCGAAGTCCTTGCTCTTGCGATTCCAAATTTTCTTGACCCCATCTTCGGAGATATGAATGCTATTACGGGCAAGGGCCGCGGAGACGATTGCGCAGGCGGATTTCGGCGTGCTGGACCCAGCATTCCAACTGCATGTCGCTGGAATACCAAAATCCTTGGATATGCGATAAACCGCATTCAAGATCATATGATCGCGGGGGTAGTTCTCCACCAACCGCCGCGCTTTCTCGGAGATATGGATGCTCTCCAACATCTTGTCCGCGGCATACTCGCTTAGGCAGGGCGGCATGGCGATGCGCTCGCGCAAGCAATGGGCGGCCAATCCGCGCACGAGGTTATCGGCGGATTTGTCGCCGTCTCTGGCCCGAGCAAGAAGCTTTTCCACCGTAACGCCGTCCAGTCGTACACCCAGGCGCCACACCCAGTAGTAAATGCGCCCCAGCCAGGATGTACGATAAGCCGGCGGAGGGGGATGGAAAGGATGTCCCCCTGCGATAAGCTTCATCCACAGCCTGCTCCTACTCGCTTCTACGGCCGCTTTCAGAGCCTCGGCCGGGAGCAGCGCTGAGGCAGCAGCGATCATGGCGTCGACATCGGGGGCGGGTGACTCGCTCATTACATGCCGCTCTTCAGGATAATCACTTTCCCCCCACTGTCCTGCGGCACGAGCGGCACGATTGCCTTTGCCGCCAGCTCCTCGAGACCGTCCACAATCCATTTTGAATAATGACGTTCGATCATCGGAACCGACGTGTCGTGCAATGCGGCGACCAAGCGGATCGGGAGGTTCGCCCGGATCCCTCGAACGATCGATGAATGACGCAATGCGTAGGGGATTGCACTGGGCAGCCCGGCGCGCTGTCGGATTTCGCCCCAAGGCCGAACAAGCTCGCTCGAACTCAGCCAGGGACCGCGGTCGGCTCGATGCCATTCGATCCCACCCGGCCGCTGCTCAAACCTCCAGCGCTCCAGCAAGCGCGTGTCCGGCTTGCGGCCAGTCACAACACGCTGGAGTTCGTCGAGCACATCTCGGCCCACCTGCACGGCAATCTGGCCTGACTTTCCTTTCCCTTTGCGCGATACCGGGACCATCAATCGGCCATGCGCTCTCTGGACGTCGCCGACCTTCATGCGCGCGATCTGCGAGAAGCGAGCGCCGGTCGCTGCGAGCACGAGGATGATCCTGAACAAGTCGTCGTCCCAGCCTTGTTCCGCATCGACCGCGCGAGCAGCACCAATCAGGGCGCTGACCTGGGCATCGGTGAGTATCTGGTTTTCGCGTGCCAGTGGCACCGCCTCGTCATCGTCGATCTTTTCGGCCTTGAGGCCATGCTTAATGATGGTAGGTAGCGATGCCGGCATGGTCGCACGGTGCGCCTCATAGCCGCTGTTGAGGGCGGCTTTCACGTCGTTGATGAGCCGCTGGCGCGTCGTGGCCTTGAGTTGTGCTGGCAGACTGGCGCGCCATTTCTTGAGGTCCGTCTCTGTCAGGGCATGCAGCGCCGCGTCCGCCAACGGCGCCGCCGGAATGGCCTTCCGCTTGCCGCGCTTGGTATGGCCGAGCACGTAGCGCCCCAGGCGCTGAGCGGCATCAGAACGGACCGCTAGGCCCTTGCGGCGGCTGGCGCGGTCGTCGCGTTCGGCGACGTAGCTCTTGACGGCAGAGCGCACCGTCGGCGCCGGCCCGTCCGCTTCCGCGGTGATAGCCTGGCGAGCCTCGGCAATGATATCGCGCGCCCGTTTCTCAGCCTGCAGGAAAGTAAACAGGCCGTCCGTCGGCTTGTCGTTGAGGTCATTGGCTGGCCCGATCGGCTTCTGCTTGTAGTTCGCACCCGGCCCGTGATTGCGCCATCGGGCAAACCAGACACCACCCCTGACGCCCTTGCGGTACCAGAGCGCCGCGTCGGCATCGAGCCGCCTTGCATATTCACCCGTTACGAGTTTCGAGCGGGCATTGGCTGTGGTGACTGGCGCTTCGTTCAATGTCCGTGCCATATTCGACACTTCTCCTCCATGTTTCCGGCCGGTGCCCCCGTCGTCGAATATCGGACGAATAGCTGCGACGGCGGAAAAGGGATGGGTCGAATATACGTCGAATAAACGCCTGTGTACAGGGACGGATGCTAGGGGATGAAAACGTTGAAAAGATTGCATTTTGGTGAACGGTGGCGGAAAGAAAAACCCCACAAAACCACCCTCTCACGGCTGAAACAGGGGTTCGAGTCCCCTAGGGGGCGCCAATCATTTCAAATACTTAGTTGGCTTGAGTTCGTCCTGTCCAATATTTGTCCCATATCGGATCGGATGGCTCATACGTCGGGGCGAAGTTACTCTTATCGCTATCAACCTACCGCACTCCGAGTGCGCACCAGCGTGGAAGCGGTTCTTGGTCAGATGGTAACCGTCCGTGAGGTCGGAGCAGAGCGGAGCGGAAGCCTTCCTTTTGCAGATCACCAAGTGTGGGCTCGAGGGTGACAGCGCTGCTGCCCGCGCCGCTATTCTGGCGTTTGACGAAGCGACGGACAAGCGAATTGTCGGCCAGCCTGGTAAGTCGGCGATTAGCTTGCAGATTGTCACTCCCGGTAGCGTGAATTCTGCGCTTGAGACCTTGCGAATGGCAAAGTTGCTTGATCCCTATCGCGATACGGCCAGTATCCTGCTCGAGCCCTGGCTTATCGAAGCCGCGTTGGCACGACTTGGTGAGCGCCATCTTACATCTGATGAGCAACGGATTATTCTGCGAGCCACACGTCTGCCACACAAAGTCAAATGGCCGGAGTGGTGGACGGAACTTCCGGCCGGCTGGGCATGCGCATTTTAGTTACTCGACGCGAGCATGCCGCAGGCAGGAGGTCCATTGCCGGCGATCGGACGCCAGGGCGGTACTATCTCACTTGAGTTTCTGAAAAGCGAGCGAGGCGGAGGAGAAGGGCGCACGGTGGAAAGCCGGGCAAGTCCTTCCTTATGGAGCCCTTTTGACTCGATTGGGCGCAGCCTTCGCCTGTGGCAGGATCACATTTACTCGCCGGGACATTTTTCTTCGACTTTATTGCCGGGGTTTCCAGCGCGGGTTGAACCTTTTCCTTTTTTGACTTCTCGGTCTGGACTGGCTCTTCCGAATTCTGGAGCGGCTCGGAGCCTTGAGAGGATTGTACTCCGGCCTTTTTCTTCTTCTTGACCGGCTGTTCTTGGCCCTGCTGAGGCACCACCTCCTACGGCTGTGTCGACTGCTTGGTCGCCTTTTTCTTTTTCTGAATCGGCTGCTCCTCGCTTTGCTGAGGTTGCGCCTCCACGGCCTGGCCGGTAGCCTTTTTCTTCTTCGCTAGTTGCTCCGCGCCCGGCTGCGGCTGGACCTCTTCCTTCTTTATCTTCTTTCCGGTCGGCTGCCCTTCACCCTGTTGTTGTTGCGCTTCATCGAGCGCCGTTATCTGCTCCTCGGTCTGCAGCGTCTTTTTCTTCTTACCGCCCTGCGGCTGCTCGGTTTCGCGGGCAGGACCCGGAGCCTGCTTCTCCTGCTTCGCTCTTTCCTTCGTGACCTCTTGGACTTCTTTGACTTGCGCGGGCTTCGCGTCGATTTCCTGCTTCACTCGCCGGTGAACACAGCAACTTTTCCCGCGCCTCCTTTCCCGGCCTGCTTGGGATTATCCGTCTCATTCACCTCGACGGGCTTCACCTGTTGCTTCGTCTGCTTCTCGACGAAACCGACATCGATGGCGTTGTTCACGACAATATTGTTTTGGATGGTGACATTGCCGACCGGCTTGGTCTCTTCGACCGCCCGGAAGCGCTCGTGGTCATCATCGATGATCGACGCCGAAAGGTCCCTCTCTAGGAAACTGCGCGAGGGTACGGCGACCCAGTAATCGTTGGGAATATCGCGAACCGTTATCTCGATCGAGAAATCGTCATCGAAACGTGGTGGAAGCGGCGCCCATACAACATAGTCCCTGCTGCGGCGCCAAGAGACCCATGCCGGTGCCCAGCGTCTGCCCGGGATCCAATACCAGCCGATGTCTTGGAAAAACCCCAGCGGCCATAATGGTACGCGGCCCATCCGAAGGGCTCGTCCGATACCCATAGCCAGCCATATCGTCTGGTGTAGACCCAGTGTCCAATCGTATAGGGCCGCCACCATGGCGGACGCGACTTGGGACAAAAACATGAGCATCTTCGTAGTGCACCCAGCTGCCATAGGGTGCCAAGTCGTCATAAAAAGTGTCTATGGAAATGGAAATGTTGGCTGCCGCCTTTGCTGAGGGATTGAGGTTTACATCTGCCGTCGGAATAGGGACAGTCAGGGCCAATGTTGCCTCCCACGACTGAGAAAAGAGGAGTGGTTGCAAGCCGCATGATGCGCTCCTCGCAAAAATACCTAAATTTGAAAGATTCTTTACTCGATTAAGTTCCCAAAAGCGCATGCTTGCAGGCAGGTCGTTGATTATCAGCCGTCAAAATGCTTGAGACAGATGCGAAAAGGTGTTTTGCAGTAGCAAGCAGCACCAAGACGCGCTGAGGGAAGTCGACTTCATGGCCGACCCAGCTTGTGTGTCGGCCGAGCCTTTGACTGCCTCCTCGGAAACTACACTAGGGTTTAGAGGAAGCCGCGAGACATGGCTGACCTTCAACGCCCACGATTTCAAAGCTTCTGGCGTTCACATCTGCTCCGTTGCCGAGAAGATGCTCAAGTAGGCGTGGCCCCCTAACTGCCGCATGCAAGGGGGTCATACCCAGTTTGCGCTTTGCTTCGGCTCGTTTTTTGTGCATACAGAAAACATGGCGAAGTCAACAAACCTACTGAAGCAAGCACGCGGTCGACTCGCCACGTTCCATTATCCTGTTGTGACAACCAGGCTACCGGAAGATCTCATCAAGTCTGTGTATGGGCCGAAATTTGAGCGAATGACGCGCGGCCACCGAGTCAAATGGATCATCGCCGAACTCGCTTGCTTCAGAGATCATCGAACTATTCGCAGGCTCGTCGAGCCGGGACTGACGCGAGGGTGGAATTGCGCTCAGGGCAACGTTTAATCCGCCTTCAAGTGATGCTGACATCTCAGGAGCTGAAGGCAATAGATGACTGGCGTTTTGAGAACCGTCTGCCCAATCGAGCAGCAGCCGTGCGCGAAATAATGCGGCGAGGAATGAGAGCGGCGGACCGGGATGATGATACGGCTCAATGAGCTGGAGCGAGCTGGGGCTGAACAGGCGACTTGGTGATGGCTAATCTGGTCGGCGTGATGGCCAACTCAGTGCGTACGACCTACGAATTTGAGGCGGCAATTCCGATCGAAACATTCTCCGCACGATATGAGTGACGAAAAAGCTACGGAAATACAATCACGCGAATATTCCGGTGGCTTTTGAGTTCCGCGCATCGCGAGCTTCCCAGTTTCGCGGTCCCAAAAATGCCAAGTGTGATGTCGTTAATCTCTTGGCGGGGGCCCGCCCGTCCACGAGAAGTCATTCCCCGGATGAGAGATAAAGCGCGGTGTGGCTGATTGAAGAGCTAGAATCGCCGTTCCAAACCACTATGGGACTGCCCTAGCTCATCGTTTCCGGCGCCGCTGCGGCGCGGGTGAAAACGACTGTCACCCGCGTTCCTTTTTGTGGGGTCGAAGCGACTTCGATGTGAGCTTTGGCATTTTCACGCAGCGACTGGACAATAAGTGCCCCGAGCTTGCCTCTCTCTGGCCAGTTCTTACCATCGGGAAGTCCGACGCCGTCGTCGGCTACAATCACACGGCATCCGATCTCGTCGGTCAGGCAGTTTAGGGTGATGGTGCCGCCGTCACGCCCTTTGAATGCATGCTTCAGGGAATTTGTCAGCAACTCATTGACGACGAGACCGGTAGGCATCGCTACGTTGACTGAGACTGGATACGCATCGACTTTCAGGTCAAGACGGATACCTTCAACGGCGTGCGTATGCATCACGCTCGAGGCGATTTGACTTAGATAGGTGCCAAGGTCGATTTCTTGGCTCTGATCACCCTCCGAGAGGGATTTGTATAGAAGTTGCAGAGATTCAATGCGTCCTGCGAGCCGGTCGAAAGGCCTACTGTCCAGCCTGCCAGATGCGTTGCGAGCCTCAAGCCGGATCAAAGCAGTTATCATCTGAAGGTTATTTTTGACGCGATGCTGAATTTCTCGAAGAAGCATATCCTTGTCACGAAGTTGTTTTTCAAGCTCCTCCCGTTGGGGCTGGTCGTGGGCAGTTACATCGACCAGCGCGGCAAGCCTGAAAGCCGGCGTTCCATTGTCATCGACGATTACGTTGGAATAAGCATCGACCAATGACGGTTCACTCTCAGCACGCTCAATACGGAAGGTACCCACATATTCGCTTTCATTCGCAAGGGCGTAACTGAGCTTCAAGCCAGGCTTCTCACCAATTCCTTCTCCGTGAAGGACCGACCATGATTTACCCTGAATGGCGGCGCTGGTTTGTCCGGTTAGTTTCTCGAACTCCGGATTAGCATAGATAATGCGCTCCTGGGATACCATTTCCGCAACGATGATTGCGATAGGGATTTGGTCGAGAAATCGCCTGAACTGTTCGCTTTCGAGAGCACCGGCCAAATCCGGCGTCGTCAGCAACTCTTCAACCTGATCGCTCTTGTCATTTGCTTCAGTCACGCCGCAGACCTCTTCAAACGCACCCTGACGAATGCTCTCATGGAACCTTTTACTGTTAATTTGATGTCGGCGAAAGCGTCGGCTCGGGTACGTTCCTGGCGGGCGTGTGAAAAAATCACGCGGCATTGAAGATATATTCTCATCATTTGCCGGAAAAGTCGCGTGGGCGGCCGGCAGTCCTATCACCTTGGGGTCCTCTCGTCGCCTTGCTGGCATGGGAATTCGCCGGACCACTTTTTGATTGCTCTCAGCGGTGGCAGCTTCTGGTGAATACCTGAACCACAATCACAACTTTCCTCATGGTTGTTGTTATCCGAGAACGCCCGCCCTTTCTCAGATCGGCGGGCCCTTTTTTCTGTCGGGACAACTTCGCAAATGCAAAAAAGTCTGGCCTCATTCCGCAACCGGGCCTTATCGATTACCAGCGTTGCTCGCCATGCCAAGTATCAATGTCCTTCTTGGCCTGATCATTCGCAATCCCATAGCGCACTTCAATCCTGCGTTCGAATGATCCAGGTCGCCATCTATGACGTCGAGATCATCGCGCTGAGCTTTCCCCATTTCTCCTTCATCTTGCTCTTCACCTGCTTCCAATTGCCTTCGACGCGGTTCCAAATCCATACCGGTGCGCTCCTTCTAGAACAACTTCCCCGTCGACAATTTGTGCGCGGTGGAATCGTCCTCCAATAAGCCGCCTTGGAACAACCCAAGCGGGTGATCGTTGCCTGCAGCCTGCCAGCCCCCCAACGGCAGGTAGCCCTAGGGCCCGCCAAATTATCACTTCGCTGCTACAGCCCTGGCGGGCCACCGAGCCGGGTCATGACCGTTCAGATGATTTTCTATGCCGGCGAGATTTGAGGATCACGAAATGACTAGTGTTTTTCTGGATGCAATGGAAAGCAGTAAACCGTGATTTCCGCAAACCATGATGAGGGCGAGCATGAGTTCCATAGCAATCTTAAGCCCGCATCATTCTTTCCGAACGCCTTTATAGGGCGGCGCCTCCGGACCCCTCTTCTGCGCCATGAACTCGCCGGAAGTCTTGTCCGCTTGGTCCAGTGTTCCTCGCCTTCGATCTTGGCCTTGAGCTGAGAGCGCATTCGCACTACGCCTTTGCGCGCATTTTCACCAGACGGATTATTTACGGCCATGAGCATGTTTCTTTCGGGCGTCATCCGAGCCTTTCAGGGCTCAGCAAGTTCCATTGATGGATTCCTGTTAGGACTTCTGATCCTGATATTTTTCCAATTCAGTGGCTTCGAAATTATCGGCGAGACCTTCAGGCCGCCCTCTTCCTCGTAATCATCGCCCAGACAGCGAGCACGATTACAGCTCCAATGACCGCTCCAACAAAACCGGCGCCTTCGCCCGGGCCGTAAAATCCCAAGACCTGGCCGAGATAGCTGGCAACAAACGCCCCCACAATGCCCAGGATTGTCGTCAGAATAAACCCGGACGGTTCATTGGGGCCACGCATCAGGAACTTGGCAACTACCCCTGCAAGGAGTCCGATGATGATTGTCCAGATAAAGCTCATGAGGCGTCTCCCTGTGTCGCATTTCTCCTGTAGCACTTTTAAATGCCTAAGTTGGAACCCTTTGGACGCGAATTTGTTCACCACTACTACGAAAAATGGGAGAGGATAATGGCTAGAGGAATGCCGTCGCTTGCCGCTCTTTTGGGGCTGGTAGCTATAGCGGGATACCAAAATCGCGACAAAATTGGAGAATTTGTAAGAGGGCTCGGAACGTCTGACCCCAACAGCCCCCTCGGCGGAATTCTGGATAGCGCACGAAAATCTCTTGGTGGCAGCGCGACAGGCACCGACTTGAATAGTGGGCTTGGTCAGCTCGTTGACCGCTTCCGGCAAAACGGCCAGGGTGCGACTGCAGATTCATGGGTAGAATCTGGACCCAACAAACCAATCAGGGATACGGAAATGGAACGCGCGTTAGGGCCAGACCTCATTGACAGTCTCGTCAAACAGACTGGCTTGAGCCGCGCGGATTTGCTTTCGCGCTTGGCCTCAGTGCTTCCGCATGTCGTGGACAGGATGACGCCTGAAGGGCGTTTACCGCAATGATGTGCACAACAATGTTGATTTCAAGCGACGGGTTTCGCCTCTAGCCTGCTGAGAAATTGCACGTACAAACGCGCATTAAAAACAAAGTCGCCCCAGATAGACAGAAATTTACCTGTTATTTCCGTTTTTCTCAACCGAGAGGGGTTCGAATCCCGCATTGCGCACAGAACTTATCGCAGGCCTCGATCAGCATGTTTCGCCATATCAGGGGCCGCTCAGAGGCTGCATTTCAAGAATTCCTCGATTGAATGAGATCTGCCAGATCCTCACCTTCACCTGTATCCCGCTCGCCAAATCTTTCCGAATATGGAACACAAGTGTAACATGGTATTGTTTGCCAGCGGACAAATTGAAACGAGCAACCGGCTAGCAGTGGCGGGTTAGGCACGTCCGTGTTGGACCCTTCAAACCCACGCTTCGGCCGCGGGCTCATTGCGAGGTAATAATGACTGGGTTACCAAAACCGCGCGGTAAGAAGAGCCTGCTACCCCGACCCTCTTTCACGACCCTCGACAGAATAAGTTTGCGAGGAATTGGAACGATAGTCTCTGTCGAACTTGATCGTGACACAGTGGATTTTGCCCATCTGACCAGTCAAAGGATAATCGTAAATGGCAGACTTGAGACCTGCTTTTCCGTTGAACGCCTCTCGCATCCAGCTCCATGGAAAGCGGGCGAGCGAATAGATCTTCTTATCCGGAAAGCAAAATAGGAGCCTGAACCGATCGTTGAATGATCGCACACCGGCCCGTGACCTATTCGACTATCCTTATTCTCTTCAACGCCTCCCGGTCCCCACCATCCCTCAATTTGAGCCAGAAATCCTCCATCCGCATTCCGCCGATTCTGTCCAATGAGTGCTAATGCCGGACACTACCGGTCAAGTTCGACTGGAAGAGGATCCAGAGCATGAAGGCGAGCGGTGCTGGCGCGACAGAGATCGCGAAGGCACTGGGGTGCAGCCGGGGCATGGTCTATAAGGCGCTCAACGCTCCCGCCCGATAATCTGCACAGTCGACACGCGGTCCCCGGCTGGCGAGGCCACGTTCAAAATGATGGGCGTCTTCGCAGAGCTCGAACGGGCCATGATCCACGAGCGAGTGACCGCGGCGCTCGCGAGAGGGAAGGCCGAAGACAAGACGCTAGGCTAGGCCGCCTTGGCCCAAGGCGACACGCCAGCAAGGGATTCACCCTACACTCCCTCCGCCATGACAATCACCCGACTTCCCACAGGGACCCGACGATAAAGATCAACGACATCCTGATTGACCATGCGGATGCAGCCCGACGAGGCATTCTTTCCGATGGAAAGTGGCTCCGTTGTGCCGTGTATGCGATAGAGCGTGTCGTTGCCGTTTTGGAATAGGTAGAGGGCTCTGGCGCCCAGCGGATTGTCGGGACCGCCCGGCATGCCGTTCGCCCATTTTGCTTTTTCGGGGCTACGCGCGATCATGTCCTTGGGCGGCGTCCAGCGCGGCCACATAACCTTGCGTCCGACATCGGCCAGACCCGCCCACCTGAAGCCGTCCCGGCCCACCGCGCAGCCGTAGCGGATCGCCGTTTTGTTCTCGAGCACGATATAGAGTTGCCGAGACGAGGTATCGATAATGATAGTCCCTGGCCAATGCCGCCCATTGTAGGCGACAACCGCGCGACGAAAATCCGGCGGAAGCCTCTTGTAGTCGAACGGCGGCAAAGGATAGGGATCGTCGGCATCGTCAGCCCGTGCCGGCACCGCGAGGATAGTTGCTGCAGCACCGGCGAAGAAGGCCCTCCGCGACAATCTCTTGGCAGACACTTGCTCAATGTGGATCGATCTAGTCATTTACGACTTCCCAGCTCTTGTCGAGGTTGAACCTTGCAATGCCCTTTGCGATAGCTTCGATATCGCGGACCGAGATCTTCTTCATGTACGATTTTGGCTTGATTTACCACAAAGGTTTCGACGCGACGGTTATTGTGAACACTCTCCTATGCCGACCTTCGGTTGACTCTCTGCGATCGCCATCGGTCCAAGGACGGCTTCCCTTGGCCGGGGATCGATCGCCTTATATCGACGAATCTCTTGCGACGCACGGCCGGACCATACGTTCCAAGGCCGGAGGACCGTTCGAACTGGTGAAGCGCGATATTCCTAAGCCCGTGTCGCGACAGGTTCGCGTCAAGGTTCAGGCTTGGGGAGTATGCCACAGCGACATGCTCGTGAAGCTCAGTGCTTTTCCCGGCATCACATATCCCCGAGTGCCCGGCCATGAGGTTGTCGGCATCATCGATGCAGTCGGCGCTGACGTGCACGAGTGGAAAAGGGGACAGCGAGTTGGTGTGGGCTGTTAGGGCGGCCATTGCGGTTACTGCCGATCCTGCCGAAAAGGGAAGTTTATTCTCCGCGAAAACAGAAAGATAACCGGCATCAGTTTCGATGGCGGATATGCGCGAGGCGCTTGCTCTAGTGCCGGATGAGTGGCTGCCGCTGACGCTGCGCCGCTTCTGTGCTTGTTCGCGATCTGCGGATCGTCCATGGCTGGCTGGATCTGCCCTGTTATGTCAATGGCGCGCGCGGCAATAGCGTGCCCCTCGGCAAGGGTCTTTGCCCTACAGCTGTATCCGTCGGCTATCTGTGTCGGGGTATGGGTACTCCATGTGGCGCGCGGTAGCACGGGCGATCGCCTCGCCGAAGTACTGCTCAACCACCTTGAGCGACATATCAATCCCCGCCGAGATGCCTGCCGAGGTGAACACGCGGCCGTCCCGCACGAAGTGCTTGTCGTACTGGACGCTTATCTCAGGGAAGGAGTCGCGCATCGTATCCAGAAAGCGCCAATGAGTGGTTGCTCGCAGGCCGTCTAAGAGCCCAGCAGAACTCAGCAGGAGCGAGCCCGTACAAACGGCCGTCACTGTTTCCGCCTGAGCGGCGCGCGAGCGGAGCCACTGATGGAGCGCAACGTTCTTCATGTGGTGGCGGTAGCCCCAGCCGCCCGGAACGACGAGGATATCCAAAGGCGGGCAGTCGGACATCGAATGATGCGGGAGCACTTGCATGCCACCGGTTGCATTGACCGGGTTTGAGCGTTCCGCGATCAGAAGAGGGAGAAACGGCGACGGCTCGTCGCGACGTCTCTCCTCGCTCATGCGAGTTACTGAGAAAACCTCGAATGGCCCGCAGAAATCGAGGACCTCAACCTCCTCGTATATAACGATCCCCACACGCTTTCTCTCCATGAGAGCCTCCATGCTTCGCCTTCAGACAAGTGTGCATACCTCTCGGCCAAGCCCACCAGCATAGCACCTAGCTCCAGCGAATGTCCGCTTTGGGTCAGATTCGGACTTCATGACCATGTCCGCGGCACGGCAGCTTTCCCCTCAAAACCGGGCATAGCAATTGTTAGCTCGGATGTCGCCTTAGGCCAGAAGCAATCACTCCGGCAACCCGGCCATTAGCAAACCCTGGCGTAAGTTCTCTGCATCACCAGGATACTTGTAGTGCGGCATCTCTACCCGCACACTGAAGCTCGGTTTGCGTCGCAACACCTCGGCTGCCAGTGCATGCGCTTCCTCGAGACGTCCGAGTTGTGCCAGGCAGGCCGCTTCCTTGGCCAGCCACCAGGGAGATTTGTCGCTCTCGAGCCTCTTTTGATGTGCAGCCAGTGCCTCTTCGTAGCGTCTCAGGGTGTACAGGCAGATGGCAAGGGCGCCCCAATAAAAGCGCAAAAATGGATCGAGCTTGATCGCCCGATGGATAATCTCAAGGCCCTCTTCAGCGCGGCCGGAAACGCCAAGTACTGATGCCAAATGGATCATTCCCGTGGCGTCGTTAGGGTTGAGCGCCAAGCCACGCTCAAGGTGCGAGATCGCCAGATCGTATTCACTCCGAAAACGGTGGATTTGTCCGAGAAAAATGTGGCATCGGCTTTCGCGCGGATCCAGCCCGACAGCGGTCACCGCCGATTCCAGCGCACGTTGCTTGATTGCGTCGGGTGCGCTGAAGTACCCACTCTCGATCACCAGGGATAATGCAAGATATGCGTGTGCAAGAGCATATTGTGGATCCAGCGCGACGGCTTGCTCGAATAATTCGCGTGCGCGGCGGTTTACCTCTGGGCCATAAGCGCGCAACTGCTCAATGCCGCGTAAGAGGCAGTCATAGGCCGACAAGCTGCCTGTCCGTTTGCGCGACGAATTCCATATCTCGGCATCCTCTAACCGTCCTGTAATAGTGGCGACAATGGTTTGAATAAGCTCATCTTGAATGGCGAAAAGGTCATCAATGCTGCGATCGAAGCGCTCGCTCCAAACATGATTGCCCGACACGGCATCGATCAATTGCGCCGTGATGCGAATTCGACCCGCCATCCTGCGGACGCTACCCTCGACTACGTAGCGCACACTGAGTTCATGCGCGATGCGCCGGACATCCACCGCCTTGTCACGGTATGAAAACGAGGAGTTCCGGGCAGTCACGAAAAGGCCCCTCGCGCGGGATAGCTCGGTTATGATGTCCTCGGTGATGCCGTCGGCGAAATACTGTTGCTCGGGATCGCCACTCATATTGGTGAAGGGGAGCACAGCGATGGATGGTTTGTCTGGTAGCGGCAGGCCCTCACTCCGGGCATGCGCCGTCATCGACTCCACCGGAACCTGGACCCGATAGAACTCGCACGGGTCGCGCAATGTTCTTTAGTTCGCGCTCACCCAGATCCTCGAAGGCAAGCTCGAGACGGTCTCGCACCTGGTCGCGGACCGCGCGCGATACGAGTACACCGCCAGGTTCAGCGAGCCCTTCTAGCCGCGCCGCGATGTTGACGCCGTCGCCGAGGATGTCGTCACCATCGATGACGATGTCCCCCACGTTGATGCCGATGCGAAATTCGATCCGCTTGTCGGGTGGCACCCCGACATTGCGTTCCGCCATGCCACGCAGCACATCGACCGCGCAACGTACGGCATCCACCACGCTCGCAAACTCGATCAGTACGCCGTCACCGGTGGTCTTGACGATTCGTCCGTGGTGCTGCTCAACTTTGGGATCAGTGAGTTCGCGACGGTGTGCCTTTAGTGCTGCGAGCGTACCCTCCTCGTCCGCGCCTATGAGGCGCGAGTAGCCGACTATGTCGGCGGCGAGGATAGCAGCGAGGCGGCGCTGGGCGCGTTCTTCGGCCATGCGGTGCGATTGCCCTCAGACTAAGCAGACCGCATTGTATTGGTGTCCCGCTGAGAAGTCTAATGGAACGGATGACCGCTGTGGGGTCAGATTCGGACTTCATGACCATGTCCGCGGCACAGCAGCTTTCCCCTCAAAACCGCGCATCGCAATTGATAGCTGGGATGTCGCCTTAGGGCACAAGCAGACATAGATGAAAACCACTTGAGCGCCATCCAGGTGCGAGGACCCTTGATGTGTAAAATAACTTCCGCGATGTCCTTCATTTCTGAGCACGTTCGAGACGACACTGTCTAGTTTGGCAGGCCGGCCAGACGCCAGCCATCAACAAGGGGTTACGCAATACTCATGCTCCTAATGGGCGAGTTCGCCGCCAGCTCACCGAGCGGTAGGTCCCATCGCCTCACTGTTGGATGCCGGCCTTGCGCAGCCCTTCGATGATCAGTTCGAAATCGTCGGGATTCTTGTATGGCAGCACATCGCGGCGGTGTTCCAGGGAATAGTCGGGATTGATACGGTACACTTCCTGCCATTCGGCACGTGCCTCGTCGAAGCGGCCCAGATGACCATAGCTCGCCGCCAGCAGCACGCGGGAGGCATCGGTGTGAGGATTGCGGTCAATTCGCCGCTTGAGGATCCCGACAGCTTCGTCATACCGGCGAAGTTGGAACACCGCTTGAGCGTAGAAATGGAGCCATACGTCCGGAAAATAAGGGTCTAAGGCCATTGCTCGGTCGAAACATGCAATTGCTTCCACGGACCTGCCCGAAAAGTGCAGGGAAGTACCGAGCACTTCATGGCCGAAGGCAAGATTTGGATCGAGGGAGATCGTGCGTTTAGCTTCCTGGATAGCCAAATCGTGTCGTCGCATATAAAGATAGGCGATGGCTCTCGCCCAGTGCGCGTACGGATATTGATCGTCTAGCGAAACCGCCCGTGTTGCTGCCTTATCCGCCTGTTCCAGCGATTCCGACGGTACCGGGCTCCAGCGGTTCACGTAGTCGAGATTGTGCGCGCAAGCGAGGAAGGCATATGCAGGGGCGAATGTCGGATCCAGTTCAATAGTGCGCCGTAACAATTTCTGCCCCTGGGCGTTTGCCCCCTTTGTGAGCAGCCACACTTGCTCTCGGCCGCGCAGGAAACTGTCATAGGCTTCAAGGTTGTCGGTATGCTCAGTCGTCAGCCGCTGCTTGTCACTTTCCGTCAGATTGAGTGCGAGTGCGCCGACAATGTGCTGCGTCACGTCGTCCTGCACGGTGAAGATATCGGTCAGTTCGCGATCGAAACGCTCCGCCCACAGATGTCCGCCAGTCGTCGCATCGATCAGCTGCCCGGTGATACGTACCCGGTTGTTGGACTTCCTGACACTGCCCTCCAGCACATAGCGTACGCCCAGGCTCCTGCCCACCTCTTGTACGTTCACGTTCCTGCCCTTGAAGGTGAAGGATGAATTGCGCGCGATCACGAAAAGTTGCGGCAGCTTTGAGAGGGCCGTAATAATATCTTCGGAGATTCCATCGGCGAAATAGCCCTGTTCGGGATCACCGCTCATATTCTGAAAGGGCAAGACCGCGATAGACGGCTTGTCGCGCATTTCCGAAGTTGCTATGGGCGCGCCCGGCTCCGGCTTCGCCTTTGCCTCGGCACCAACCCGCAGCGAGTAAACTCGCATCGGATCGGCAATGTTCTTCAGTTTCGTCTCGCCAAGATCGCTGACCAAGAGATCCAGCCTGGCTTTCACCTGACGATAGGCGTCCTCCGACAGACAAATGGCGCCGGGTGCGGCCACCCCTTGTAGTCTCGCGGCGATATTGACGCCATCTCCCATCAAATCGCCGTCACTCTCCTCGACCACGTCGCCAACATGGATGCCAATTCGGAACTCGATGCGCCGCTCCGTCGGCACGCCGGCATTGCGCTCGATCATTGCATTCTGCACCTCGATAGCACAGCGCACAGCATCCACTACACTGCGGAACTCGACGATGGCTCCATCGCCGGTGCGCTTGAACACCCGACCCTTATGGACTGCTATGGTTGGATCGATCAGATCGCTGCGCAGCGCCCGCAACCGCGCCAAAGTGCGATCTTCATCCGCACCGGTGAGCCGGCTGAACCCAACCACATCTGCCGCCAGGATAGCCGCGAGTTTCCTCTGTTCGGCCATGTATCGCTCCTCGACAAGGAAACCTATCACGCGGTCATACCGAACGCGTAAGTTTCTTGGCAAGGAGACATTTCTGTGGTCATCCCGGACAGCTTCGAGAGACAAACAGCAAGCCTCCCGAATCAATGGGTACTTCCGAGAAAGCGGCGGCCGCATTCGTTATGGAGGTTCTGTCCGCCCAAATGCCGGATAGTTCGCCAACGACCTCCAGGACAACGCAGTCCAGTGACGGTTCACCTAGTTCTTCTGAGGTCCGGTTAGGGTCATAAGCGGAACTCCACGGCCTGAGCAAAGATGTCCGCTACGCACCCGGAAGCGGATATTCGGAACTGCGGTTTAGGGGCTAAGTCACCGAACAAGGTGGCGAACATACGAACACTCCTAAAGGAGTGTGTTCGTGTTCGTTCGCTCCGAACACCTGCGAAATTCGGCGAACAATGTTCGGCATGTTCGCTTCCATGGCCCTGAAGGGAGGAAGGACGCGCGCCACCCGCGGGGACTGAGCTGGATGGTACTCTTCGCGGCTTTTTCTCTCAGAGGCGCTCGTCGCTCATCATTCTCGCCCTGGCGCGGATGATTCTGCGAGTCACCAGATATTGAATGAGGTGACCTTTCCACAATCTTAACATGGAATTTAGCAGCGGTACGCGCCGATGCCATCGACCGCGTCCGGGCATCGCTGCCCTGCTGGATCGCATCGAGGGCAATGGCGTGCGGACCGTGATCGTTGAGGATGCCAGCCGGTTCGCGCGTCATATGCTGGTCGAGGAGCTCGGCGTCGTCGCGCTGCAGGAGCGCGGCGTCACCGCCGGCGGCGAGGAATCACGGCCACCGATGATCGAGGTCATGGTGCGCCGAAGGTCGCCGTGGTGGGGGCGGAGGGACGAGAATCCCACCGGCACCCCCACAGGAACCTAAATCTTGCGTGTGCCCCCTCCGGGGATCGAACCGGGACGCCTTGTGGGCTCAGGATTTTAAGTCCTGCGTGTGTGCATCTCACTTTTAATCAGAGGGTCGATGGTTCGAACCCATCCGGGCTCGCCAATGAAATCAAAGACTTAGACTAAACTCTGAAGATAACAAGATGGCCTCGTTTGGTCTGGGGCAACATCTGGGGCAACAACCTACAAATTTTGGGGTGAAACCGGAAGGGGTTCCAACGGGGCTGCCGCAGGGAGTGTGCAATCCCTCCCGGCGATCTCAACTTTAGCCCCGGCAAGCTAGGCAAGGCCAGAGGGGTGACGCCGGCGGTCATGGGGACCGGGCGTTGGCGATCTTTATGAACTCGGCCTCGACAAGGTCAACGCCCACCTCGAGCGTTATGGGGCGCTGCAAGCCCTCGGTACGGGAGACCCTGATTAGCCGTGCGGGAAATGAAAAACCCCGCCATGTCGCCGTCCGCTTCATGACGAGGTTTTCTCTTCGAAGAACCCCCGTGACCGGGGGTTGGAAAACGGGGCTTCCTCCCAGAAGATGTCCGCGCCTTGCTGTTGGCTGGCTAGCGGACGTAAGACGTATAGAGGGCGTTTAGAAGCGGTAAAGTTAAACTTTATTGAGGCTCCCCGGCGGGTAAGAAAACCCCGCCCGAGGCGAGGCCATGGACGGGGTTCTTCGGGCGTCCGTCCATCGGGGGGTGGACAGCAGATGACCCAGCATAGGCCATCAACATGCCGCGATTATTGGACCTTGGGGAAAGCCGGTCGAGACAAACCAGTTGATCAGGCAATTCTGCGAGCGCAATGCCGACCTTCAGATACGCTCGCGGTCCCGGATCGGCCCTATGTCCGCGCGGTTGAGCGACTGTCATCACGCGGGGTGCACGTTCTCAACCTGCAGGAACTGGCCGAGAAGGCGTGATAGTCGGCGAACAAGACGATCACCGTCCGCCAGGTGACAGTGAAGGTGCGTGCGTTCGGGCGCTGAGAAAGCCCCGCCAAGGCGAGGGCGGCCAGGCGGGGCTTTCCTTCGGTGCCGGCCCACCAGGGATTGGCGAGGCGGACATCACCACCCTAGCGGGAATCCGTACGCAGCATAAAGTGCGCGCAATTTGATTGCTTAAGAAGATCACAACGCCGGCTCCCACTAATGAAAAAGCCCCGCCCGGCGGAGCGGGGCTTCCCTCGCAGGGGGAGAGTAGTCGTCCTTGCGCGGCGGACGGCTCAGCGTACTCTCGAATCGCGGCGGGCGAATATGCGACCTTGGTGGATATAAAACCCCGCCTTAGCGTGAGGGCCAAGGGCGGGGTCAGGTTCGGGTGTCGGCCCCTCCGGGGGGTATGGCGGGGCGGACACCACCAGCCTAGCGGGAGTCCGTAGGTGGCGTAAACAGATCACAAGGCTGGGACCAATTCGTCAATGAGAAAGCCCCGCCCGGGTCGGTACCTCGTCGACGGGCTTCCCCTCCCAGGACCTGTGGGAGATGTCCGCTGCCGAGCGGACAGCTTAGCCTATTCTGATTGCGACGGCTGGATATTGGACCTTAGGTTTATGAGAAAACCCCGCCCACGGCTAGGGCGGCCGATGGACGGGGCACTTGGGTTCCGTCCGCTCCTTCGGCAAAAAAGAGAGGACAACCCAAGATAGGCCATCCGCACGAGGCTACCTATTGGACCTTGGGGCCTGTGACGGGAATCGACGCGCGCCTAACATCTCAAGTTGAAAACCCGTATCTGTCATGTCCCAGATGGAATCCGGCAACAAGGCTGCCGCTTTTGTGGCTTTTTGATCACACCGGGCGGCATTCTTACAATCGCAGTTCGTCAGCAAGACAATATTGGCTGGCGCTGCGTCGGCGCTGATGGTGAGCGGGGCACAGGCTGCGATCTTGTCGAACCTCTATACGACTGGACGGGGCCTTATATCGGGCTCCAAGGCGGCTATGGCTCGGGTCAGAACGATGTGAAGTTCGATCGAGACGCGCTCGGCCCGGTCATCCTGGCGACGGGCATCTTCAATACCAGCAGCGACGACGTGATTATCGAACCCAGCGAGGACAGCAAGATTGGCATGGATGGCTGGCTCGGCGGGGCCCATGCCGGATACAACTGGCAGGTCGATAGTTTTGTGCTCGGCGTCGAGGGCGACCTCGAGTTTGCTGACCTTTCGGGTGACACGAACATCATGTTCACAGTCTTTACTCCGCTTGGCAAAATCGAGCAGGACATTGACTGGCTGGGATCCCTCAGATTGCGTCTTGGCTATGCGATGGATCGTGCCCTGATCTATGTGACGGGCGGTGCGGCCGTCGGTGGCGTGGACATGAAGATCAAGCAACCCGACTTTGCCGGTGGCAACTTGGACGACACGGAGACGCGCTGGGGCTGGACGCTCGGCGGCGGGTTCGAATATGCCTTTACCGACGAGTTGAGCGCCAATATCGAATACCGCTATACCGATCTTGGCGACACCGAGATGTTCCTGGGCAACGTCGAGCTCACGGGCGACACCAAATTTGACAATGCCTTCAGTGCCGTGCGCGTCGGCTTGAGCTAGCACTTCGGCAGCGAGTGGTGATATTTCAAAGTTTCGGGTGAACAGGGCTGCCGGGGAGCGATCCCAGAATGTCTCACCATGGGCGCAAGCACGCTGGTTTTCCCTTTTATGATTAGAACGGCGAGCACTTGCCTATGCTGAGTGTTGGCGTTGTATTTTCCTGATCGAAATCATCCACAAAGTTTTGGATGTTCGAGTAGATGAATGCCCGCGTCGTTGTGTTCATCTCCATCTCCGAGATGCCGGTGCAGGTAATAAGGGGCCCCCGCACCCGCTTTTTTTGGATGAGTCGAGGTAGCTGTCATCACAATCAGCCAACGCCAGAGGGAATCCGAGTCTTGTGAGAACCCAATACGACTTTTCGGGCATGCCCCCCATGTACTGGAGGACAAACGTCGATTGCTTCCATTCATTTTGAGGTTTCCAGACGCCGTTCTTGTAGGAAAAGCCCGTCGTTTGCTCCGTCTTGCAGATGTATGTTGTGGGCTCGTCCTCAGCGAGCGCCAAAGGCGACCATGTGGTGCACAAAAGGGCGGCGACTAGCAAAACTCTCATTGGGTGCCTCCATCCCGGATGAGCCTAGATGCCGGAACAGAATTGTGAAGGCTCATAATTGCACGGGGCGGCGACCTGCTTAGGCCCGATTTTTTATCACAGGATAAGAAATCTCCGAATGCGCCGGCGCGGGTCCAGCGGCGGCAACCGCGCCGAGGTCAGCCCCTTACCCTCGCTCAATGCCAAGTCGTGGGCTCATGCCCTGGCGGCACAGCAAGCTAGGACCTTCCGGCGGAGGTGGCGTTAGACGCGGCTTGGCCGATGATGTCGATCTATCCCGCCTCGACCCGGGCGCAGTATGCCTTGACGGCCCGCTTCCATGCGGGCCGAGCCAGGCACCGATCCCGATAAGACGCGATTCCCGGATACGGCACGCTCAACCCCTCGTCCTTGATGCACGAGAGCACGTGCGCCATCAGGATGTCGGCGACGGTGCCCCCCTGGTTCGGTAACTTTCAGCATCGCCGCCGCCCGGCCGTGCGTGTTCGCCATCGGCCAGCCCCAGAGATAAATAAATCGGCCCAGAACCCAAGCGTATTCCTCCGGCATGATGGCGCCCTCCGGTGTGCCGCGGATAGAATCGGCGTTGCGCGGAGTGGGCGTTTGTACCTGCACGAACGCCGGTGGCAGCAAGCAAGCCGCCAATGCCAAAGATGGCGCGGGCGTCGAACCACGCGACCGGACTGGTTATTCTCTGATCGCGTCGATGGTTGAAGCGCTAGTCGAGCTTCACAACATCAGGCAGTTGCCAGCTCTTGTCATAGAAGGCTTCCGTCGGACCGTAGAAACGGAAATATGCGAACCAGGCCCGGCCTGGAATCGTCTGCACCCAGTTCGTCTCCATTCCCGGAGGCGCGGTCGGACCAAAACAGAGATCAATCGAGCCGTCCGCGTCGGTCTTGAGCTTCTGGACTTTCGGATTGAGCTCGGCGAGATGCTGCGGCGTCTCGATCAGCGCGCGTGTCCCGACGTCGTATACGGCGACCGACCAAAAATCCTTGACTGGCACGTTTGCTGGCACACGCAAGAGATAGCTGTGCTCGCCTTTAAGCCAGTCGCCCCAGTCGTCCTTGTACGCGCCAAGGTATTTCTGGCCGAAACCGGGCGGGAAGTCGCGAGGTGTCCAAAAGAGTTGCGCGCCATTTGCCTGATAGAACGCCACCATCCGGTTGACCACATAATCGAAATTCTGTCCAGTCTGACTCATGTCCGGCAAGAGCTGGACGTTCTCCCATTGCGTGCAAGGATAGAAGTGCTTTTCTATGCCCTCTGGGATGGCGCGCGGCGAGAAGGCCTCATTAACCATGATCGCTTTGCCAGTCCGTTCCGCGTCGACCAAAATCTTCTCCATGCGAGGATCGGGAGCGAAAGGTTTACCCCGCTCGATTCCAATCGAGGCCAGATTGCCGAGCGGGATACGGTCACGCTCTTCAAGCGTCTCATCGTTTACAATCTGATGCAGGAGCCGCCAGTAGTCGAGCCCCGTGGGTCTATTCATGCGGAACTCCTTGCCGCCCCCGGCTGGATCGCCCATCAGAACGAAGGATTTTGCGGGCGGATTGGCGGCGTCTGACAGTCGGTAAGTTTGTATCTCCCGAACCAGCGCGGTACCCTGCTTCTCACTCATGGTCTCATTGACGAACACACGCGTGATTGTGAACAGCTGATTGGTCTTCGACTGGATCGGATGATACCCGGCCGGCATTTCGCCAGCGTAGTGAGGCGGCAGGACGACAATCTTGTCACCCTTGCCTTTGTTCGGTCCGACGATTCCGAAGTCGTGGATCGGTCGCATCCACATGTCGAAGAAGCCGGCGTTGATGGGACCCGGCGGCGCGACATAGATAACCGGCTGGTCATCGCTCAAATCAATCCGATCGTAAAGATATATCACGCTTTGGTTCGGGGTCAGCGCCTCCTGACCCGGCTGCATGCGCTTGTCGTAGATCATCGCGCCAAGATCGGGTACGCCGGCGACGTCCATGGCCCGCCGAAACAACGCGTTGTTGATGGCAGGCTCGGCCCATAAGATGGCTTGCACGGCCCTTTGATAATCTAGCTCGTCATAAAGCTTCTGCCTTGTTTCCTCAGTGGGCAGCGAGTCAACGAACGTCAACGCACCAAAACGCGTCTCGATGACTGTGGTTTCCGAGTCGGCATTCTGCGCCAGGGTTCCGGCCAACATACCTGCTCGGTTGTTGAACATGATCGGCTGTTCCTCGATCAGTTGGCCCGAAACGTCACGGTCATGCATTCAAGTGACCGGCTCATGGTCCGAAGGTTGCACTGGGCTCGGACAATTGGATATGATTTGGGCGATTCTATGACATAAAAATCGCTCAATTCACTAGCAGAGCCGGATTCCTCTTGCAGAATTGCCGCATATAGCAATACAAGAGCTCCGAAGACAGGGTTCAATGAAACGAGAAATCGTCGCGACTGGTGAGGCGGCGCGCCGGCTTGGTGTAGCGCCGGCGACCATCCAACGTTGGGTCGACAGCGGTCTCCTACACGCCGAACGGACGCCTGGAGGCCATCGGCGCATTCACCTGGCCGAAGTTCGGCGGCTTATTTCCTCAACCCTCTCGCCAGAAATTGCAAAGCCGCTGTCGTTATGGCTCGACATTCTCCTGGCCGGGGATTTCCACCAGCTAAAGTCCATGCTGCTGACCTCCCGCCAGCGCTGCGGTAGCTGGGCACAGGTGGCCGATGAGTTGGCGTCGGCGGTGGTCGAGCTCGGGCGGCGGTGGGAGGCCGGCAACTGCTTAGTCTTCGAGGAACACATCGCGAGCGAAACGTTGCGCCGCGCGACCGCTAGCTGCGCCAGCGACATTACTCGCGATGACCGGGCGCCGCGGGCGGTTCTGTGCTCCCTGGAAGGCGAGCGACACATTCTCGGCCTGTCGCTGGCCGAACTCGTACTTGCCGAGGCCGGCTGGCGCGTGTTGCTTATAGGCGAGGGTCCGCCGATGGAGGAAATACCTTCGTTGCTTCAGAAACTGAAGCCCAAATTGCTCATCGTATCGGCCTCCGCGATCTTAACGCGCCAAAGGGCCGTCTCGAATGGAGACGCGCTACAAGCCGCAGCGACCGCAGCGCGCGCCAAGCTTGTGCTCGCTGGCGGTGCCCCTTGGGTAGCGAGGCGCAACGTATTTCTTGTGACGTCCTTCGAGGAGCTTCGGGTCGTGATTGAGCGCGTCAGCAAGCAAGGCGCAAGATTTCATGCATTATGAACAACCGATCTGACGAAATTGTCCTTGGGCTCAGACGTTCCCGGCCGTCCTACGAAGGATCTAACCAGCTCGTCTTGCCGCCTGTAACGTCCCTTGCCGGACGCATTTGCTTCTCATCGCTTGACCAACTCGACCTCGGGAACCGTTTCGAGCACTTGCAAAATGAAGATGGCCATGATCAACAACGCCGGGACGAGATGCGTAAAGAGCGGCGGTTATTTTGAGGTGCCCGCTATTTTGCCGATCAATTTTCAAAATCTGGCCCTTATCCCAAAAACTCGGCATTAAAATGTACTGAAAGCGAACCGAGAAGCGGGCATCCGGGATACTGAGGGTCTGAGGGCCCCACGGGGGTTGACCCTCGCCGGTCTTGTCGATGACCCTCTCAAAGATTTTTGCCGGTTTTGACTGCCATTAGGGAACGAAGGGTGGGGAGGTCCGGTTGGTGGTTGCGCTATGAGGTTCGGATGCAAGTGACGGTGGAACTAATGCCAAATCAGCGGGATAGACCGACGATCCTCATCGTGGAGGACGAGGTATTGATCCGCATGGACATTAGCGACGCTCTGCGCCGCGCCGGATACCACGTGCTGGAGGCGGCTAAGGCTGAGGACGCTATAGCCATCCTCTATAGCGGTGTCCCTGTCGCGGTGGTCTTCACTGATGTGCGCTTGGCGGGCCCGATGGACGGACTACAGCTTGCTGTCTACATCCGCGACAACCATCCAGCAACGGGCTGCATCATGACATCGGGCCACATCTCAGCATCCGATGTTCCCAGTTCCGTGGTTGCGCCGCTCATACCCAAGCCCTATACTCATGAGCGTGTTCTGGCTGAAATCGCCCGGCATCTCTTGCTGTTGAAGCTCGTCGACTCCAGGAACTCAGCAACATAGCTGGACCTCAATGACAACTGAAGCTGCCGCGACAGTCCTCGCCGTAGAGACGCAGGTGCTCGTTCGGATCGTGTTGGCCGACTACCTTCGCGGGTGTGACTACAAGGTCGTCGAGGCGGCCAACACAGACGAGGCGAAGCTGATCCTTGGGGAAAGCGACGTTAAGGTTGATGTGGCGCTCATTGCTGTTGATTTGATCGGCGCATCTGATGGATTTGCACTCGCCCGCTGGATCAGGGAGAACAAACCCTCAATCAAGGTGCAACTCCTTGGAACGATTTCGAAGGCTGCGACCGCCGCAGTAGACCTATGCGAAGAAGTTCATGTGTTGGCGCCGCCTTACTCTCACCAAGCCCTGGTCGATCGTATCAAGCGCTTGTTGGCAATCGCCGTGAGAAATCAAGAAACCACCTGAGCCCCGTCGGTTCGAGGGGTAAACGTTAGGTCTCAAATCTGCCCTTTGTTTTCTCGTGGCCGAATGCTGGCGCAAACCGGAGTTTAGCTGAGACTTCGACTTGGTTCTCGAGGTTGGGCAAACCTTATGCAAGCCCATGGCGAGTCGACTGGCCGAGCATGGCCTTGGCTATCTACTTCGGGCTACGATCACGATTGCGTTGCAGGTGCCGCGGCCGTTCGGGTGGTAGCTGTGCCGAAACGTCGAGTCGAAATGCACGGCGTCGCCTTCAGACAGCTCAACGTTAGAATTTTCCAGCGTAACCACCAAATGACCTCGCAACACGTAGATTAACTCCGGGCCTGGATGGGCATGCGGGCTTGATGGAGAATGGAATTCAGCGAGATAGGCGTCCATGGGCCGATCGGTCACAGGGTAGTCCAGGCTCTCGAAGAAATACGACGCGGATTGCCGCTGTGGGTCGTCAGGTAGGCGCAGGCGGTCTTGTTTACGAACAACTGCCAGCACAGGCTTGGCACTCTCGGCAAAGAAATGCTCCAGGCCAACGCCGAACACCAGAGCGATCCGTAACAGCGTCGGGAGTGGCGGGATCAGGTTACCTCTTTCAATCTTCGACAAGAGACCGGATGACAGCCCGCTGTGCTTGCCCAATTGAACTAGGCTGACTCCTTTGGCCCGGCGCAAGGCCCGTATCTTGGGACCGATCGCATATTCCTGGAGCCGGGAGGCCAGAATGTCTGCAAGCATTTTTTGTTCCTCGTGAACCGCTGATGAAATTCCGTAGTGATTGTTTTACTATGGAGAAAATATAATTTCATATCACGAAATTGTGAGTATTAAGAAAACGATATTTCACTGTATGCACATTCAGCCCGTGTTGGGCCAGCCGGCAACCGGCTCTCGTCATTCAACCCAAGGAGCGAAATGATGAAGATCAAAATCATGAAACTCGCGGCCGCCGCAGCGCTTGCCGTTGGAATTGCCGCTTCAAGCACAATGGCCCGCGCGGCCGAGAAGGATATAGTCGACACCGCCGTGAGCGCGGGTGAGTTCAAAACTCTTGCAGCGGCCCTCGGCACTGCGGGCCTGGTCGATACTTTGAAAGGTGCGGGGCCATTCACCGTCTTCGCACCGACTGATGCCGCGTTTGCGAAGCTGCCGGCGGGCACCGTCGAGAACCTGCTCAAGCCCGAGAACAAGGATCAGCTGACCGCAATCCTCACCTACCACGTGGTCGCCGGCAAGGTCATGGCTGCTGACGTCGTCAAGCTGTCGGAAGCAAAGACCGTGAACGGCGCGCCCGTGAAAATTGCGGTCAACGGCGACAAGGTGATGGTCAATGATGCGACTGTCTCTGCCGCCGATGTGGCCGCATCGAATGGCGTGATCCACGTCATCGACACTGTGTTGCTACCGCCGGCCAAGTGACACCAAACACGGCAGGCCGCTGCCGACACTGCGGCGGCCTGTGCCGCGATAGAGGAGCCATCGTTAAGTGCGCAATGTGTCACTCGAAATAATCATCGCCGTCGTGCCGGTCGCCGCCGCTGCCCTACTCGGCAACATTGCGACCATGCCGAACATCCCGACTTGGTATGCGAGCCTGGCAAAACCGTCCTTTAATCCGCCTAACTGGATCTTCGGGCCGATCTGGGCCGTTCTGTACGCAATGATGGCCTACGCCTTCTACCGGGTGCTCACCTCTACAGAGGGTCGGTGGACCACGGTGGCGGTTGTGCTGTTTCTGATCCAGATCGCTCTCAACGCAGCATGGTCGTGGGTTTTCTTTGCCGGCCACAATCCGCGCGGTGGGCTAGTGACCATCCTAGCGTTGTGGGTGGCGATAGCACTGACGGCGTTCAGCTTCTGGCAGATCGACCAAATAGCAAGCGCCTTGCTGTGGCCGTATCTCGGCTGGGTCACATTCGCGGCGGTCCTGAACTGGGAGATTACGCGGCTTAACGCAAGCTGATGTCAAAGGCCACCGAGACGATGATGATGGCGGAGCGAACGGGTACGATCGAGGTCAAACGACACCATGCAGCGCGGCTATCGCTACACGCTTTCAGCACACACCGGAGATGAATTCGATCCCGGATTTCGGCCCGAGCTTACACCCAAGGAATGCTGGGGCTCGGCGTGTTCGGCGGCAAATATATGACCGACACGACTGCCGAGTTTCCGGCCGAGTGGTTCACAGGCGCCAAGCTCTCGTCGGCGAAGCGAGATCCGTCGCTGAACTGCTTCCGAGTCAATGCCAGCCAGCCTCTATCAGTCTGGCGCGCCAGAGGATGGATCCATCCGGACGATCCGCGGGGGTGGTTTCAATGGTATTGCCGGTACTACCTTGCCCGGCGGATACCTGGCGAGGACGAACGCCAGATCAGGCGCTGGAAGGCCATGCGTCATCACGTTGCACAAATCCGCGAGCGGTGTGCGGTCGGCGACCTCAGTTGCCGGCGTCGACAGCGTCAGGCGCTGCTTCATTGGGCTTACGACAGCCGCAAGATCTGAGACCGGTCGATAGTGCGCCTCGATGGAGGGTGGCGCTTTGGCAACCGGCCGCCCTTGATAGTTTGCAAGAGAGTGAAGCTGTCTATGTTAAGCGCGTGACCAACGTCAGACTTCTAATGCAGGACATCAGACGACGCAACTTTGAACTGAGTCGGGTCACCTTGGCAGGAGTCAGCGCATTCCGCTTCTCCTCATC
Source organism: Nordella sp. HKS 07 (assembly GCF_011046735.1). Lineage (NCBI taxonomy): Bacteria > Pseudomonadati > Pseudomonadota > Alphaproteobacteria > Hyphomicrobiales > Nordella > Nordella sp. HKS 07. The sequence goes on along the minus strand of NZ_CP049258.1, from coordinate 616,966 downwards.
AGTGAATTCTTCGTCTTCACCACCACAGATAATGCGTCCGCGTCGTACGTAGATAAAGATATGGATCCGAAGCTTCCCAGATCTGGCTCGATTTCCGGGAGGCGGTCACCGGCGGGCAGCGACAACAAGCTCGTTGGACCGCCCAAACTTGGCTCGCAAAATGCCAACCCCATTCCAAAACGCGGGCTGCTTATCGTTCTCGCGTTATAAGGCCGATAAACTGTATTCGCCATCGCACTTTGAGCAGCGATACAGCCCCGGCTGGGCACTGTCTGAAACGGAAGCACGTTCCTCGTTCACGATCCAGCAATAAGGGCATGTCGGATCCTTATCCGGTCGGAAGGCGCCTAACCGATGCAGCGCTTGGCGGCAGTTTTCGGCTTCCGCCTCAATGGCGGCAACTTTCCGGGCGACCTCGTCCGTAATCGGCGAGGCTTCGCACCGGGCTATTTCGGCATAGAGTTCGACGCGGCGGAGGGGCTGGCGGCTCGCGAGGGTAGCGGCGCTCGCCCATAATACGCTGTGCAATTTCATGGTGAGATGCTTGGTGGAATTAAGCGAATCTGCCTGCCGCCGTGGTGCTGTGCGGCAGGCTCTACCTTGACTCGACGAGGGGGGCTGAGCGACCCAGGATGCCCGGCTCATGTCAGCAAATCGCTGCGCGAGACCTACCCAGGGGCGCGACTGTCACTACTCTCAACCCGGGATTGGCACTTAGGTGAGAGTTTGCGCTGCCTGAAGAGAATGGCATGTATCGCCATGAAGAAAGCACGAACGAGGCTTTTTCTGACGCAGGTCAGTCTGATTTTTCTACCCGATCCAACCGGTCCAGCAATTCTTTCAGTTCCCGCCAGTTTTTTAAAGGAAGCTTTCTCATACTGCCTGAGCATCTCTTCGGCTTGGCCCGTACCCCACCTTTCGCGGACAGTTCCCGCAAAATTCGCCATTGTTCTTTAGCGATAACGTCCCCCGTCTCCGCTAGGCCGCCGCCAAATGCTCAAGCAATTGGTTCCGTTCCTTAGCAGGAATATAGCCATCGACCATTGCCTCAGTCGATTTGAGAAACTCACGAGATCGCTCATTATCGCTCGGGTGTTTTCCCGTACCTTCGAGGTAAGCAGCATATCAGGAAAAGCGGGGTTCTTTGGGGACATATTGTGCTCCACTTTGAGGCGGGAGCACATAGAACTCTCAGTCGTCAGCGCCCGGTTGCAAGAAAATGCACGTGCTGACAATACGAGTGAACTACCCCAGTTCCAGGAAGATTCCTAATTCGCCTTCCGCGCGGGGCCTGTAGGTTTCACGGCGACTTTACTCACATCGGGTTCCGAGGACGGTGGTCCCCGTCCGCTTGCCAATGCCCCCAGTTGAGCGGACACCGGCCACCCCGCCTGGCGCTCCGCCTTAGGCGGAGGTTTTCTAGTTCGCCGGCAATTCGACAGAATATAAAGCGAACATGAGGTGCAATCAACGAAGTAGCGGGAACCTATGTACTGCTTGTTAGTTATGGAGGATAATGACTAACAAAGCTAAGTAGTCTAATCGGAAAGAGGGTTACGATGTCTCCTCGGCATCGCGAAATTAGACTTCAAATTATGTTGGACGGGCCCGAAGCACAGGCAGTGGAAGATTGGCGTTTCAGAAACCGCATGCCAAGCCGAGCTGCTGCTGTTCGAGAAATCATAAGGCGGGGTCTAGTTGCGCAGGGCTTCGAACTTGCAAACGGTGGCCTCAAATCGGCGGAATATGGAGTGATCACCTCCCCAATGGGGGAGGAAATAACGCCTTCCACACGCGACGGACCAACCAATGGCTCCACTAGGGGGCGCAGGTAATTGCGTTTGTATCACCATGGCCAAGAGCAGACGGAAGACGAGAAACACCCTCACAAAACTTCAGATCCAGGCCGACCGCGCTCGCAAAATGGCGCTCGAGTGCGGATCCCCGCTAGTTTCAGAACTTTTCGAAATACACGCGGCGGTTTGCGATCAACGCGCATTAGCCAAAGCGATGAAAGGCAAGCGCCGATCGTCTCCCGCAATGCCAACAAGGGAGGAAAGCGCGAATTGCTTCGCCAGGAAATGCGGGAAATTCCCGATGTGATCCGAGAGGCCGAGCAGAGTTGCACGGCCGGGCGTCTATCACCTCGACGCCATGCACGGCGTGAGCTTCCCCGACATTAACAAGACGCCGACCGAGCAGGGTATCGCGCCGCCTTGCGAGAACACGCCGATTCCCGGACTTGCGGAGATCCCGCGGCCGTGGACCCGGGAATGTCAACGTGCCTGACGCAGCCGCGTCCGATGGTGTCCTGACGGATTTCCTCGGGCGTCGAGGCGACTTTTACGACGCTTCAATGCCAGCAGGTCTACCTCGTTGCCCATTGAGGAACAAAATCACCGTCCGGCCAAAGGGCAACCCTCGGCCGGCCGAGAAGCCAGAACGCGTTGACGACACCATAGCGCCGCTCACAGCACGTCGCCGGAAGGCTCATCACAGGCGGGCAGCGCCCGTTTACCCCCAAGCCAAACCGGTTCGATTATCTAAGGGCTTGAAGACCCCTAAGCCCAAACTACATAAATCGGGCCGGCAGCTGCCGGCACTCAACAGCACATTGGAGAGAGGAGATGCAAAAGCAAGTTGCCGTCAATAATATGGGCGCCAGCCCGGGGTTCAGCGAGCGCTGGGAAGTAGACCATCTTTGCAATCGCTACGGTCTTTCCCGCGCCACGGCTCGAAATATCGTGCAGGGCCATGCGGGCGACCGAAGCAGGATAGAACAGGAAGCGGAGCGCCTGGCAAAATATGAAAGGCTGCATTCAGGGCGCCCGTGAGGGAGAGCATGATCAACACCCGCGCTCTTCTTCGATTAGTTCTCTCTGGGTCTGGCTGTCGACACGCCTGGTGGAAGGGCGTTTACCCGCAAGAACGATCGATTGTGTGCAGCAAGTGCGGCCTAAACGCTTATGTCCTGAAACCCGATGGAGAGATGACACGATGTCCCCAGACCGGAAAGGTGCCGTTTCGAAAGAGTGCGTCGGATAGTCCTCAGCCCGCAAAACAGCCATGGTTCGAGGTTTGACAAGCGCCGCAGAACCTGACCTTAGCGTGATCCGGTTCCTCACACTTCCGAGACCCCGTGGCTACTAGGAGAAGCCCGCGGGTGTTGACCGAAGGGGTCTGGCTGCTGCCGAGTCTGCCAGCCTCTCTCAGCAAATGATTGGCTAGGTTCATGCTACGATTGCGGGACGAAACGCCCACTGCTCCAGACTATGGGCAGCGGGCTCTACAATTGTGATGGACTAAGGACAGGCGGTCGCCAGTTTAAAGAATATATCGCTGGCTCAACAAGCGACGATATGACGGCGTTCGCTTCATCCCCCGTCTTGCCTCCTCGTCCAATTCTTTGAGAGCGTCCATGATCTCGTCGAACGTCACCGTTCGCCCGGCCGGGTTTCTTCGCAAACTTGGCATGGCTTCCACGGCGCAGGCGTCAGAGGCCCAGGACGCCAAAATGGCGCGCTTCTCGTTTACGGTGAGATCTGGATCGCAGACCACTTCCTGAGGGTGTGTAAACGCATCAGCGGGCCTCAGGCTGTCATCAAGGTCCAGCCCGCTGGGGATCCTTCGGGATAGATACATTCCTCGCATGACGGCCTCCATCAATTGATGAGCTTGGCAGATGCTCCACCGTTGATAGTTATTTTCCGGGACTTTGCCGCTTCCGGAATTTCCTGATGGAGCTCGATCTGAAGAATGCCGTTTTCATAAGAGGCCCCACTTACCTCGATATGATCGGCAAGGCTGAAGTGTCTCTCGAAGGCCTGGCCTGCTATGCCCTCATGCAGGTAATGGCGCTTTTCATCCGGTTTCTTCTGACCGGAAACGGTCAAGAGATTTTGCTTGGCAGTGATGGTAAGTTCATCTTCCGAGAACCCCGCAACCGCCAATCGGATGAAATAGGTTGAGTCGTCTTTCCGGATGATGTCGTAAGGCGGGAAGCCGCCTTCCGCGTCAAAACGCTTCTGAGCCTCATTGATGAGCTTGAAAAGAGGCTCAAAGCCAACGCTTGAGCGTGACAAGGTTGAAAAGTCGAAGTTCCTCATAGCCACATCCTCCATTGAGCAACATGGGTACGAGCAGCGCATCGGACGTCCGCCAATGGACGCGCCGGGCTAACCCGATTATAATCCCGGTAGAATTCGATCTAGTTGGGGAAGTCCTGAGTTCAAGTCCCGGTCGGAAAAATTTTTGTTCCGAACTGAAACTCGACTTACAACTCCTTCTAATAGGAATGGACTGAAAAGAAATCCTCTTGCGCCGAAAAAACCATGGACAACGTATGAGTAACCCCACGCCTGGCGGGTCATCAGTCCGAGTCAGTATTCATACCATTCCACGGCAGATAACCCATCTCGACGCACAGTCCTGCAGCGCAGGGCACACGGCCTGTGGGCGGCTCAAGTTCGGAGCCTCCTCGGCGATGTAGCGGTCATGCCTTGTTAACGGGCATTGCCTACCCAGAAAGAGCCGCAGTCCTGGCAAAGACCCTGGTGAGCCCGGCATCCTTTTCAGGCTGGGGCGTTCGGACGGTGGCAGCCACTGAGGCTCGATACCGTACGATGAGTTATCACAATGGATCGGTCTGGCCCCATGAGAGTGCGCTGATTGCCGCCGGTTTCGCACGCTACGGCTTCAAGCGCGGGAGGGTGGCGCACTTCAGAGGACTTTTGGCTTCGACCTATGTCGACCTCCGTCGCTTGCCGGAAATTCTCTGTGGTTTCGCACGGCAGCTTACGAGGGGGCCTACTTTCTATCCTGTCGCCTGCGCCCCCCACGCCTGGGCCGCCGCCGCACCGCTTTACCTTTTGCAATCCTGTCTCGGCCTGGGCTTCGACCCCGCGGCGTCTCACCTTCGAGGATCCGAGGTTGCCGGACTTTCATCGGCGAGGTCACGCTTCGAAACCTCAACATTGTTGATGGGACGTCTGCTGATGTGATGCTAAAACGGTCAGGATCGCAAGTCGTCGTCGATGTTCTCGATCGCCGGGGGCCGGTCAAAGTGATAACAACGGCTTGACCAGCCTGGAGGCCTCTTGAACCTCTAACAAGCCTAACTAAATCGTGGGGGCGTGGGCTGCCCAAAGGGGGGCCCGCGCGGTCGGCGGGTGCCGGCAGGCATCCGACGATGGGAAAACCTGTATCCATGTTGCTCCAAGGAGGATGTGGCTATGAGAACCACCTTTGACTTTACCCCACTGTACCGGTCGGGCATCGGTTTTGACCGCGTGCTGGACGCTCTCGAGGCCGCGAGCCGCGTCGAATCGATCGATAAATGGCCGCCTTACAACATCGCCAAGATTGGTGAGGACGACTATCGCATTACCATGGCGGTGGCCGGATTTACCCAAGACGAACTGACCGTTACACAAGAGCAGAACATGCTCGTTGTGTCGGGCGAGAAAACCGGCGAGGACAACGGACAATACCTCCATCGCGGCATTAACGGTCGCGCATTTCAGCGCCGGTTTGAGCTCGCCGACCATGTGAAGGTCTCAGACGCAAGTCTGGTAAACGGCCTGCTCACGATCGAGCTGAAGCGCGAGCTTCCCGATGAGATGAAGCCGCGCCGCATCGCGGTTGCATTCACCGGGTCGCCTCCGAAGGTCCAGACCAAGCGGATCGAAGCCGGGAAGCGCGCAGCCTGAGTTTTCCCGGACGCGCTTCGTGCGCAGGGCGATGGGCGATGAGCCCAGCGCTTGGGAACAAATTTTGACAGAGAAACTGAAATGAGGAAGCCATGAATGTACGTGCTCTCATACCCTGGGGCCGGAATTCCACGGCCCCGAATGCCTATCGCGAAGAGGAACGTAGCCCGTTTCTCTCGCTCCACCGAGAAGTGAACCGCCTGTTCGATGACGTCTTCCGCAGCTTCGACACCCAGCTGCCGCGCTTTGGATCGCTTTCGTCCTTCAACGGATCCTGGCCGAATGTCGAGATCTCTGAAACGGACAAAGACGTCCAGGTGACAGCGGAGATACCTGGCCTCGACGAGAAAGACGTCGAAGTCCTGCTCGGCGACGGCGTGCTGACGCTGAAAGGTGATAAACAGTCCCAGACGGAAGACAAGGATAGACGCTTCTCGGAGCGCTTCTATGGCCATTTCGAGCGCCGCATCCCGCTCGGGGTCGACGTCGAGGAGGACAGGGTCGAGGCGCGCTTCAGGAACGGCGTGCTGCACATCTTGCTGCCCAAGAGCGAAAAGGCGCAGTCGCAGATTAAGCGCATCGCGATCAAGAGCTGAGTCTTGTGAGGGCCGGCGGCAGTCCATCGGCCGCCGCCGGCTGCGTCCTTCGCCAAATTGGGAGGGATCAGCAATGGTGGAGATTGTCAGTCAACACATAAACACAATCATTTTTCCGGCGAGATACCCCGCCAATGATAGTTCGGGTGCGCCGCTGGCCGTGGGGCGTTCTACGTGTGGCCGTCGCGGTGATCGGGGTGATCGCGCTTTTTGCATTCCATCAGGTTGGGGTCTCTGGTCATTGATCTCGCCTTGGGCGCTCGGCTTCTCGGCGATTTCGCCGGCCGCCACCGCCCAGTCGCCGGGATGGGCGCAGCCGTAGCCTCTGGTTCACCACGATCCGTCCTTAGTCGACAGCATGAGGGTTGTGGCCGGCTTGTTTTTTCGCTGGATAAACGGAAGCTGGCGTACTCACGGGAGGGCGATCTCCTTGCCGAAATGACGCCACTCTGCCTGCTCCACGAGTGCGTGATGAGCATGCGCACCGAATGCAGCTTGCCCTCGATCTCACGCTCCCAATAGCTGAGAAAGCCCATCAATGTTGGGAATTCCGGCGCCAGGTCGTGGTGTGACCATAGGAAGAGTTGCAGCAAACCGGGATAGTCGGGAAGGTGGTAATGGATCTCGGCCGTGGTAAGGCCGTAGCCGTGCATGCGAAGCAGGAATTCTTTGCTGATCATACGTCCCTCTTATACCCAGGATGCGGATAGGCAGAATAACAGTCTCGTTCTGCGAGGGTTCCGGTGCATCCATTGCCGGCCTCTTGCTGGCCGACTCAATGGGTGAGTGCTAAAATTTTTCGCCAGACCTCTTGAAATCACGCGGGGGCAAATTAGCTCGTATTGCACGCGATGCCCATGAGGTATCGCGGACCCCGCTGTGGCCCCCGCGGGCTGGGCGGTGGAACCTCTCAAAAATCTGTTTGTCCAACGAGGAGAACGATATGACGTTCCGTCCATTGCATGACCGTATCCTGGTCCGCCGCATCGACGCCGATGAGAAAACGGCAGGCGGCATCATCATCCCGGACACCGCAAAAGAGAAGCCGCAGGAAGGCGAGGTCCTGGCCGTCGGCCCCGGTGGGCGCGACGACAAGGGCGCGCTTCAGCCGCTCGATGTCAAGAAGGGGGACCGCATCCTTTTCGGCAAATGGTCCGGCACTGAGATCAAGCTCGATGGCGAAGAGCTGCTCATCCTGAAGGAGAGCGACGTCATGGGTGTGATCGAGGAGAAGGCCCCCGTAAAGCGTGCGGCCTGACCTGGCACTAATCGCACCCAGTCAATGAAGCTGCCTAAAGAAGAAGCTGCCTAAAGAAGGAGTGATCAAATGGCTGCCAAGGAAGTCAAATTTCATAGCGATGCGCGCGAGCGGATGCTGCGCGGCGTCGACATTCTCGCCAACGCCGTGAAGGTAACCCTAGGTCCCAAGGGCCGCAATGTCGTCATCGATAAATCTTTCGGCGCGCCGCGCGTCACCAAGGACGGTGTGACGGTGGCGAAGGAAATCGAACTCGAAGACAAGTTCGAGAATATGGGCGCCCAGATGGTGCGAGAAGTCGCATCGAAAACCAGTGACACCGCCGGCGACGGCACCACGACGGCAACGGTGCTCGCCCAGGCGATCGTCAAGGAGGGTGCCAAGGCCGTGGCCTCAGGCATGAACCCAATGGATTTGAAGCGTGGCATCGACAAGGCCGTCGACGCCGTCGTGGCGGAGCTCAAGGCCAATGCTCGCAAGGTGACTAAGAACGACGAGATCGCCCAGGTCGGTACAATTTCGGCCAATGGCGATGCCGAAATCGGACGATTTCTTGCCGAGGCGATGCAGAAGGTCGGCAATGAGGGCGTGATCACGGTCGAGGAAGCCAAGACCGCGGTAACCGAGCTGGAAGTCGTGGAAGGCATGCAGTTCGACCGCGGCTATGTCTCGCCCTACTTCATCACCAATCCGGACAAGATGCGGGTTGAATTGGAGGACCCTTATCTCCTGATTCACGAGAAAAAGCTCGGCAGTCTCCAGCCCATGCTCCCGCTGCTGGAAGCTGTCGTGCAGTCGGGCAAGCCACTGCTCGTCATCGCGGAAGACATCGAAGGCGAAGCTCTGGCGGCACTCGTGGTCAACAAGCTGCGTGGCGGCCTCAAGGTGGCCGCGGTCAAGGCGCCGGGCTTCGGCGATCGCCGCAAGGCCATGCTCGAGGATATTGCCATCCTCACAGGTGGAACCGCCATCTCCGAGGATCTCGGCATCAAGCTCGAGAATGTCACAATCGACATGCTCGGGCGGGCCAAGACGGTGACCATAGAGAAGGAGAACACGACCATCGTCGATGGCGCGGGTGCAAAACGCGATATTGACGCCCGCGTCAATCAGATCAAGGCGCAGATCGAGGAAACGACTTCGGACTACGACCGCGAGAAGCTGCAGGAACGGCTGGCGAAGCTTGCCGGAGGTGTGGCGGTGATCCGTGTCGGCGGCTCGACCGAGGTCGAGGTCAAGGAGCGAAAGGACCGTGTTGACGACGCGATGCACGCCACGCGCGCGGCTGTTGAAGAGGGCGTTCTGCCTGGTGGAGGCGTGGCGCTGCTACGTGCTGCCAAGGCCCTTGATAAGGTTACGACTGATAACGCTGACCAGAAGTATGGAGTCGAGGTCGTTCGCCGCGCCATTGAGGCGCCGGCGCGCCTGATTGCGGAGAATGCCGGGGCCGAGGGCTCCATCATTATCGGAAAGCTCCGTGAAAATAGCGCTTTAGGCTTCGGCTGGAACGCACAAACTGGGGAATTCGGCGATCTCTATGCGCAAGGGGTCATCGATCCGGTGAAAGTGGTGCGCACCGCCCTGCAGGACGCTGCCTCGGTTGCGGGGTTGCTCGTGACCACCGAAGCGATGATCGCCGAGAAGCCGAAAAAGGAAACGGCACCGGCGATGCAGCCTGGCGGCGGCATGGACTACTAACCGCCATTGACCATGCCCGCCTCGGGGAACCGGAGGTGGGCCTTTGGTAGGGCAATTGGTAGGATATGGAGTTTTGGGGAAAAGGATTACCGTTGACGGCGCTGCCCGGGTATTGGGATTGGATGGAGGACGAAGGGCTCGCCTAGGAAGGTTCAATCATTGATCGCGGTTTAGGCCGAAGGCTGACCCAAAGAGACCGGGCGAGAAGAAGCGGGCGTTCTCTGACGAGGAGATCGAGACGCTCTTTGGCCTATGCGGTGACGTCTATGACGCGAGCATGATCGCGGCGCTGACCGGCGCGAGACTCGAAGAAATTGCACGGATCAGGGCGAGAGACGTCGACTTGGGCCGCATGACGCGTCACATCGCAGGGACCAAGACGTGAAGCTGCCGAAGGGCGTCGGGCGGCCCCGCTAACCCCAGCCGACCTACGCCTTTGAAGTCGCGTCGCGCCGCAGCATCTCTGCAAGTATTTCGGCCGGACTTCGGCCACAGCCCGCGAGATAAATGATACGGTGCGCTATGGTTTCGAGCGTTGCGTTATCGCTGATACACCGGTCGGCCAAATGAGTACGCAGCTCAACAAAGACCCGAGAAAGCTCGGCCATGCGCTCTGGATTGAAATACCTATGGGCCACGACTGCCCGCCTGTTCCCTTCCTGAAGGCGTGTCGATCATAGCATAGCCAACCACATCACTGGCGGCCAAAATTCTGACGAAAAATGCGAGGAGGGGATCGACAGGGGAGCGGCGCGGCGCGACCTCCGGTACCTCGGCCGCCCCTGATCCAAACCTGGGCCTCACTAAAGCACTCGTATGCACAAGACCCTTTTGGAGAGCAGAAAAGACGCGGACCGCGCCGACAATCAGATTGACCCACAGGAGCGACTTATTGCTTCCTGACTGCGGCAGTCGCTGACACGACCTACGCCCAGAAGACACTCATGGAATAACAGGAAGCAACGGCTGATCCGTCTCGCGGAGATAGAGCGGCTATCTGAGAACAAGCGCTGAGCGGTATCAGCGACTACGGCATCGGCTCATGGCCATGGAGTCGAGCGTCGGGCGGCAGCTGGCCCAGATGCTCTACCGTCCCACTCAAAACTGTTTGGGGCAGGGCCATTTCCTCTTCAGAGCCCTCAAAGCAACGGAAGCAGCCGAGCCTGTGCGAGCCTGTGGTCGCGCCTCCAATTCCTTCAGAACAACCTTCCCAAGCCTTCCCACCTTCGCTCTTGGAGGGAGGCAGATCACCAACTTTTCCGTGGCAATCACCGCAGCCTCATTTGCTGTATCAACAACTGCGGCAAGATACGATGCACAGCGAGCGCTCGACCGACTGCATTCGGCGTAGAGCTTGTCCGCGTTCCACATGCTCTTTGCTGCAGCGGGTGGTGCCAGCGCTAGGCAAGCGAGCATCCCACCCGCGGTGATTAAATTGATCCACGTCATGTGATGCCCAACGATTTCCCATCAGGTAAAGTTTCATTGAAGGGACGCAGACGCACGGCGCGTCTTGAGCACTATGCAGCCAATTGCCTCCCAGCAGCGAAGAGGACGAAAGCCGCTCGCCAGTATCCACAACGACGGCCTGCGGACTACTCGACTGCCGGGAGCGAAAACGGTGAGAGCCTATCCGACAGACGCTTCACACTGAACGCCGAAACTAGGACGGAGCCTAGGACGAAAAAAGAGGCGCATAAAAAAATATAAACAAAAACAACTATTTATAACATGAAACTGGCGGAGAGAGATGATGCGGTTAGCCTCAGAACCGGCGGTGATATTTCGCTGGACTTCCGCGGCACAGCAAGCATGGATAAGAGGCGGTAAAGGTACCCTGATTAACTCCAAGCCCGGTCGATCCCGGGCTCGAGGTGGTGCAAGCGCTGGAATGGCCAGCGCTAACTAGGATGCACCACGATGCCCAAGTTCACGCGCCATCAATCCAAAACCAAGTCCCTAAGCCGCAAATCTGGGGGACCCTCTCTCACCAAGACTGACGGCCTCCTAAAGCTGCTGGCCCGCCCCGGAGGGGCAACCATCGATGAACTTGCCAAAGCTGCGGGCTGGCAACTCCATTCGGTCCGAGGTTTTCTGGCCGGCCACGTCCGCAAAAAGCTCGGACTGTCTCTGTCGTCAGAGAAGGCCCCAGGCTCAGACCGCCGTTACTCGATCAAGTAGCGGAGAGGCCAGATGCAAAAAATTCTAGAGAACGTTGAACAATTGGTCTCGGCGATCGATTTCGGCCAACTCTCTTCGCTTGAAGATGCCGAGCTCCATCGTCTCTGGCGCGTGAGGTTTGGTAGGAACGTGCCAACGCATCTTCCACGCACCCTCTTCCAGCGCCTGCTGCATTACCGTATTCAGGCGAAAGTGTCAGGTGACCCGCACCGCTCTCTTCGCGTCACCCTCAACAAGGTCCTGGCAGGAGGCCTGTCTCCATCAAATGCTTCCGGGCTTCGGCCCGGCAGCGTTCTCATCAGGGAGCATGGCGGCGAGCTGCACAGGGTTATGGTTCTGGAGAATGGCTTCGCCTGGTCGGGTATAGCAGCCTGTCCGAGACCGCCTTCGCTATCACCGGCACCAAATGGAACGGTCGTCGATTCTTCGGTCTGGATCGGAAGGCTTCCCAGAAATGACCAAGCCATCTGAACGCGTTGCCGCGCGCTGTGCGATCTATACGCGCGTCTCGAGCGACCAGGGATTGGAGCAAGACTTCAACTCTCTCGATGCACAAAGAGAGGCCTGTTCGGCCTACATAAAAAGCCAAGCTTCGGAAGGCTGGAAGGCCCTCTCAAGAACTTATGATGATGGAGGATACTCGGGTGGTTCGCTGGAGCGGCCTGCTGTGCAGCAGTTACTCGACGACATCCGGGCCAGAAGGATCGATATCGTCGTTGTCTATAAAGTGGATCGGCTGACCCGTGCGCTGGCCGACTTTGCAAAGCTCGTGGAATTGTTCGACGGCCATGGGGTCTCTTTCGTATCGGTGACCCAGTCCTTCAACACGACCACATCAATGGGACGCCTCACCCTCAATGTCCTTCTCTCCTTCGCGCAGTTCGAGCGGGAGGTTACGGGCGAAAGAATCCGTGACAAGATAGCCGCCTCAAAGAAAAAGGGCCTGTGGGTGGGAGGGGTCGTCCCGCTTGGTTACCGGGTCGAGAACAAGCACCTGATTGTAGATGATGGAGAGGCGGCGACCGTCAAGCTGATCTTCGCTCGCTATCTGGAGCTTGGCTCGCTCCCCGCCCTGCAAAAGGATTTGCGCGAGAAGGGTATTATTACCAGAGTGAGAACCTTGTCGTCCGGGCGCACCGTGGGAGGCGGTCCTCTGACCAATGGCCCCCTCAATCACATCCTGCGTAACCGGGTCTATCTCGGCGAGATCAATCACCAGGGGCAGAGTTACAAGGGAGAGCACCAGCCTATTATTGACCCTGTTCTCTTCGATACGGTTCAGGCCCGGCTTTCGCACAATCTACAGGTCCGCCGGGAAGATCGTCTCGCCTCGGAGGCACTTCTGACCGGAAAGTTCTTCGATGACCGGAATAATCGGATGTCACCGACCTATGCGATCAAAAGGGAGTCCGCTATCGCTATTATGTGTCGACTGCCCTCGTCCAGGGTCAAAGGGGACAGGCTGGATCGGTTCCGCGTCTTCCGGCAAACGAAATCGAGAAAGCAGTTCTCACCGCCCTCAGAGACAAAGTGTCCGGCGAGGGTGGAATGGAAGACCGGGATCTGGTCGAAAGGTACTTGGGCCAAGTCGTGATCCGTAACGGAACCCTCGATGTCGCGATCAATACGACCGATGGAGCCAGCACGGCCGAGATTATTACCATCCCCTGGGCACCACCCCCTCCGACGACCCGCAAACGCGACTTGCTGGTGCCGCAGGGAAGTGATGCCGCGGCCCAACAGCCCATGAAGATTGAGAATCGTACTCGCCTGTTGAAGGCAATTCACAAAGCGATTGTCTGGCTCGACGAGCTGATTGGTGGCAAAGTGGCGGACACAGGAACTCTAGCCCTGAGGGAGGGCTGCAGCGAAAGAACTGTCAGGCACACCCTATCTCTCGCCTTTCTGGCGTCGGACATCGTCGCTGCAGCGATCGAGGGACGTCTGCCACGCGGTCTCGGCCTTACCCGCCTGACGGAGCTTCCTTTGGACTGGGCTGAGCAACGACGCCTTCTCGGAATCGCCTGATCTTCAGTCGCGCTCTGATTGCGCCATTGCGGTGGTCATCCCCGGCGGACAATCTGTTTGGATAAGACTCGACTTGTTCTGCGCCTGGCAAACGACTGAGCTTTTGAGCGACATACGAACCGGTCTCTTCGCGCAGTCGAACTGGTCTCCACGCAAGCAGTGTAGCGAATCTCGGAAACACTTTTCTGGCGTTAGAGATTTTCCGCAAACATCGAGCGTGCCGGACGACACAGAGACTGACAGAGACGCAATCGCTCCCGCATTTGAGCGCTAAGTCGCGGAAATATCGGGTAAGTTCGTATCCTTATCGAAAGCCCGATAATATCAAGGAGTGAGTGGTGGAGCCCGTCGGAATCGAACCGACGACCTTTTCGACTATCCAAGGCAGTGGACCGACCAAGCCAGGCAGTTGATCAGCGATAGCGGAATCAACCATTGGGATAGTTCCACCTGTCTTGCATAGCGTAAAAAAACCTGACACCAGAACGCCACACAAACTGGTCGTGTCCCAACATTTTGACGCGGTGAAAAAAATCTCTCTATGACGGCCTCGGGGGTCCGCTTCAGCGCCACCTTGCAGACTTTCGAGTCCCCCCTCCATCAGGCGGCGTCATCGTGGGGCCGTCTCCAACTCGTCGGCGATCGCAGGCGGGTTTCCGGCCGGGAAAGGCATTGAGGTCAGTAAAGGTCGGCATCGAGCCAGGCGGGACATTGGCCGTGAGACAGGTGTGTCCGTTTACCATCGGGGCTTTGCGCTCTAGCGCTTGCCTGTTGGTCACCGCCGTCTCCCTGACTCAGGATGATGTACACTGGAGACATCACCTCGGTGTTTTCCCGAGCCCCCTTCGTGCCGTGAGACAGGTGTGTCCACTGGATTAAGAAAGGTACTTTGCGGACACACTTGTCTCATCGATCCATTGGTCTGCGGACACACCTGTGCCACCGGTTCACGGTTCTGCCTGCGGTACCACGACGCTCGCGATATGCCCTCTGCTTCCCAAGGCTTGAGACGTGACAGAGATTTGCCTTCATATTCGGCGCGTGGCTTTCGGCCCTGATCCCGGCGAGCGTCTCCCTTACGCTCGCGGTCCCGACGCTTTCGCTGTTGCTTGCGCGCTTCGGCATCAAGGTCTTCGGGGCCGATCTGCCACAGCCGAAGCCCAACGCGGGTGACCCAATCCATGCGGAGCATCCTACCGAGAGTATCGGCCTTGAGGGTCAGCGGCTTCTCCGCAATCTCATCGGCGAGCTTCTGGGCCGCGTTAGTGTCTTTCCATGGCGCCGTGAGCTCGATCTCGTTGATGAGTTTCCGCACCCGGTCAGGCCCGGGAGGGTGACAGACGGCCTTGACGTGAAGGAGGGTGCGTAAGTCCTCCCGTCCGGCGTCGTCGTCGGGCACCGTGGGGCCACGATAGCGATATTTCAAAAGCCTGCGGACGTGCCCGAGCCGGACACGGTGCACGGCGGCCCATTTGCGGCTCGTGGTCACGCCGCCCTGCCTTTCGATTTGGCCCAAGCGATAATGCGTGACCTGATCCAGGCTCTCGTCTCGGCTCTCGGCTCGACCGGCATAGGATTATTGTTGGGCCAATGGCCGATACGGTTTTTAAACTGGCACCTCGGCCAGATGGGGTTGTAGCCGTGCTCGTTCGCGAGCCAGATCAGCTCCGCGAGGAAGCGGTCCTTTTCGAAGGCCGACCAATCGCGCGGATGGACCTTGCCCTTCTTGTCGACGCGTGCCAACTCGCCATCTTCGACATCGACCGCTTCGCCCCGCCTCTTAGGAAGCCAGCCGCATTGCGGGCAGGGCTCGCCAGCCACTCTGACTGCGCTACACTTTTGGCAGCTTACGAGCCTCGATCGCGAGCCCTCCTGCCGTCTGCTTCTGTGCGCAGAGTTCTCCGCCCGCTGATCCGCATCGAGCGTCCACTCGACGCGGTCCTCGACGCGACCATGCTCAAACGTGTTTCCGGCATGATCCAGGACAAGCGCATGGTCCTTGCCGGGGACTGGGCGAAGGACTCTGCCGACCATCTGCCGGTAGGTACCCATGTGCTTCGTCGGCCGGGCCAAGACGCAGCAGGAAACGTGCGGCTGATCCCATCCTTCGATCAAAACAGCGCAATTCGAGACGACCTTCAATTGACCACTGGATAACTGGGCGAGAATCTCCGAGCGCTCTGCATTCGGCGTAGCTCCATCAATGTGGGCAGCAGCCACGCCCGCCCTGTTGAACTCGTCCGCGATGTGCTTGGAGTGCGCGATCGACGTCGCGAAGACAACCGTCTTCCGCCCAGCCGCCAGTCGATGCCAATGCGAGACGATATCCCCGACGAGCTTCGGTTTGTCCATGCGCTCGGCAAGCTGATCTTCCGCATAGTCGCCGCGCTTGATCTTGACGCCCTTGAGGTCTGGCGTCTCAGGCGCATAGACGATGGTTTTCACAAGATGCCCGAGGTCGATCAACTCCTGAACGGACGGGCACTGAACCATCTCGTTGAACACGTTACCCAAACCTCGCCCGTCAGACCGACACGGCGTCGCTGTCAATCCGACAACTTTGGCATGGGGATAGGCGTCGAGCAGTTGCTGATACAACGACGTGCGAACTCGGTGTGCTTCATCAACGATGAGCAGATCGGCTCTCGGAAGGATCATGCGCTCGCCTCGGATGGCGCGGGCATGAATGGTCTGGATGCTGCCGACCTGGACCGGCGCATCGTCATCGCGGCGAAAATCACCGGCAAGGATGGTGCCCGATTTGATTCCGGCGTCGTCGAGCTTTCGGCAAGCTTGGTCGATAAGCTCGCGACGGTGCGCCACCATCAGGACACGTTTGCCTTTCGCAACGGCCCCGGCAATTATGGCCGATGCAATGACGGTTTTTCCGGCACCGGTCGGCGCGACGAGAAGGGTGCGTTTCGATCCATTCGCTACTGCCGCTCGCAGTTCGTCGATGACTTCAATCTGATACTGGCGAAGGTTGATCGTCATGGCGCCCGCCTTTGCCTCTCGCGCCAAAGCTTCAGTAAGTAACTACGGTCAAGAGGATGATCGGCAAGCCAGCGATTGACATATGCACGGTCATAAGTTCGCGCGACGTACCAGAATGCGTCGATCGTCGAGCGCGGCGTCACATATGTCCGCAGCTCGGGCGCCTGCTTCTTGGTCGGTCCGAGCATGCAGCGCTTGATAAAGTCGTCATTCAGCGGGCAGGTGGGACACGGATACCTGCGCGTCATCGGTTCGAGCTTCTGGCGGGGCGGTCGGAAGAGAGTGTTCACTACACGTCGTCCTTCCGATGCTTGTCTGCGTGGCAATCGGAGACTTGCGTCGGCGATTTAGAGTTGGTATCGAGAGGACCGTCGTGCTGCTCGCCGACTACTTTCTCAGGGGCCTGTCCGGATCGCCGTCCGGCAGGCCCCGATGCTTTCATGGACATGGCCGATCACGAAGCTCCGCGCGCTTTCGACGCCTTGGCGGCGGCTATGGCAGAG